>JBFWQE010000234.1:0-1820 GCA_050249615.1 Vicinamibacterales bacterium
GGGTGGCGAACATCACCCCCGACGCGGACACGGGCATTGGCGCGTGGACAGAGGAGCAGTTCATCAACAAGTTCAAGGGGTTCGAGATCGCCGACGATCACGTCCTCACCGATGCCGAACGGCGCCAGAACACGGCCATGCCCTGGCGGATGTACGCGGGCATGACGCGCGAGGACCTGGGGGCCATCTATGCCTACCTGAGGACCTTGAAGCCGGTGGTCCACCGCGTGGACAAGTGGCCCGACGCGCAGGCGACCACGCGGTAGTGTCCGCCGGTTCTGAAGTCCCGGCGGATCGCGTCGCGTGTCGCCGGGGCTGAAGCCCAGGCGCTCCGGATCGCGCCAGCGTCGGCTACTATGACGACGCGTGGCTCAGCGGACCTACGACCTGGCGATCACCGGCGGCACGCTCGTCTCGGCGGGACGTGCCTACCCGGCCAGCATCGCCGTCCGCGACGGGCGCATCGCAGACATCACGACCGCCGGGGTCCCGATCGCCGCCGCGCAGACGATGGTGGTGAAGGGGTTGCACGTGCTGCCCGGCATCATCGACACGCACGTCCATACACGGCATCCCGGCGGCGAGGCGCGCGAGGACTTCGGCTCGGGCACGGCCGCCGCGGCTGCCGGCGGCATCACCACGCTCTTCGAGATGCCCATCTCGAAGATCCCCACCAACTCCGCTGCGAACCTGAAGGCGCGCGTGGCCGCGATGGCGCCGCAAGCGCACATCGACTACGCGCTCTATGGCGGCGCCGGCCGCGACAACGTCGACCGCATCGTCGAGCAGGCCGAGGCGGGGGTCATCGCCTTCAAGACCTTCCTCCAGCCGCCGCCCGAGGGCCGCGAGGACGAGTTCTCCGGGCTGTGGTGCCGGCACGACGAGGTGCGCCAGGTGATGGACGCGGTCCGGCTCACCCGGCTGCGGCACTGCTTCCACTGCGAGGAGCCGGGGATGTACGGGCCGCTCAGGGCTCGGCTCGAGGGCATGGGACGGACCACGGGACGCGCCCATGCCGAGAGCCGGCCGGCCGCCTGCGAGGAAGTGTCGGTGGCTGTCGTGCTCGCCCGCGCCGCCGAGAAGCCGCTGCCCATCGGCATCGTTCATTGCTCGAGCCCGATGTCGGCCCGGTTGGCGGCGGATGCCCGCCTCCGCGGGCTGAACGTGGCGGTCGAGACATGTCCGCCGTATCTCTTCTTCACGGACCAGGCCCTCGACAAGCTGGGGCCCTACGCGAAGTGCAACCCCGCGCTCCGGAGCACGGAGATGCGCGACGGGCTGTGGCACGCCATCCAGGGCGGCCTCATCGAGTACATCGGCACGGACCACTCGCCCTTCCTGGCCGAGGACAAGGAACGCTTCGGCACGGACATCTTCAAGGCCCCGCCCGGCATCGCGGGCCTCGACATCTTCACGCCCTTGATGCTTACCGCGGTCAACGAGCGGCGGATCACGCTGCCGCAGGTCGTGGCCGTCTGCTCGGAGAACCCGGCCTACGTGTTCCGCCTGCCCAACAAGGGACGCATGGTCGTGGGCGCGGACGCGGATTTCACCATCGTGGACATGAAGAAGAAGTGGCGCTTCAGCGCGGCGACGGCGCTGACGAAGTCGCGCGCGAACATGAGGCTCTGGGAGGGGTTCAGGCTCAAGGGCGCGGTCGTGACCACCATGGTGCGCGGGGTGCCCGTCTACCGCGACGGTCAGGTGGTGGGTGCGCCGGGACACGGGCGGTTCCAGCGGCCCGACCTGGACGTGGATGGCGGGCGGCCGATTGCCGGGGTGCTCTGGGGAGCGGGGCCGACATAGACACCGAACCCAGA
>JBFWQE010000234.1:1920-6553 GCA_050249615.1 Vicinamibacterales bacterium
GGGGCCTCCAGCAGGTGGCGGCTGTGGGCCGGCTGATAGCGCTGGGCAGCGATTCTGCGACACCCCTCGCGGGCACCCGCTCCTGGTCCTGGTTCGGATCATGACCGGCTCAGCCAACGGTTCTCAGCGCCATCTGCGCCATCTGCGCCATCTGCGTCGTCTGCGTTATCTGCGTTATCTGCGCCATCTGCGTTATCTTGTGTGGCGTGTCCCTCATCGGTGTCTGGAACATCACGCCGACGCCTTTCAATGATGATGGCTCGCTCGACATCGAGAGCCTGAAGGGGTTGACTGGGTTCACGCGCGAGAAGGGCGTGAACGGCATGACCATCCTCGGCGTGCTCGGGGAGGCCGACAAGCTGACCGAGGCCGAGCGGGACCGGGTGATTGCCGCTGCCGTGGAGGCCGCCGGCCCGGCGTTTCCCATCTGCGTCGGCACGACCCACGCCGGGACCGACGGCTGCATCGCCTTCAGCCGCCGCGCGCAGGAGCTGGGCGCGAAGGCGGTGATGGTGGCGCCGCCCAGGATGGCGCGGGCCAATGACGCCGCCCTCGAGGGGCACTACCGCGCGGTGGCCGACGCCATCGACATCCCCGTGATCGTGCAGGACTTTCCTCCGGCCGTGGGCGGCCTGCTGATGAGCGTGGACGTAATTGCGCGCATTGGCGCGGCGTCGCCCCGGCTCCGCTACCTGAAGCTGGAGGACGAGCCGTCGCCGATGAAAGTGAGCCAGGTGCGCGCGGCCAATCCCGACATCGTCGTGTTCGGCGGCCTGGGCGGCATGATGTTCCTCGAGGAGCTTCGGCACGGCGCGCATGGCACGATGACGGGGTTCGCCTACCCCGAGGTCCTCGTGGAGATTCACCGCCGCTTCACCTCGGGCGACGTGGACGGCGCGACCGCGGTGTTCTACAAGTACGTGCCGCTCATCCGCTTCGAGAACCAGCCACGAATCAACCTCGCGATCCGGAAGCACATCTATCACCGCCGCGGCGCGATTGCGTCGCCTCGCGCGCGGGCCCCGTTCGCGCCAGTGGATGCGGAGACGCTGGCCGATCTCGACGACATCCTCCGGAGACTGGACCTGCACTGATGGATCTCGGGCTGAAAGGGAAGCGGGCGCTCGTCCTCGCGGCGAGCCGTGGGCTGGGTTATGCGTGCGCGCGCGGGCTGGCGCAGGAGGGCTGTCACCTGGTGATGTGCAGCCGCGACGAGGCGCGCATTCAGGCGGCGGCGGCGCAGATTCGCAAGGACACGGGCGCACGCGTCGAGGCGCTGGTGGCGGATGTGAGCAGCCCGGCCGAGGCCGAACGCCTGGTAGGCGCGGCCGTCGGCGCGTACGGCGGGCTCGAGATCCTCGTGCACAACGCGGGCGGCCCGCCGGCCGGCCAGTTCTCGGCGGTGAACGAGGCGCAGTGGAAGCAGGCCTTCGAGCAGAACATGATGAGCTTCGTGCGGATGGTCTCGGCGGCGGTGCCGGAGATGAAGAAGGCCGGCTACGGGCGCGTGCTCACCATCGCGTCTTCGTCCATCAAGCAGCCCATCCCCAATTTGATCCTGTCGAACGCCTTCCGCGCCGGCGTGTGGGGCATCGCGAAGACGTTGTCCCAGGAGCTGGCGCCGCAGGGGATCCTCGTGAACGTGATTGCCCCGGGGCGCATCGCCACCGAGCGCATCGACGAGCTGGACCGGGCCAATGCGGCGCGGACGGGGAAGCCCATCGAGGAGATCAAGAAGGCGTCGGTGGCGTCCATCCCGATGGGTCGCCTCGGGGATCCCGAGGAATTCGCCAACCTCGTGGTGTTTCTCGCCTCCGAGAGGGCCAGCTACATCTCGGGCCAGGGGATGTTCGTGGACGGCGCGGCGGGCAACGCCCTCTGACGCCGGTCGAACACGGCGCCGGCGTCGGGACGACGGTTCTCGAGGCGCGTGTCGGGCCTGACCAGGCAATTGCGCTGGGTGAGGGAGAGACAGATCTTCGCCCGGCCATCGTGCCGAGAAAGGACCGGATTCATGCCGCGTCGATCGAGGGGCCGGCAGGTAGTTCTGGCGCTGTTCATCCTCTCGGTGTGCTCGGTGTCCGGCACAGGAGGGCAGTGGGCGCGGCAGCCTGGTGAACGGGTGCGGAATCATTTCGGGCCCACGGTCGGGCTGGTTGCCTCCGCCTGCCGGGGCGCTTGCGGAGGCGGATGCCCATCTTCCTGTGAGGCGACCGTAACCTACGAATGCACCGCCCCGGATTCACTGCGCCGGGTCCGCACGTACTCGTGCGGGACCCACGCGGCCTGCCGCGAGCACGACGACTGCCTGGACCGCTGCCGCGAGCGGGCCGCTCGCGGTCTCGACTGTGACGCGGTCTGCCACAAAGAGGCCATCGAGCGGTACGGGTTCGAGAACGCCACGTCGTGGATTGGCGGCGGTGGACCGTTCGACGCCACGCCGATCACGTTCGAGTACACGCGCGACACTCCGCAAGGACCCGAGCCGGTGTTCCGCTGCCCGAGCGGGTCGCAGCCCGCATGCTCCGGCAGTACCGGCCGGTGCGTGACCAGCACCGGACGCGAGGTGACGCCGGTCTTCGACAGGTACGTGGGAGGCACCGGCACGACGCGCGTCTCCGGATTCCGGTCGGGGCGCGTCTGCCGGGACGCTGCCGGTGGCCCCGGCGTGTGCGAGGAGGCGATCGACATCGACGTGCGGGGTGACGCACGCTGCGAGCAGGCTGGGACGTCGAGGCCCTGCAGCTGGTACGGATTCGAGTTCGACTACGCGAACGCCAGCCCGGGCGTGCCACTGGTCTGTTCGACCTCTGCCGCCGACGAGGACTTCCTCGGCGGGGTCGTGAAGCGGGCCCTGACGGCGGTTCCCGCCGATCGGACGACGGAACTCGGCGCGGCGCTCGGGCACATCCAGGGCGAGCTCGGTCGGGGCCGCTCGCTGACCGACGTGCTCTCCGGTATCAAAGTGACACCCGCGGGAGGCGCGCCGGTCGGAGGCACGACACCGGGGGGAGGCGTGCCGGGCGTTCCGTCGTCGGTCCCTGTGAGCTCGGCGCGTGGACATCTCGTCGTGCCGATGTACGAGCTGGCCGATGCCGCCGCACCCGGCGCGGTTCTCGTTCGCGAGGTCCGCTGCACCCAGAACGGTGCGCCTGTGGTGGAAACCACCTTCCGCCTGCACTTCACGGCGCGCTGACGAGCAGGGTCGAGAACGCGTCCGGCAGTTCGACAGCCGGCTTCGCGGCGGGCGCATATCGGTCGGCAAGGCCATGAGCCGACCTTCCCGAAGGGCGGTCTCCCGGTACAATGGACCGGTGTCCCGCGACCACGCCGCGATTGGCGCGTCTCGCTTCCGGGTGACCAGCACCCTGCTGATCGCGTTTCTTGCGTCGGTGGTGCTCGCGCGTGGGCAGGAACCCGCACGCCCGACCTTCGACGCCTGGCTCGACGGCGTCCGCCAGGAAGCGCTCGACCTCGGCATCAGGCCCGACACCGTGACCCGGGCCTTCGACGGCCTCACGCCCCTCGAGATCGTCATCGAGCGGGATCGCACGCAGGCCGAGACCGTGCTCACGGTGGACGAATACGTCCGGCGCCGCCTGACGACGAGGTTCGTGCGGACCGCGAACGAGAAGGCGAGAACCGAGCGGCGGACGCTGGGGCGCGTGGGCGCGCACTACGGCGTGCAGCCGCGCTTCCTGGTGGCCATCTGGGGGCTCGAATCGAACTTCGGCCGATTCAGCGGCGTTCGCCCGGTCGTGCAGGCGCTGGCCACGCTGGCGTGGGACGGACGTCGCGGCACGCTGTTCAAGAGCGAGCTGTTGCACGCGCTGGAGATCGTCGATCGCGGGGACATCGACCTGGATGTCATGAAGGGCTCGTGGGCAGGCGCGATGGGGCAGACGCAGTTCATGCCGTCCAGCTACCTGAAGCACGCCGAGGACTTCGACGGCGACGGGCACCGGGACATCTGGGGTTCCACGCCGGACGTGCTGGCGTCCATCGCCAACTATCTGAAGAACCACGGCTGGAAGGCTGACGAGACGTGGGGGCGCGAGGTGAAGCTGCCGCGCGGCCGCGAAGACGACGTGGTGGTGCAAGTCGGGTTGCGCACGGCCGGGTGCCGGGCCGAGCGCGAGATGACCGAGCCACGCAAGCTGGCCGCCTGGCAGAAGCTGGGCGTGCGCACCGTGTCGGGAGGCGCATTGCCTCGGGTGGACCGTGACGCGTCGCTGTTCCGGTCGGGGAGCCGCGCCTGGCTCGTCTACTCCAACTATGAGGCCCTGCTCGGCTACAACTGCGCCCATGCCTACGCGCTGGCCGTGGGTCAGTTGGCGGATCGGATCCGCCGCTGACTCCGAGCGGACCCGCGACGCGGATTGCGCGGAAAGGCCGGGCCGCAGATGGCGCGGACAGGACCGGGCCGCAGATGGCGCGGACAGGACCGGGCCGCAGATGGCGCGGACAGGACCGGGCCGCAGATAGCGCAGACGGGCCGGGCCGCAGATAGCGCAGACAGAGACCGGGCCGCGGATGGCGCGGAAAGGCCGGGCCGCAGATAGCGCGGAGAGGACCGGCCCGCAGAAGGCGCAGACTGCCCGGGCCGCAGATAGCGCGGACAGGACCGGGTCGC
>JBFWQE010000235.1:0-6539 GCA_050249615.1 Vicinamibacterales bacterium
GAGCCTCTGGAGGCCGACCCCGCGCTCTTCGAGGAGATCGTCGAGGGCGCCACAGTACCCGTGCTCGTGGACTTCTGGGCCGCCTGGTGTGCGCCCTGCCGGATGGCGGCGCCTGAAGTCGCGGCCGTGGCGGCCGAGATGGCCGGCCGCGCGATCGTGTTGAAGGTGGACACGGACCGGCATCCCGATCTCGCGGCCCGGTACGGCGTGCAGGGCATTCCCAACTTCGTCGTTCTGAAACGTGGAAACGTTGTCTTCCAGCAGGCAGGCGTCGTGCGTCGTACCGAGATGCGGGGCTGGCTGGAGCGCGCCAGGTAGTTACTCACTCTGAGATCCGCGGCCGAAACCGTTGCTGCTCGAACAAAGTCGAGCTTGAGGCGTCAAGAGGTCCTGTATACTCGCTCGTGCGCACCAGGTCTGTCGGTCCGCACATCGCCGGCACTCGTTCCACGCCGCGCGTCAGGTGAGTCATGGCCGAGCCGAGCGAGCAGGAACCCCTCCACGAACCGCGAGGCACCCTCGTCATCGTGTCCGTATTCGGCGCCCTGTTTCTCCTGGGCTGGCTGCTGCTGTTCTTCGGGGTCTTCGTGCCCCGGGGAACACACTAGGGGAGGCGCATGGAGGTCGACCGCTACGAGCGCTACTGGATGTGGGCCGCCACCGGGATGCTGGCGCTGTTCCTGGTGGCCATTGTCGTCGCCGCGGTCTCCGGTGGGGCTCACCCGCCCAGTCACGTCGAGACGATCGATCCCGAGACGCTGGACATCGCCACCGAGTTCGCCACTCCGGGGGTTCGGACCGCGCCGGACGGCAGCCTGACCGTCGTGATGCGCGCGGAGTTCTACGTGTTCAGGCCCGACGTGGTGCGCCTGCCCGTCGGTCGACCCGTGCGCTTCCGCATCACGAGCCCTGACGTGCTGCACGGCTTTCAGATCGTGGGCACGAACGTCAACCTCATGGTCGCGCCCGGGTACGTGAGCGAAGGGACGACCACCTTCACCGAGCCCGGCGAGTACCTGGTCGTCTGCAACGAGTACTGCGGGCTGGGCCACCACAACATGTACAGCACGATCATCGTCGAGGCGGCGCCATGACGCCCGCCGTCCGGCTCGTCCTCGCGCACTTCTGGGTGGCGGTGGCGGCCTTCGCGGTCGGCGCGATGATGGCCGTGATGCAGGCGCTGGCCCGCGCCGGCGTCGAGCTGCCGTTCGGCACGGCCAACCTCTACTACCTCTCGGTGACCGCCCACGGCGTGCTGCTGGCGCTGGTGTTCACGACGCTGTTCATCATGGCGCTCGGCTACCTGGTGGTCGAGACGACGCTCGGCCGCATCCTGGGACCGGCCTGGGCGTGGGCGGGCTTCTGGCTGGCCGTGGTCGGCGCGGTCATGGCTACGCTGGCCATCCTGTCGGGCACGAGCACGGTGCTGTACACCTTCTATCCGCCGCTGTTGGCGCACCCGGTCTTCTACATCGGGGCGCTGCTGATCGTGATCGGCTCGTGGGTCTGGTGCGGCGTGATGATCGCGAGTTTCGTGTCGTGGCGCCGGGCGAACCGCGGCATGCGTCCGCCGCTGGCGGCGCACGGCATGCTGGCGACCGTGATCATCTGGATCCTGGCGACCGCGGGCCTGGCGGTCGAGGTCGTGATCCTCCTCATCCCCTGGTCGGTGGGCCTGGTGGACCGGATCGATCCGATCGTGGCGCGGACCTACTTCTGGTGGTTCGGGCATCCGCTCACGTACTTCTGGCTGGTCCCGGCGTACGTGCTCTGGTACACGATGATTCCACGCGTGGCGGGCGGGAAGCTCTTCAGCGATCCGCTGACGCGCGTCGTCTTCATCCAGTTCATCATCTTCTCCACGCCGGTGGGGTTCCATCACCAGTTCTCGGATCCCGGGATCACGAGCGGCTGGAAGCTGCTGCACAGCTTCAACACGCACGCGATCATCTTCCCCAGCCTCGTCACCGCGTTCACGGTCACCGCGTCGCTCGAGCACGCCGGCCGCGCGCGCGGCGGTACCGGGACGTTCGGCTGGATTGGCAAGCTGCCCTGGCGCGATCCGTTCTTCTCCAGCGTCGCGCTCTCGATGGTCACCTTCGCGCTGGGCGGGTTCGGCGGCGCCATCAACGCCGCGTATTCGATGAACGCCATGATCCACAACACGGCCTGGGTGCAGGGGCACTTCCACCTGACGGTGGGCACGGCCGTCACGCTCAGCTTCATGGGATTCAGCTACTGGATGCTGCCGCGTCTCACCGGCCGTGCCCTCGTATGGCCGCGCGTCGCGGCCGTGCAGCCCTACCTGTGGTTCGTCGGGATGCAGTTCTTCAGCATTCCCAGCCACATCGCGGGCCTGATGGGCATGCCGCGCCGCGTGTACACCGGCGAGTTCCACGGGGTCGACGCCGCGCAGGCGTGGATTCCGCTCGTGAACGTCTCGGCCGTGGGCGGCGTGATCCTGTTCATCTCCGCCATGTGCTATGTCGGCGTGCTGGTGGGCACGATGTTCGCGATGCCGCGCGGGGCCCTGGGGCCGATCGAGTACGCGGAGCCGATGGTGGCCCCGGAGGAACGCTCCTCGCTCTGGGATCGACTCGGATTGTGGACGGCCGTGGCGGTCGTGCTCATCATCATCGCCTACGCGCAGCCGCTCTATCACCTCCACACCATGGCGCGCTTCCCCTCGCGGGGCTTCTCGCCGTTCTGACGAGCCCAGCCGATGGCGCACGATCACCCGACGCACGTGGCCCCGCCCGCCGAGCCCGAGCCCGCTGCCCGCGGCGTGCTCGGCTTCTCCTCGACGGCGCTGATGGTGGCCGGGCTGGCCGGCGGCTACGGCCTCTTCGCCTGGCTGAGCGCGCGGTTCATGCTGCCCCCGCGAGTCGGCGAGGTGCAGCAGCTGTTCGTCACGCGCGTGAGCGACGTGCCGGTCGGCAGCACGCTCCTCTATCAGACCCCGGACGGGCGGACGGTGAACATCACGCGCCGGACCGAGGGCGCGACGGCGGCCGACTTCATCGCGCTCTCGAGCACGTGCCCGCACCTGGGCTGCCAGGTCCACTGGGAACCGCAGAACAACCGCTACTTCTGCCCGTGCCACAACGGCACGTTCGACCCGAGCGGCAAGGCGACCGGCGGGCCGCCGGGGGATGCGGGGCAGTCGCTCCCGCAGTACGCGCTCCGCGTGGACCAGGGGCTGCTCTACATCGACGTGCCGGTGGAACAGTTGTCGGTGCCGCGCCAGGCGGGCCTCGTCGAGGTGGCCTCGCCACAGGGGCCGGGCCACGACCCGTGCCTGACGTGCCTCACGCGCCGGGCGCCGGGCAGCGGAGGAGACGTTGCATGAGCCGCAGCGCGGACTGGCTGGCCGAGCGCGTGCCGGTGTCGCTCGAGGGCGTCGCGGCGATGTCCAACGAGCCGGTGCCCTACCACCTGAAGCGCTGGTGGTTCGCGCTCGGGGGCACGCCGGCGTACCTGTTCGTGGTCCAGATCGTCACGGGCGTGCTGCTGGCGTTCTACTACCAGCCCGCGCCGGCCACGGCCTACGAGTCGGTCCGGTACATCACCGAGGACGCCTCGTACGGGTGGTACCTGCGGGGCCTGCACAAGTGGGGCGCCACCCTGATGATTGCGGCGGTCGTGCTGCACCAGATGCGCGTGTACTTCACCGGCGCGTACCGGCGGCCGCGCGAGTTGAACTGGATGATCGGGATGACGATCCTGGTCTGCACGCTGCTCCTCGGGTTCACCGGTTACAGCCTGGTGTTCGAGCAGCTGAGCTACTGGGGGGCCACTGTCGGCGCCAACATCAGTGACACGGTGCCGGTGGTCGGCCCCATCATGAAGCAGGCGCTGCTGGGCGGCGAGGTCTACAACGACCGGACGCTGTCGCGCTTCTTCATCCTGCACGGCGCCGTGCTGCCGGTGGTCCTCATCCTCGTGCTGATGATGCACATCGGGCTGGTCCGCCTGCACGGCGTGACCGAGCTCACCTTCGAGGGCGAGGAGAAGAAGCCGGTCAGGTACTTCAACTTTTTCCCGGAGCACTTCTACACCGAGCTCATCATCGGCCTCACGCTGATGATCCTGCTGAGCGCGCTGGCCACGCTCCTGCCGGTGCACATGGGGCCGCCGGCGGATCCGCTGGTGACGCCGGAGGTGATCAAGCCGGAATGGTTCTTCTACACGGCCTTCCGGTGGCTGAAGCTCTTCTCGGGCACGACGGCGATGCTGACGCAGGGCTTCATCGTCTTCGTGATGTTCTTCTGGCCGTTCATCGACGCCTGGCTGGTGCGCCGCTTCAAGTACGCGGACATCAGCGTGTGGATTGGCGTGGTCGGGGCGCTCCTGATCATGGGGTTCACGATGTGGGAAGCGCTGGTCGCGCACTGACATGGGAACGGGGTGCAGGGTGCACGGTGCTGGTGTATCGCGACAGTCGTGGCATGAAAGGGCAGGATCGATGGTTGGACGAACCACTGGCATTCGCCGAGGGGGCCCCTTTCAGTTGTGCACTCCTGCGCTCTTGCACCCTTGCACCCCTGCACCCTGCACCCTTGCACCCAACCTGCGTGAGGTCTGACCGATGACACTTGATCAGAAGCGCTGGGTAATCGGCGGCCTGGGGCTGCTGTTCCTGCTGTCGCTGGTGGCGGTGCAGTGGCTCGAGGTGTCGCGGCGGGCGCACGAGGCCGGGGGGCGCCGCACGGCGGTATCGGTGCAGGCCACGCCGGCCGCGTCGCGCCAGTGCGTGGACTGTCACACGCAGGTATCGCGCGGCATCGTGGACCACTGGGCCTCGTCGTCGCACGCTCAGAAGGGCGTGGCCTGCGTGGACTGCCACAAGGCCGAGGCGAAGGACGCCGACGCGTTCACGCACTACGGCGCGCAGATCGCCACCATCGTCACACCGCGGGACTGCGCGCGGTGCCACCCGACCGAGTCGGCGGAGTTCGCGGCCAGCCACCACTCGAAGGCAGGCAACATCCTGGCGTCGCTGGACAACTTCCTCGCCGAGACCGTCGAGGGCTCGCGCGTGGCATTCAACCCCCACTCGCCCACGCCCGGCAGGGCCGTGCAGGCGGTCAACGGCATGGCGCCCGCCAACTCGGGCTGCCAGCAGTGCCACGGGTCGCTCGTCGCCTTCCAGGCCAGCGACGGCGGCCTGGTGACGATGCGGGACCTGAAGCCAGACCAGAACGGGCAGCCCACCAACATGGACGCGGTCGGCCGCATCGTGAGGAACGAGAGCGGCAAGCCCCTGCTGTCGAGCACGAGCTGGCCCAACACCGGTATCGGGCGGATCAACCTGGACGGCTCGCTCGGCTCGTGCGCCGCGTGCCACAGCCGCCACGACTTCTCGGCGCGCCGCGCCCGCCAGCCCGAGAACTGCGGCAAGTGCCACCTCGGCCCGGACCACCCGCAGAAGGAAATCTACGACGAGTCGAAGCACGGCGTGGCGTTCAGGGACCTGATCGCGGAGATGAACCTGGACGCGCAACCCAACTGGGTGCTCGGGCGCGACTACAGTGCGGCTCCGACCTGCGCCACGTGCCACATGGGCGCGAATACCAGGAACGGGATGAGGATCACCCACGACCCGGGCGAGCGCATCTCGTGGACCAACCGCCCGCCGGTGAGCCTGGTGATGGACACCGACGCGAACCATGCGGTCGTCACCGAGACGGACCCGGAGAAGCGTCGCGCCGCCATCTCCGACACCGCCGAGGCCAAGCGCAACCGGATGAAGCAGGTGTGCTCGCACTGCCACACGCCCGACTACATCAACCAGTTCTACCGGCAGTACGACGACCTGGTGATCCACTACAACGAGAAGTTCGCCAAGCCCGGGCAGGCCATCATGACCGCCCTGGCCGAGGCCAACCTCATCTCGAAGACCCAGTACGACGATCACATCGAGTGGACGTGGTACTACCTGTGGCACCACGAGGGCCGGCGCGCGCGCATGGGGGCCTCGATGATGGCGCCCGACTACACGCAGTGGCACGGGATGTTCGAGGTGGCCGAGCGCTTCTACATGGAGCTCATCCCGCAGGCCCGTGAGATCACGGCCGAGGCCGCCCGGACCGGACGCGCCGAGGCCGCACGGCGCGTGAACGCAGTGATCGACGAGATCCTGGCGCGCCCCGAGCACCAGTGGCTGACGAAGGGCGCCGAAGAGCAGGCGGATGCGATCGCCCAGGAGATGCAGCGCCGATACGGGACGCCGAGACGCTGACACCGATGGCGGGCCGATGAACGCAGATGGGCCGCCGATGAACGCAGATGGGCCGCAGATGAACGCAGATGAACGCAGATGGCGCAGATGGGCGCAGATGGTCGGTGACACCGGAGGCGTCGTCGTTGGCGACGCGTGCCCGGCGGTCCGGCAGACCGTTGGAGGTCGGCCGATGGGGGACACCGACGAACGCGCCGCCGGCCGCCACATGGCCTGTTTGAGCCGGGGGCTTCAGGGCGAGTTGGCTCGAGTGCCTGATCGAGCCAGAGGCGCGTTCGACCGGCCGACCGACCGGTCT
>JBFWQE010000236.1:0-1679 GCA_050249615.1 Vicinamibacterales bacterium
GGCTATTACTTCCCGATGCTGTCGAACTGCGGCGAGGTGTCGACGTGCGACCCGAACTACTTCTGGCGGGACACGGGGCTGGGCGAGCTGACCGGTGCACAGCAGCGGTGGCAGCTGGACCGGGACCGCAAGCAGTACACGGCGGCGGCGACGTACTTCATCGACACGGCGAAGGGCAGCCACACGGTGAAGTTCGGCGGCGAGCTGCTGAAGGAGATGGGCTGGGAAGGCTACCAGCAGCAGTTTGGCGGCAACATCGATCACCAGTATGCGAACGGGCGGTCGAGCACGGTGGTGTTCACGCTGCCGACGGCGACCGACAGCGCTGACTTCGGCACGATGAGCGCGAACAACAACGGCGTGCTGACGTCGATGTCGGGGCTGGACGTGTTCGCGGCGTTCATCAACGACACGTGGGCGGTGGGCCGGCTGACGGTCAACGCGGGCGTGCGCTACGACCGTTACCACGGCTTCCTGCCCGAGCAGCAGCAGCTGGCAGCCTCGGTGGGGCCGACGTCGGTGGCGGCGAAGACGTTCGCCGAGACGGACCTCTACACGTGGAACCAGGTGGCGCCGCGCATCGGCGCGACGTACGACCTCTCCGGTGACGGCCGGACGGTCATCAAGGCCAACTACGGGCTGTTCTGGCACAACCCCGGCGTCGGCGTGGGCAGCAACGCCAACCCGAACACGACCGGCAAGTCGGAGACGTTCTCCTGGAACGACCTCAACGGCGACCGCCGCTGGCAGCCGGGTGAAGAGGGCAACCGGACGGCGTCGAACCTCGAGGGGACCATCAGCCTCGATCCGAACATCGAGTCGCCAATCACGCATGAGGTGAGCGGATGGCTCGAGCGGCAGCTGTCGGACACGATGGGGATGCGGGCGGGCTTCGTCTACAAGACGCAGGACAACCTGATCCAGACCTACGTGCCGGGCCGCAGCGTGCTGAACGGCGCCTACAGTGTGCCGTTCAACTTCACCGACATCGGGGTGGACGGTCGCGCCAACACCGGCGACGAGAGCACGATCACGCTCTACGGCATGCCGGCCAGCCAGGCCTCGCAGTTCCCGCTGAACCAGGTGGTGATGAACGTGCCGCGCGCCGAGGACTTCAAGACGTTCGAGATCTCGGCGAACCGCCGCTACAGCAACAAGTGGTCGGGCCAGGTGGCCTTCAGCCACACCTGGCTGAACGACTACCCGGCCGGCAACTACCCGACGAACCCGAACCAGCCCGGTCGCCTGCCGCGAACGACGTGGCAGTTCAAGGCGACGGGCAGCTACGACCTGCCGTACGGCATCCGCATCTCGCCGGTGCTGCGCCACCAGTCGGGTGAGAACTACGCCCGGGAGATCAGCGTGCCGGCCAGCGCCGCGACGGCATTCGGCCTCGTGCTGCCGGCCTCGACCTACTACGCCGACAACCCGTCGGACAACCGCCAGGACAACATCTGGGTGTTCGACGTGCGCCTGGAGAAGACGGTGGAGATCGCGGCGCGCGCGCGCGTGCGTGGCTTCCTCGACTTCTTCAACATCACCAACAGCAGCGCCGCGGAGACCATCACGCGGACGACGGGCACGAACTACCAGCGGCCGGCGGCCATCCTGGCGCCGCGCACCGCGCGCATCGGCGTCCGGTTCCTCTGGTAACGCAGATGGAACGCAGATGACGCAGA
>JBFWQE010000236.1:1779-6274 GCA_050249615.1 Vicinamibacterales bacterium
ACGCAGATGACGCAGACGCGCAGCTAGGCAGCTGCGGCTGGTCATCTGAGAGGACGGCTTGGGCTCGCGGGACATCGAAACCCGCGAGCCGGCCGTCACCGTCGAGAACTCGGCTCCTGTGGGGGAGTCTGTGGCGAGAGCGGGCTGCGCCGGCCCCTCTCGCCGTTTTTTTGGCGCCTGCCGCAGACCCACGGCTTGCCCTCGGCGCCCGGCGCCGCCCTCCGGTAAGCTACCCCCATGACCGACCGTGCCGTCACCTACGGCAGCTACCTGGCCATCGACGAGCTGCTCTCACTCCAGCGGCCGCGCTCCGACGGGCCCGAGCACGATGAGCTGCTCTTCATCGTCATTCACCAGGTCTACGAGCTGTGGTTCAAGGAAATCCTCCACGAGCTGGACCAGGTGATGCGGTGGCTCGACAAGGGCGAGGCGCACCGGGCGCAGCACACGATGCGGCGCATCCTCACCATCCTCAAGGTGCTGGTGGCGCAGCTCGACATCCTCGAGACGATGACCCCGCTCGAGTTCCAGTCGTTTCGCGCCCGGCTCGAAGCCGCCAGCGGGTTCCAGTCGGACCAGTTCCGGCAGCTGGAGTTCGTCCTTGGCCACAAGGCCCGGGGCGCGCTGGCCCGGTTTCCGGAGGGCAGTCGTGCCCGCCGCGCCCTCGAGGAGCGGTTCAGCGCGCGGACGCTGTGGGACGCGTTCCTGCACTTCCTGTCACGCGAGGGCTACGCTGTGCCGGCGGCCCTGCTCACGCGCGACGTCACGAGGCCACCCGAGCCGTCCGAGAGCCTGCAGGACGCGCTCATCGAGGTGTACCGCACGGACCCGAAGAACGCCGAGCTGTGCGAGCGCCTGGTGGACCTCGACGAGGGCCTGCAGGAATGGCGCTATCGCCACGTGAAGATGGTGGAGCGGACGATCGGCACCCGGCCCGGCACCGGCGGCTCGAGCGGCGCCGCCTACCTGGCGACGACGCTGATGCAGCCGCTGTTCCCGGACCTGTGGGCGATTCGCTCCAGGCTGTGAGAGGAACCGACCCAAGACCCAAGACCCCTGATGACTTCGTGCGTCCTTCGTGCTCCTCGTGCCTTCGTGGTTTCGTTGGCGCCATGATCAGTGCATCTGACCTCGCCCGCCACTACTCCCGCTTCAGGGTCTCCGAGCGGCTGCTGCTCACCGGCCACTCGCACCAGGCGTGGCCCGACGTGGGATTCGAGGCGCAGCAGCAGGCATGGCTCGATGCGGCCGAGCACCTCGACCACAAGTGGAGCCTCGCCGAAGAGCAGGCCGAACGCGTACGCGACGGATGGCGGCGCCTGCTCGGCGAGCCGCGCGCGGAGATCGCGCTCGGCCAGAACACGCACGAGCTCGTCTGCCGGTTCCTGTCCGCCGTTCCGCTGCATCGACGGCCGCGGCTCGTGACCACGGATGGTGAGTTCCACACCATCCGCAGGCAGCTGGACCGGCTGAACGAGGCGGGCCTCGAGGTCCGCAAGGTGTCCAGCCGCCCGGTCGAGACGCTCGTCGAGCGCATGGCGGCCGAAGTGACCGACCGCACCGCCGCCGTGCTGGTCTCGTCCGTGCTGTTCGAGACCGCGGAGATCGTGCCCGGCCTGGGCGATCTCGCGGCCACCTGCGGCGCCCGCGGGGCGGAACTGCTGGTCGATGCCTATCACCACCTGAACGTGGTCCCGTTCGACATGGAGGCGCTCGCGCTCGAGCGGGCCTTTGTCGTCGGCGGCGGCTACAAGTATTGCCAGCTGGGCGAGGGCAACTGCTTTCTCCGGGTGCCCCCAGACTGCGAGATGCGGCCGGCGCTCACGGGCTGGTTCGCCGAGTTCGCCGCGCTCGAGGAAGCACCGCGCGATGGCGTGGTCGCCTATGGCAGGGGCGCGGCGCGTTTTGCCGGCGCCACGTACGACCCGTCGTCGCACTATCGCGCGGCCGCCGTTTTTGCGTTCGCGCAGCAGCACGGCCTGACCCCGAATGCGCTCCGCGCGCTCAGCATGGCTCAGACGACACTGCTCGCCAGCGCCGTCGAGGCGCTGGACCTGGACCCGGCACGACTCCACGTGGAGGCAGTCAGGCCGGAGCGCCGTGGCGGCTTCGTGGCGTTGCGGGCCTTCGACGCGCCGAAGCTCGCGCGCATGCTGGCGGCGCGCGGCGTCTGGTCCGACGCCCGCGGCGAGCGCCTGCGCCTCGGCCCTGCGCCCTACCTGACGAATGAACAGTTGTTACGTTCAGTCGAGATCCTCGGCGACGTCGTCGGTGAGGCGTGAGCCCGATCCAGCGCGTCGAAATCGTCGATTTCAACTGATTGGATTTGGTCCCGTACGCCACCACGGGCATGCCAGGCGGTCGAGGTTTTCTCTCCAGAATTTCACGTTCGCTGATCCGGTCGTTTTCGGCACATCGCTTGCAGTTCCGTGAGCGGCGATTGAAACGGCTTGTGCACCCCCACAGGAGCAAGCCAGGTTTGAGCCAGGCTGACTAGGCCACTGGCTCGAGGGGCCCATGTTGATGGGCCCCTTTTTTGTTATCTTCAGGGCGCTATGAGGTTCGGGACCGGCCTGATGGTAACGGGCCTTCTGCTGTGGAGCGTGCTCGTCGCCACGACCGGCGGCACGTCCCGGTCCGTGCCGCCAGGTGCGCCCCCTTCGACCGCCGCGTTCATCCAGGCCCCGACGCCTGCCGCCCGCCCCGACACGCCCCGCTCTCCATCCGACTACCTCGGTTCCGAGTCGTGCCGCCGCTGCCACGAGGAGGAGATGGAGCAGTGGGAACGCTCGCTGCACGTGAAGATGACCGCACCGGTGGCACGGGCGCTCGTGGTCGGCGACTTCTCCGATGGCGCGCGGCTCTCCGCCCACGGCCGCTCGTACACGTTCGGCCGCAAGGACGGCAAGCCCTACGTGTCCGTCGCGTTCGGCGACCGGGAGCCCGAAACCTTCACGGTGGACTACACGCTGGGCGCCAAGCGCTATCAGGGCTACCTTTCGACGCTGCCGGACGGGCGCATCTACGTGCTGCCGGTGTTCTGGCACGTCGAGAGCCGTCGCTGGCTGGACTGGAAGGAGATCACGCCCATCCCCGACGGCGCGCACGACCTGCGGCAGATCTGGAACGCCAACTGTTTCAACTGCCATGGCACCAACATCGCGCAGGACTACGACGTCAGGGCGAAGCGCTACGACTCCACGTGGACGGAGATGGGGATCGGGTGCGAGGCGTGCCACGGGCCCGGGCGCGAGCACGTGGCGCAGATGGACCAGTGGGAGAACAACCCGGCACTCAAGCCCGCCTATGACACCAGCGCGAAGAACCGGCAGCTGACCGACATCCTGAAGACGCTGTCGACCCGGTCCGCGGAGCCGCGGCGCACCTTCGACACCTGTGCCTACTGCCACGGCAACAAGACGAACCTCTTCGTCGACTTCCGCGCCGGGGATCGCTACGAGGACTTCGCGCTGCCGTTCCTCATGAGCGGGGAGATCCCGCCCAACGATCCGCAGGGCGAGTTCTGGCCCGACGGGCGGCCGAACCGCTTCAATCGACCGCAGGCGCTCACGCTGAGCGGCTGCTTCCAGGCGGGCGCCATCACCTGCACGAACTGCCACGTGGCGCACGGCTCGAGCAACGAGCACTCGCTGAAGGTGAACATCTACCAGGGACGCAACGGCGACGGGCTGTGCACGCAGTGTCATCAGGCGCCCAAGGACGTGCCGGGAGTCGGGAGCCGGGAGCCGGGGCTCTCGAGTCGGGAATCGGGGGTCGGGAGCCCGCAACCGGCCGTGAAGCGGTCGTTCACGGGGGCGGGGTTGCAGGCGCACACCTTTCACGACCCGGAGAGCGCTGGCAGCCGGTGCATCAACTGCCACATGAGCGACGTGAACTGGCGGCTGCTGACGCGCCGCCGCGACCACACCTTCAAGGCGCCGGTCCCGGAAGTGACGGCGCGCTTCGGCGTGCCGAACGCGTGCACGACCTGCCACGACGACAAGACCCCGGAGTGGGCCGCGGCACAGATGGACGCGTGGTGGGGGGACGGCGATCGGCGGCGCAAGGACCTGATGACCGCCGACGTGATGTACCGCGCGGGCTCGGACGACGTCTCGGTGATGTCGGACCTGGCGCGGATGGCCGTGGACCGCGCGCAGGGCTGGTTCCTGCGGGCGAGCGCCGCGGACTTCCTCGCGCGGATGCTGCTTGGCGGCGCGGCCTCGGCCTCGACGGCCCAGAGCCAGACGTCGTTTGCTTCCGGCTCGGCTCCCGTCCACCGCCGGCCGGCCGGCGCGCCTGTCGAGGCGCCACAGGCGGTGCTCAACGCGCTGATGGGCGCGGCATCGGACCCGGAGCCCGCAGTGCGGGCGTCAGCCGTCAAGGCGCTGGCCGCGTCAGGACAGCTGGAGCGCGTGGCCCCCGCGCTCACGGCCAGGCTCGTGGACACGGCCCGGGTGGTGCGCGTGCGGGCGGCCGAAGCGCTGCTGTCGCT
>JBFWQE010000237.1:0-6256 GCA_050249615.1 Vicinamibacterales bacterium
GCCCGGACGCTCGCGCTGCAGGTCGCTGTAGACACGGCGCAGCAGGACCGCATCACAGCACGCCAACGGCAGCCGGGGCAGATCGGGCGGCGTCCGCGTGATCACGGTGACGTTGTCGAGGCCCGAGTCGGCGACGGTGGCCATCAGCACGTGCGCGGGATCCGGCCCCACTGTGGCGAACGCCTGGCCGTCGGGCCCGACGCGGCGGGCCATGTCCACGGTCCAGCGGCCAGTGCCGGCGCGGATGTCGCCGACCGACTTGCCCGGGGCGAGCTCCAACACCTCGGCGATGCGTTGTGCCTCGCGCGAGAACCCGACGCCCGCATCGTAACGCTCGAGCACCCACCCCGCGACCAGGCCTGAAGAGAACATCACCGCCAGGCCGGTCGCGACCAGCAGGGCCGCGCGTCGATCGAGACGAAGCGAGCGGACGGCCGGCAGTGTCATGGCCGGGCCCCCCCTGCCTCCGGCCGGAACACCGGCTTGATGGCCAGGTTGCAGAAGAACCCGACGACCAGCAGCGCAGCCATGATGAACAGGGTGATGTCGTAGGCCTGCGCGGCGCTCACCCCGCGCGCGATCTGCGCCTGACGTAGGTAGTTCACCGCCACCGGCCCGCACACGCCCGCAAGCGACAGCGCCGTCAGCACCCGGCCGTTGATGGCCCCCACGTGCGCCGGGCCGAACACCTCGGCGATGTACGGCGGCATCAGGGCGAAGCCGGCCCCGTACATCGAGAGGATGACTGCGAAGCAGGCGACGAACAGCATGAGGTTATCCGTCGCGCCGGCAAAGGGCACGGCGGCATAGAGGATGGGGCCGGCCACGAAGAAGACCGCGAAGGTCCGCCTCCGGCCGATGGTGTCCGACAGCCAGGCCCAGAGCAGCCGCCCCGACATGTTGAAGAAGCTGAGGATGGCCACGAACACCGCGGCCGCGGAGCCGCTGAAGTCGCTGAACACCTCCTGGATCATCGGGGCGGCCTGCCCGAGCACACCAAGCCCGGCGGTGACGTTCAGCAGGAGGACGAGCCAGAGCAGGTAGAACTCGCGCGTGCGGATGGCCGCCTCCACCGTGAGGCCGGTCGCCTCCGGCGCCTTCAGCGTGCCTGGCGCGTGGGCCCAGCCGGGCGGGCGCCACCCGGGCGCAGGCAGGCGAAACAGGAATGCGCCGATCAGCATCAGCACGAGATACACCGAGCCGAGGACGACGAACGACTCGGCCACACCCACCGACGTGTCGCTCGCGAAATGTGCGATGAGCGCCTGCGACAGCGGCGCCGCGAGGATGGCGCCCCCGCCGAACCCCATGACCGCGAACCCGGTGGCCAGGCCCGGCCGGTCGGGAAACCACCGCAGGAGGATCGGGATGGGCGTGTTGAAGCCGATGCCGAGCCCGCAGCCGCCGATGACCCCATACCCGAGGTAGAGCAGCCAGATCTCGTGCCGCCACACGCCGAGCGCCGACAGGAAGAAGCCGCCGCCGAAGCACACCGCCGCGACCACGCCGCTCGTGCGCGGGCCCACGCGGTCCTGCCAGCGGCCCGCCACGCCAGCCGACAGGCCGAGGAAGATGTAGGCCAGCGTGAAGATCCAGCCCAGCGTGGTGAGCTTCCAGTCATCGGGTGCCGGGGACGAGACCCCGAGCACGCGGGTGAGCGGAAGGTTGAAGACGCTGAACGCGTAGGCCTGGCCGATGCTCAGGTTGATGCAGAGCGCGGCGGGGATGTTCCACCAGCGGCTGAAGTCCGGGCCGGCGACGATGCGGTCTTTGTGCAGGACGCCGGGCATGGCGCGACTCGGGCGCGATGTTACGCCGGAGTCGGTTCGGCCCGTATGACGCCCATCATCCCGTCGCGGCCGGATCGCCGTGGCGTGACCGGCGTTGCGCCTCGCGGCCGGGGACGGTACGATGCCGGCGGAGGCTTCGCCGATGTTCGAGTCCAGCCTGCTCCTCAGGTCGCTCCGCGAGACGTGGAGCGCGGCAATCGCCCTGCTGCCAGACCTGGCCCTGGCCCTGCTCCTGCTGGTGGCCGGGTGGCTCATCGCGAAGCTTGTCCGACGCATCGCCGTTCGCGTGTTGAGGGCCGCGCACGTGGACGAGCTCGCCGAGCGATCGGGCGTGGACGACTACCTGGTGCAGGGCGGCGTGCCCTTCACATTGGTCACGCTGATTGCCGGCACGCTCTACTGGCTGATCCTCGCCGGCGTGTTCGTCGCCCTGCTCGACGCGCTCGGCGTCCGCACGGCGGGTGTGCTGGTCCAGCGCGTGGCGCAGTTCGTCCCGAACCTGGTGCTGGCGGTCGGCGTGCTGGTCTTCGGCTCGCTGCTGGCGCGGGTCGTCGGCGGGCTGGTCTACAGTTACCTGGCCAACATCGGCAGCGGCGTCGCCGAGCCGGTCGGGGCCCTGGCCCGCTGGGCGCTGCTCGTCTTCGTCGTCTTCATGGCGGCCGAGCAGCTGGCCATCCAGACCGCGGTCCTGGTCTCGGCCTTCCAGATTGCGTTCGCGGCGGTGTGCCTGGCCGCGGCGCTCGCCTTCGGCCTCGGAGGCCGCGACTGGGCGGCGCAGGTCATCGCCCGCTACACACGGAGGTAGCCCCGGAGTGATCATCGACTGCCACACGCACCTGAACTACTACGAGGACGAGACCGTCGACGCCCTTCCCATCTGCATCGAACGGCTGCAGACGACCATGCGGCGCAACCGGGTGGACGTGGCCATCGTGCTCACGTCGTACAAGGTGGTGCCCGGCCGTCCCTCGGCCCGGGCCGTGGCCGAGGCCACGCGCCACCTTCCCAACATCCACGTCGTGGCCGGCATCTCATGGACCACGTTCTGCGACACGGACGTCGCCGAGCTCCGGTCGCTGCTGGAGATGAAGGCCATCAAGGGCCTGAAGCTCTACCCGGGCTACGAGCCGTTCTACCCGGCCGATCCGAAGCTCACACCCGCATATCACCTCGCCGAGGAGTTCGACGTCCCGGTGATGATCCACACGGGCGACACCTACGCGCCGACGGGGAAGGTCAAGTACGCGCACCCGCTCCACGTGGACGAAGTGGCCGTGGACTTCCCGAAGGTCAAGTTCCTGATCTGCCACCTCGGGAACCCATGGTTCCGCGACTGCATGGAAGTGGTCTACAAGAACGACAACGTCTACACCGACATCTCCGGCCTCACGCTGGGCGAGTTCACCGACCGCTTCGAGGCCTACATGCGGCAGCAGCTGAAGGAGATGATCCTGTGGGGCGTGAACCCCAACAAGGTGCTGTACGGCACGGACTGGCCCCTGGCGACGATGGAGTCGTACCTCCAGTTCATGGAGGAGCTTCGCCTCCCGGCGCGCGACAAGAACATGCTCTTCTACGAGAACGCCGCGGCGCTGTTCAAGCTGGACGTCAAGCCAGAACCGCTGGGGTTCGGGTCGCTCCTGCGGGGGATCTAGAAGAGGAAGGGAGAAGGCAGAAGGGAGAAGGCAGAAGAGAGAAGGGAGAAGGCAGAAACAGGTACCCTTCTTGCCTTTTGCCTTCAAGTAGTTCTCGTCCCTCCTCCGGCTTCATAGTGAATCTGGTACAGGTCTCGCCGGCGGTCCTCCCAGGTGAGCCCGGCGCCCTTGCGGCGCTGGCGCCGCAGCATTTCCAGATCGACCTCGGCGAAGATCACCGTCTCGATGTTCGGCTGGCACTCGGCCGCGATGCCGTCCCGGCTGAAGTAGAAGTCCGACGGCGCCATGATGGCCGACTGCGCGTAATGGATGTCGGCGTGCTCCACTTCCGGGAGGTTGCCGATGCAGCCCGCGAGGACCAGGTAGACGGGATTCTCGATGCACCGCGCCTGCGCGCAGTAGCGGACGCGCAGGTAGTCGTGCCGCTCGTCGGTGTTGATGGGTACGAAGAGGATCTTTGCGCCCTGGTCCACCGCGATGCGGCCCAGCTCCGGGAACTGCGCGTCGTGCCCCACCAGGATGGCAATCCGCCCCCGGTCGGTCTCGATCGTGTTCAGGCGCTCGCCAGGCTGCACCCCCCACCACCGCCGCTCGGGCGGCGTGATGTGCAGCTTCCGCTGCTTGTCCACCGCGCCATCCCGGCCGAAGAAGTACGCGGTGTTGTACAGCTTCTCGCCGTCCAGCTCGAAGAGGCTGCCCCCGACGATGTTGAGGTGGTACTTGATGGCGAGGCCGCTGAAGAGCGCGAGGTACTGCGCGGTGAATTCCGCCAGCTTGCGGGCCGACTGCCCCGGGCGGTCGGCCCGGATGGTCGACAGCAGCTGCGTGGTGAAGAGCTCGGGGAACAGCAGGAAGTCGGCCCGGTAGTCCGAGGCCACGTCCACGAAGAACTCGCACTGCTTGGCGAACTCGTCGAAGCCGCCGATGCGGCGCATCTGGTACTGGACGGCCGAGAGACGCACCGGGCTCGACGGCCGGAGCAGCTGCCGGCGGTGGGCCGGCACGTAGTCGTAGTTGGTCCACTCGAGGTACGTGGCGTAGCCGCGCGATTCGCTGTCCGCGGGGAAGTAGTTGGGGATGAGGCCCTTCAGCACGAAGCCGTTGGAGAGCTGGGGGGTGAGGACCGGGTCCACCAGCACCTTGTTGATCACCCGCTCGACGTACTCGCTGGCCGTCATCGTGTCGGCATGCGCGCCGTAGCCCGGGATGCGGCCGCCGATCATGATGCCCACCAGGTTCCGGTCGCGCGCGAGCTGCTTGCGCGCGTTGTACAGGCGCCGCGACAGCTTCAGCCCCTGGAAGTCGGGGTCCACCATGATCTCCATCCCGTAGAGCGTGTCGCCCTGGGGATCGTGGTTGCGGATGAAGCCGTTGTCGGTGCTGGCCTTCCAGTCGTGCCAGTCGCTGTGCGTGGACGAGTCCACGATGAGGCTGCTGGACGATCCGACGATGCGGCCGTCCACCTCGATGACGATCTGTCCCTCGGGGAAGATCGCCAGCTGGCTGACGATCTGCTCCCGTGCCCACGGCTTCATGCCCGGGAAGCATTTCATCTGCAGCGCGACCAGGGCGTCGAAGTCGTCGATCGTGAGCGGGCGCACGCGCACCCGGGTCTCGAACGGTTTCTTGTCGGGCTCGCTCATGAGGCAGCCATCATATGACGGGCGTCATGGTGATGGCGACGGGGAGGGGCAGGATCAAGTGCGGGCGGGTGCGATCAGGTGCGGGCGGGTGCGAATGGGTGCGGGCGGGTGCGATCAGGTGCGGACAGGTGCGGACAGGTGCGGGCGGGTGCGAACGGGTGCGGGCAGGTGCGAACAGGTGCGGGCCGGCTGGCCCCGCCGTGGCTCCAGTCTTAGAGGGCGAGCGAAGTCAGGTGCGAGGTGCGACAGGTGCGCAGAGCGGAAGGCGGGCGGCTGGTCCGCGTGATGGCGGTGGTGGGAATGGCGTTCGGGGCCATGTCGGTCGCGGCGGGCACGCGTGTCCTGGCCGGTGTCGATCGGCCCGACTACGTCGTCCTGCCGTGGCTCGTGGCCTACAACGTGGCTGCAGGCGTGGCTGGCGTGGTAATGGGAGCCGGCATCTGGTTGTGGCGGCGGTGGGGCGCGACTGGCGCTTCGATCCTTGCCGGGGCGCACGCCACGGTCCTCGGTGTGCTGGTCGGGATGCGCATCGTCGGTGAAGCCGTGGCCACCGACAGCCTCGCCGCGATGCTGTTGCGCAGCGTGGTCTGGCTCGCCATCGCGGGTGCGGCAAGGCAAGTGGCCGGCGGGCGGACGGGGCGGCGCTGACCCGACCTGCGGCTTCTCGCTTCGCGCTTCCCACTTTCCGCTTCCCACGCAGACGGCCCGGTCATTACGCGCCTGCTGCAATCGTTGAAGGACAACGATGTCGCCCTCAACCCCACGCTGTGGATCGTTGCCGAGGGGCCGGGGAAGGACGATCAGGCCGGCCTGCGCACGCCATGGATGTTCGCCGTGACGAAGCGCGCCCAGGAGATGGGCGTGACGCTCGCGGCCGGCGTCGACCGCTTGACCACGCCCGGCCCACGCGCTTGGCGTGGACGAGCAGCGCGGCACGGTCGCGCCGGGCAAGGCGGCCGATCTGCTGATCGTGGACCGCGATCCCACCGCGGACATCCGCCACACGCGCCGCATTCGCTATGTGATCAAGGACGGCCGCATCGTCCACTCGGCGGCGCCGCGATGACCAGGCTCTTGGGGGCTTGGGGCTTGGGGCGTGGGGCTTGGGTCCCGAGAACCTGAGAACCCGAGAACCTGAGAACCCGAGAACCTGAGAACCCGAGAACCT
>JBFWQE010000238.1:0-6133 GCA_050249615.1 Vicinamibacterales bacterium
CGGCACGCCCGTCCAGACGCCGTTGCTGAGCAGCCCCGCCATGCGCGTGGGCCGGTTCGAGTTGCCCGAACACTCCAGCGTGACCGCCTCGTCACGCCGGTCGGGGCGGGCCATGATCTCCTGCAGGGTCAGCTCGCGGGGCCGCTCCACCAGGCCGCCGATCCTCAGGCGGAACGTCGCGGGGTCCACCACCGGCGTCACCGTCTGGTGGAACGCGTAGAAGTCCTCGGCCGGCGTGGTCCACGAGGCGAGGGTTCGCAGGTCGTAGCACTGCACCGTCGGGTTGGCGGCGTTCGCCACGATCTTGAAGTCGGCCGTGTAGTCGGTCAGCGGGACCAGTTCCTCCCCGCCCTGCAGCGCCCAGACGTCGGCGGGAATGCCAAGGGCGGCAAGAGCGGCGGCGGTGGACGCGAGGAAGTCGCGACGGGTCGTCATCCGGCGTAGCTCACAATCGGCATGTCGATCATCGTGCGCAGGCCCGGCGCCACGCGCAGCACCTGCGGCACGGCGTTCACGGCGATGGACGCGGTTGCGATGTCGCCGTGCAGCCCGCCCTCGATCCGCTGGACGATGCGCGGCAGGCCCTCGATGGTGACGGTGTCGTAGCTCTGTGGCGCGCCCAGGTAGGCTTCCATGTGCAGCGTGATCACCGGCTGGCCCTTCCGGTAGCCGATCCCGTCCTGCACGATGCCGCACACGTAGCCGGGGTCCACGGCCAGCAGCTCGCTCTCGACCGGCGCCTTCGCCACCTTCGGCTGGATCTCGTCGGTGATCTCGTTGAGCGTCCAGCCGAACGCGCGCGCGATCATGGTGATGGACTCGGCGAGCCCGACGTGCCGCACCGAGCCGTCCTTCACCTTCGCGGCGAACTGCTCCTCGGTCAGGCCCGCGCCGATCTTCTGCTGGAACGGCAGGCGCCGGATGCGCGCGTCCTGCACGCGATCCACGCGCACGCTCTCCACACGCTCGCACACGCCGCTCAGCATCACCGGCAGCGCGTCCATCGCGAAGCCGGGGTTCACGCCGGTGCCGAGCACGGCCACCTTCGCCTTCTTCGCCATCTGGTCGACGGCGCGCGCCAGCGTCCGGTTGCGCCCCACCGGATAGGACAGCTCCTCGGTGGTCGAGACGATGGGCGTGCGCAGCTTGAGGACGGTCTCGATGCAGGGGAGCGCCTTCCTGATCGACGAGCTGGTGCACATCACCACCACGTCCGGCTTCGCCTGCCTGATGCCGCCCACCGCATCGTTGGTGACGCGCACCTTCAGGCGCCGCCCGTGGCCGATCACCTGCGCGACGTCCAGGCCCACCTTCTCGTGATCGGTGTCCACCGCGCCCACCAGCGCGAAGCCCCTGCGGGCCACGAGCTGCCGGGCCACCGATGCGCCGATGGGTCCGAGGCCGTAGACGAGCACGCGTATGGGCATGGCGGGAGCCTCCGATTATACGCGTCCGGTTCCTCCGCGCGGTCGGTGTAGGATGAGCAGCGGAACAGACAGGATGCGACTTCGACGGAAGGTGTGGCTGGCCGCGGCGGCCACCTCGTTGCTCGCCGGGGCCTGGGCGCCCGCCCCCCTCCACGCCCAGGACGCCGGCCTGGCGCCGCGGACCGCGAGCTACCGCATCGACGCCACGCTGGATGCCGCCGCGAGGACCATCACCGGCACCGAGGTGATCACCTGGCGCAATCCGGGGGCGGTGCCTGCCTACTCCATCCGCCTGCACCTGTACTGGAACGCCTGGCGCAACACCGATTCCACGTGGCTGTCGCAGCGCCGGCTGGCTGGCCTCGCCGCCGGCCTCGAGGATCGGCGCGCGGAGGACTTCGGCTGGCAGCAGGTCACCGAGCTTGCCCTGATGAACCCGGACGGCACGACGGGCCTGGACCTGATGCCGTCGTTCCGCTACATCCAGCCGGACGACCAGAACCCCGCGGATCGATCGCTCGCGGCGGCGGACCTGCCGATGGCCGTGGCGCCGGGCCAGACGCTGCAGCTGCGCGTCGCATGGACGGCGCAGGTGCCCCGCACCTTCTCGCGCACGGGCGCCATCGGGAACTACTTCTTCATCGCCCACTGGTTCCCGAAGCTCGGCGTCTTCGAGGCCGGCGGCTGGAACGCGCGGCAGTTCTTCGCCAACACCGAGTTCTACGCCGACTTCGGCAACTACGACGCGCAACTCCGCGTGCCGCGAGGCTGGGTCGTGGGCGCCACGGGCCGCGAGGTCTCGCGCACGGACACCGACGGCGGCCTCACCATCCACCGCTACGCCCAGGACGACGTCCACGACTTCGCGTGGACGACGAGCCCGGACTACGAGGAGTACACCGAGCGCTTCGAGTACGACCGGCTGCCGCCGGTGACGATGCGGCTGCTGCTGCAGCCCGAGCACAAGGGCCAGCAGGACCGGCACTTCGCGGCCACCGCAGCCGCCCTGAAGTACTACGGCGAGTGGTACGGCGCGTATCCGTATCCGCAGATCACCATCATCGACCCGGCCTGGCAGAGCGGCGCGGGCGGCATGGAGTACCCGACGCTCTTCACCGCGGGCACGCGCTGGCTGGCGCCTCGCCAGTCGAACCAGCCCGAGTCGGTCACCGTGCACGAGGCCGGGCACCAGTTCTGGTACGGCATGGTGGCCAACGACGAGGTGACCTCGGCGTGGATGGACGAAGGGTTCAACACGTTCTCGGAAGAGCGCGTGCAGTCCCTCGCGTTCCAGCCGAATTACCGCGTGGAACGCTTCTTCGGCGGGTTCATCCCGTGGCAGTTCCGCGACATCCCGCTGTCCCGCGCCACGGACGGCAATGGCCTCAACGGCTATCGCCGCGCCGCGGAGCGTGACGTCCCGGCGACCCCCAGCTACCTGTACTGGCCGGGCACGCACGCCGACATCACCTACGGCAAGACGGCGCTCTGGCTGCACACGCTGGAGCGCTACCTGGGCTGGGACCGGCTGCAGCCGGTGATGGCCGCGTACTTCGAGCGCTTCCGCTTCAGGCACCCCGTGCCGGACGACTTCTTCGCCATCGTCAACGAGACGACCGGCGAGGACCTGACGTGGTTCTTCGACCAGGTGCACCGCAGCTCGAACGAGTTCGATTACGCGGCCGAGCGGCTCGAGAGCGTCCCGGTGGGCGCGCGCGGGTTCGAGGAGCCCTCTGCTCGTGCGCCGCTCGTGTTCGGGGAGCACGCTGACGGCACGCGGTTCCGGACGACCGTGGTGGTCCGTCGGCTGGGCGAGGCCATCTTCCCGGTGGACGTGCTGGTGAGGTTCGAGAACGGCGAGCAGGTGCGCGAGCGGTGGGACGGGCGATCCCGCTGGCAACCGTTCATGTACGAGAAGCCCTCGAAGGGGGTCTCGGTGCAGGTGGACCCGGACCGCGTGCTCCTGCTGGACCTGAACTACACGAACAACAGCATCACGACGAGGCCGCAGGCCGAGCGCGCCGCGGACCACTGGACGCTGCAGTGGATCGTGTGGCTGCAGGATCTGTTGATGGACTGTGCGTTCTTTGTCTGAAGCCATGTCGGGAGTCGGGAGTCGGGAGTCGGGAGTCGGGACAATCGCGGCATACACGGAGGGCCTCGGCCGCGTGCGGCGGGCGTCGTGGGTCGTCGTGGGCCTCTGGCTCTCCACGCTGCTCGTGGCGCTGCCGCCGGCGCTCGTGCTGCACGGGATGATCGCGGGCCACCTGGGCGCGAGCCTCATGGCCGATCAGGCGGCGCGCGGCGTCAACTTCGACTGGTGGAACGAGTTCCTCGCGCAGGCGGCGGGCGTGGGACAGACGTTCGTGCCGGCCATCATCGGGTTTGCCGCCGTCCTGGACAACGCGTCCCGCATCGCCGACGGGCGCGCGCTCGCACCCGCGCTGACGGCCATCGTCGGCGTCCAGATCCTCGTGTCGGTGTTCCTGGCCGGCGGCGTGCTGGACCGCCTGGCGCGTGACCGCCGGGTCGGGTCGCATGCCTTCTTCTCGGCGTGCGGCGTGTGGTTCTTCCGGTTCCTGCGCCTGGGCGCCATCGCGGCGCTCGTCTACTGGGCGCTCTTCGCCTGGCTGCACCCGTGGCTGCTCGACACGCTCTACACGCGGTGGACGCACGACATCACCGTCGAGCGCACCGCGTTCTTCGCGCGGTTGGGCCTGTACGCCGTGTTCACCGCCATCCTGTGCAGCGTGAACCTGCTCTTCGACTACGCGAAGATCCGCGCGGTGGTCGAGGACCGCCGCAGCATGATCGGCGCGTTCCTCGCCGGTGCCCGGTTCGTGGTGCGGCATCCCGCGAAGACACTCGCGCTGTACCTGTTGAACGCGATCGTCTACCTGCTGGTGGTCGGTTTCTATTTCCTGGCGGCCCCTGGCGCGTCGGCGCCGCTGGCCGCCTTCGCCGTGGGCCAGCTCTACATCGTCCTGCGCGTGCTGGTGCGGCTGCAGTTTGCCGCGTCACAGACGGCGCTCTTCCAGGGCAAGCTGGCGCACGCGGGCTACGTCGCGCGCCCGGCGCCGACGTGGCCCGACTCGCCCGCGGCAGAGGCGGTGGCACGATAGGGGGCACGGGGGTTCGAACCTCCGTGCCTACACCATCCCCACCCCCGCCGCTTTCGCCGCCGCCTCCTTCAGCTTCTGCTGTGCCTCCACCGCCGCGGCCTTGAGCAGCGGATCCAGGTCCCTGGACCACGTCTCGAGCACGGGCGCCAGCCGCATCAGGTGCAGCTCGCCGATGGCATACGCGGCGCACGAGCGCAGCCACGGGTCCGCGCTCTTCGTCAGCACCTCCACCGCCTCCTCGCGCGTCCCCAGCTCCGTGCCGAGCAGCTGGTTGGCCCGCTCGATGCGGGCCGCCACCGACACCTCGCGATCGAGGATGGGGATGAGCACGGCGCGCATCTCGGGCGGCAGGATCGTCTCCAGGAACTCCAGGGCGTTGTCGTGCACGACCGGGTCCGGCGACTGCAGCCCGACATAGGCGCTGTGCAGGTCGTGCGCCGGGTACAGCATCTTGAGCAGTCGGAAGATGCGCTCCTGCTCCTTCGACATCGACTCGGCGAGCCCTTGCCGCACCGGGCCGGCATCGTCGGACAGCGACCGCGTCAGCGTGCCCATCACCTGGTACGAGCGGTAGTGCCCCAGGATCTCGGCGGCCAGGACCGACTCGATGATCTTGCGGTCCACGGGCCGCCCCGGGTGCAGCTGGCCGAGCTTGTTGAGCGCCGCGATGCAGTGGTAGCGCAGCACCACGTCGTTGTCGAGCACGCTCTCGGTGAGCACGTTCTGCGCGGCCACCGTGCCGATGGCCAGCAGCACGTCGGGGATCTCCCGCCGCACGTCGATGGGCATCTCGGGGTCCACCAGGAAGTCGCGCAGGGTCCCGACGATGCGGTCGCCGAAGCTGGCGAGGGCCTCGATGGCGACGGGCACGAGCGCGGGCTCCTCCATCCGCTCGATGATGCGGCCCACGAAGATGCGCTTCTTCAGATTCGCGGCGGCCGCAATCGCCGCCCGCGCGACGTCCGTGTCCTCGTCCTGCAGCAGCAGGCGCAGCTCGCGATCGAAGAGGTCGGGCAGGAACCCGATGAGGCGTGCCGCCTCGAGGCGCGTGCGCTGCCCTTCGGGCCCGGCCTCCTCCGCCATCTTCGCGAGCATCATCCGCGCGGCCTCGGCATTCTGGGCGCGCCCGGGACGGGCGAGGAAGGCCACCATCGAGGCCCGTATCGAGAAGTCCTCGAAGTCACCAACCGACTCGATGCTGGCCAGCGGATCGACGTGGCCGTGCTCGGTCAGGTAGAGGAGCGCCTCGGTGCGCACCTCGAGGTCCGGATCGTGGAGCAGCTGCTGCACCTGATCGCGTACCGAGAGGTCGTCGGCGCGTGACAGCAGCGCCACCGCCCGGCGCCGGACCTCCGGGGCCGGGTGCGCGAGCAGGCCCCGCACGGCCGGGTGCACCGCGCGGTCGTGGGCCATCTCGAACAGCCCCAGCGCGTAGACGATCTCCGCGGTGTCGCCTGACAGCCGCGCCGAGAGGATGTCGGTCGCCATGCGCTCCAGCACGGGCGCCGACCCGCGCTCGGCGTCGAGGCGGTGCTGGAGGATACTGTCCTGCAGGTTCTCGACGTATTCCTTCCGCGCCACCGC
>JBFWQE010000239.1:0-6023 GCA_050249615.1 Vicinamibacterales bacterium
ACTCGGTCACGCATGCGCCGCTGGCCAACGTGCTGCTGTCCCTCTGCGACGAGGGTGGCTGCATCGTCGAGCCGACCAGCGCATCGGGCACCTACACGATTGCCGCCGCGCCGGGCAGCTATCACCTGTTCACGCGCAACAGCATTGGCTACACCAACGAGTTTCATGACAACCTGCTGTGCCAGCAAGAGTGCGCGTCGGATCCGGTTCGGTTCAGCGCCACCCCCGTCGTCCTGTCATCCGGCGTCACCTTCACGGCGAACTTCGATCTTGATCCCGGCGCGGTGATCACCGGTGCGGTCACCGATGCGGCGTCCTCCGCCCCGCTGGCCGCCGTCAACGTCGGCGTGGCCGGGTACGATTCGAACGGACGCTTCATCGCGGGATGGGTGCAGACCGACGCCGCGGGCGTCTACACGGTTCGAGGTCTGCCCGCCGGTCGCTACTACGCCGCCACCTCCACCGACTCGGGTTATGTGAATGAAGCCTGGAACAATCTTGCGTGCGGCGCATGGTGCTGGGACAGCGATTTCGATCTGAGAGCGGCGATGCCCATCGATCTCGCCGTGGGGGCGACGAGCAGCGGCAAGGATTTCGCCCTCGACATGGGCAACCATATCACGGGGCTCGTGACCGATGAGGTCACGACACTCCCCGTGGATGATGCGTGCGCCTTCGTCATTCGCATCGAGGGCGGTCACATTCTCGAAGGCGGCGAGAACTGCGGGGTCGGCGGCAGTTACGACGTCGGTGGTCTGGCCACCGGCTCCTACTATGTCTACGTGCAGACCGACACCTCGAACTACATCCCTGAGCTGTTCGACAACGTCCAGTGCCGCCAGGAGACGTGCCTGTTCGAGATTGCCAGCGCCACGCTGGTGCCCGTGACCGTCGGCGTCACGACGTCGGGTCGGGACTTCGCGCTGGAGCCGGGCGGGGTAATCACGGGAACGGTACGCGACGCCGTGTCGTCTGCACCACTACCGGACGTGGAGGTGTGGGCGTTCAGCCGCATCAACGGCCAGGCCATGCCGGTTTGGGCCGGCGAGACCGACGGCTTGGGCGTGTATCGCATCGAGGGCCTGGAAGCGGGCACCTACTATGCGGCGACGATGCAGGACGCGTACTTGAACGAGATCTACGACGACATTCCGTGCGCCGATGGCGTCTGCACGCCGGCGCAGCTGTCGACGATGGGGACGCCCGTCATGGTGACGGCCGGCGGCGGTGTCTCGTCTGGGGTCGACTTCGGGCTGCGGACCGACGCACCGCCCGGCCCGCCTGGTGACTTCAATGCCACGGTCAACGGCTTTGCCGTTTCGCTGTCGTGGACGGCACCCGACACGGGTCAGCCCGCGACGAGCTACGTCATCGAGGCCGGCCTCTCGCCGGGAGCGACCATCGTGACCCTCCCCGTCGCGGGGCTGAGCACGAGTGTCCCGGGCGTCGGCCCGGGCAGCTACTACGTCCGTGTGCGCGGCGTGAACGCGAACGGAGCGGGCGCCCCGTCCGAGGAGCGGCTGGTCGTCGTGAGTGCGGGTGGATCGGCGCCGCCGGACGTGCCGAGGTTTGTCCGGGGGTGGATGAGCGGCCAGCGACTGACGCTGACGTGGGGGGGGCCCGCTTCCGGCGGCATGCCCAGCGGCTTCGTCGTCGAGGCGGGCTCGGCGACCGGCGTGACGAACATCGCGTCGATTGGTGTGGCGGCATACTCGCTCGTCTATATCCCGGTGCCTCCGGGGTTCTACTTCGTCCGCGTGCGCGCGGTCAACGGGGCGGGCAGCAGCGCACCCTCGGCAGAGGTCCTGTTGAACTCGGGCAACGTGCCATCGCCGCCCGAGGCGCCGGACGATCTCGAGTTCAGCGTAGCGGGCTCCACGGTCACGCTGACCTGGGAAGGCGTCGCGGGCGCCACGAGCTACGTGGTGCGTGCGGGCTCGGCACCGGGGCTGTCGAACCTGGCGCAGTTGAACACCGGCAATACGGCGACGACCCTGGCGGTGCCAGGCGTGCCGCCGGGCCGGTACTACGTGCGCGCGCACGCGCTGAATGTGCTGGGCGCGAGCGTCGCGTCGAACGAGGTGGTGGTGGTCGTGCCCTAGACAAGGGGCCTGGCACGGTTGCCTCGAAAACGACGCAGTTTCTGCCACGTGGCCGCGTCCGTCTCGATCGGGGGGCGTCGTGGTCCTCTTATTGCTAGTCGTTTAAAGCAGAGGAGGGTCACAATGCCCCGTTCCCGTCGATACACGCCGCCCGACAGCATCCTGCACCTCGTGAACCGGGGAAACGACCGGAAGCGGTTGTTCCATGCCGATCGCGACTACGAAGCGTTCCTCGAGCTGATTTCGGAGACCAGGACGCGCTGCCCGATGAGACTGCTCGCGTACTGCCTGATGCCGAACCACTGGCACATGGTGGTCTGGCCGGACGCCGCTCAGGCCGTGTCGGCGTTCTGCCACCGGCTGTGCACCGTGCACGCGCTCAGGCATCGGCGCGATACCCAGACTCTCGGCCATGGGCATCTCTACCAGCACAGGTACCACTCCTTCGCCGTGGAGTCGGAGCGCCAGTACTACCTGGTGATGCGCTACGTCGAGGCCAATCCAGTTCGCGCCGGCCTGGTCGACCAGGCACAGCTCTGGAAGTGGTCCAGCCTGGCCGAGCGGGAAGGGTGCGAGCGCGGGCTGCTCCATCCCGGACCGCTCCCTCTCCCCAGCGGTTGGGCCGCGCTGGTGAACGAGGCCCTGCCGCGCGAGACGCTGGACGAAACACGCGCCAGACTCCAGCGGACCAAGCCGTACGACCTGCGGGTGCTCAGGCGGAAGGTGGCAGAAACAGCATCGAATTCGGCCTGACCGTGCCAGGCCCCGCCGCCAAGGCGAGCGAGCGCCTCTCTGGCCCGCGCATTGCCCCGGGCCGCCGAACGCGCGTACCACGCCTTCGCCTGCTCGAGATCACGTGCCACGCCCCGGCCTTCCTCGTACATCGTGCCGAGGCGCAACATCGGGATCGCATCGCCCTGCTCTGCCGCCCGTCGCCACCACGCCACGGCCTGGGCGTCGTCGTTCGGCACGCCCCGCCCAGCCTCGTACAGGTTGCCGAGGTTGTGTTGCGCGAGCACGTGGCCGCGATCGGCTGCGCGGCGATACCACGCCGCGGCCTCCGCCGGCGCTGCCTCGACACCGAGGCCCTCGTCGAACGCGGTGCCCATCAGGAAGATCGCTTCCACCTCGCCCTGCGCGGCAAGCTCCCGGATCGTCGCCAGCACTTCCCCGGCAATCGCACGGGCGCGCGCCGGGTCGCGCTCGAACCGCATCCGCCCGGTTGAATGGCAGCGCGCCAGCCACATGCGCGAGATGGGATCACTGTCAGCCGCGGCCTGGAGCAGCAGCGCACGGGCTCGCGCATCGTCAACCTGCCCCGCCGTGCCCGTGTACCAGCCAATCGCCTCCGACAGGCGCGGATCGACGATGGTGGGTTGCGCGCGCAGGAGCGCGAACGGCAGGATCGTGCCGAGCAGGACGACAACGCTTCGGGCCAGCACTGTATGGCCAACTGTAATCCCGCGCCACGGAACCCCACAATCGGCTCGACCGTGCCAGTCCCCACCCGGGGTACCATGCGCGCGTGATGCCACGCCTGCTCGCCTCAGCCGCCCTCGCCCTTTCGGCCACCGGCCTCGCGCTCACGGCCAGCCAGCCGCCGGCCGCCTGCGACCTCCTCTTCACCGGTGGTCGCGTGGTGGACGGCACGGGCGCCGCATGGTTTGCCGCGAACGTCTGCGTCACCGGCGACCGCATCGCGTCGCTCCGCGCGCCCACCGACACGCGCGAGACGCCCACGGCGAAGCGCCGCATCGACGCAAAGGGGCTCGTCATCGCACCGGGCTTCATCGACATGCTGGGCCAGTCGGAGTACTGGGTGCTGCGCGACAGCCGCGTGGCCAGCAAGGTGATGCAGGGCATCACCACCGAGCTGACGGGTGAGGCCAGTTTCACGAGCGCCGCGCACCCCGGCGCGCGGCGGCTGCATCCCTTCGCGCCGATGTTCGACAAGGAGGGCGTGCCCGGCTGGGACAATCTCGCCGGCTACCTGCGTGTTCTCGATCGACAGCCCGCGACCATCAACCTCGGCACCTTCGTCAGCGCGGGCGGCGTGCGCGATGCCGTGATTGGCCGCGAGGACCGCGCGGCCACACCGGACGAGCTGAAGGAGATGGAAGCCCAGGTCGCGGAGGCCATGGAAGCCGGCGCGTTCGGCGTCTCGACGTCGCTCCAGTACGTACCGGATCGCTTCGCGCGGACCGAGGAGCTCGTCGCGCTGGCGCGCGTGGCCGGCCGCTTCGGCGGAAGCTACATCACGCACCAGCGGTCCGAGGCGGACGAGATCGACGCGAGTCTGAGCGAGGTCTTCCGCATCGCGCGCGAGGCCGGCGTCCCCGCGACCATCCATCACCTGAAGACGGCCTACAAGCAGAACTGGGGACGCATGCCCGCCGTGCTCCAGCGCATCGAGCGCGCCCGCGCGGAAGGGCTGGACATCGCCGCCGATCAGTACCCGTACATCGCGGGCAGCAATCCGCTCGACGCGAGCCTCCCCGTCTGGGCGCGCGAGGGCGGACGCGCGGCCATGGTGAAGCGCCTGAAGGATCCCGCGACGCGCGCGAAGATCAAGGCCGAGATCCTCCAGCCCTCCAGCTCGTGGGAGAACCAGTACCTCGGGTCTGGCGGCGCGAGCGGGATTCTGGTGTCCTCCGTCTCGCACGCGGAGCTGAAGAAGTACCAGGGCCGCACCCTGGACGACATCGCGAAGGCCGAGCGGAAGGATCCGCTCGACGTGCTGATGGACCTGATCGCCGAGGACGATACCACCGGCAGCGGCATCATGTTCTTCATGAGCGAAGACGACCTGCGCGCCGCGCTGAAGCACCCGCTGGTGATGCTCGGGACCGACTCGGGGGGCATGGCGCCGGACAGCGGTCCGCCCACCGCCGGCGTCCACCCGCGTGCATGGGGATCCGCCGCGCGCGTCCTGGGCAAGTACGTCCGCGAGGAGCGGCTGCTCTCCCTCGAGGAGGCCATCCGCAAGATGACGTCACTCCCCGCGCAGCGCATGCGCCTCTGGGACCGCGGGATCGTCCGGCCGGGCGCCTTTGCCGACCTGGCGGTCTTCGATCCGGCCACCATCCACGACCGCGCGACGTTCGAGAGCCCGCGGCAATACGCGGAGGGCGTGCGCTACGTTGCCGTGAATGGCCAACTCGTGGTGGATGGCGGCCAGTTGACCGCGGCGCGTCCAGGGCGTGGCCTCCGCGGACCGGGTTATCGGCTGCGGTAGCAAAGGGGGCTCTCAGGCAGATACCCGGTGGACGGGCCGGCTCTCCCGCCCCCGCCGACTGCTCGGCCCGCCGGTCAAATGCCTCGCCGTGACGATCAGAACACACCGCACAAAAGAGCCGTGCGCTTCGCGACCGGCGAGGCGTTTGTCGGCCCGGATCGAGTCGGCTGGCCTCAAACCGTCGTCGGGGGCGGGAAAGCCGGCCCGTCCACCCGTGTCCCCGCGCCCGCCCGCACCCGTTCGCGCCCGCCCGCACCTGCTCGCGCCGCCCGCACCTGCTCGCGCCGCCCGCACCTGCTCGCGCCGCCCGCACCTGCTCGCGCGCGCCCGCACCTGCTCGCGCGCGACCGCACCCGTTCGCGCCCGTTCGCACCCGCCGCACCCGGGTGTCACCCTCGCCGCCGCCTCGCCTTCCCCTCCTCTCGCGAATACGCCGCCTGGTACGACGCGAAGTGGCGCGCCTTCATCTCCACCGGGTCCATGTGCCGTGCGAAGGCCACCTCCTCGTCCAGCAGCAGCCGCGCCACGGCCTGCACGGCGCTGTCGTCGCCCAACTGATCGATCTGCGACGCGGCGTCGTGCAGCGCCGCGCCGGCGTCTTGGAACATCCCCCGCCGGTTCGCCGCCAGCGCCTGCGCCCGCGCGCCCTCGGCGAGCATGCGCGCCACGGCCAGCACGACGTCGCG
>JBFWQE010000240.1:0-6018 GCA_050249615.1 Vicinamibacterales bacterium
CCCCCCCCGCCCGACCCAGGACGCCCGGCGCGCCGGCCGCAAGCCGGCCACGACCGCGACGAGCAGCACAGCCGCGGCCACCGAGACAAACGTGATCGGGTCGTTCGGCGGAACCTCGTAGAGCAGGCTCTCCATCAGGCGCGACAGCACGAGGGCGCCAATCAGCCCGACGACAATACCGACGGCCGCCAGCGAGAGCCCCTGTCGCAGCACCATGCCGATCACCTGCGACCGGCCGGCACCGAGCGCCAGCCTGACGCCAATCTCCTGCGTGCGCCGGGATACGAGGTACGCCAGAACGCCGGAGATGCCGACCGCGGCCAGCGCCAGGGCGATCGCGGCGAACGCGCCGAACAGGAACCCGGTCAGGCGCGGTGTCGCGAGCGCGGCCGCGACCACGTCGTCCATCGACCGCACGTTGGCGACCGGCAGGCTCGCATCCATCTGCCGGATCTCGTCGCGGACGGCGCCCGCCAGGCTCAACGGATCGCCGGTGGTGCGCGCGACCACGAACACGCTGCGAATCGGGTCGCCGCCGTTGGTGACGACGGGCCACTGGTTGTGAGGTATGAAGAACTTCTCGTTCACGGCAGCCGTCACGCCGTTGTGCCGCTCGTCGGCCACGATGCCGACGACAGTCGCCCACGGACGCGTGGACGAGCGACCGACGCGAATGCGGCCGCCGACGACGGCCGCCGGGTCGGTCCAGTAGGTGCGCGCCATCGTCTCGTTGACGACGGCTACCGGCACGCTGGCCGTGGTGTCCGAGTCGCGGAACCAGCGCCCGCGCACGAGGCGCGTCCCCATCGCCTCGAACGCACCGTGCGACACGACCTGCAGGTCACCCCTGGCCTCACGGCCCGGCGATTCCTCGAAGCCCTCGACGTCGACGTCGAAATCGCCAACCGTAGTCGCGAGCGGCAGGGCGCGGACGATGCCCGCGGATTCAACGCCTGGCAGCGCGCCCACCCGCTGCTGCAGCTCATCGAAGAAGTTGACGACCTGCTCGTGCGTGGCGTACCTGGCCGCTGGAATCGTCACCCGCAGCGTCAGCACGCGGTTGGGATTGAAGCCGAGGTCGATGTCGCCAAGCGCCGCGAGCGTGCGGATCATCAACCCGGCGCCGATGACGAGCACGACGGCCAGCGCCACCTCGGCGGTGACGAGGGCGCCGCGCAGCCGTTGCCGCCGGTGGCCCGAGGTGGCCTGCTGGCCGCCTTCGCTCAGTGACGCGACGAGGTCGACGTGCAGCGTCCGCACCGCCGGCGCCAGCCCGAAGAGCAACGTCGTGCCGAGGGCCAGCAGCAGGGTGAAAGCCATGACCGCGGCGTCGAGGCGGACCGGAGCCAGCGGCGGCAGGCTCGTTGGATCGACGCTCGTCAGCACTCGCAACGCGACGAAGGCGAGCCCGATCCCGAGCGCGGCGCCGGCGATGGCGAGCACGACACTTTCGGTGAACAGCTGCCGAACCATCCGGGCCGGCGAGGCGCCCAGCGCCGCTCGCACCGCCATCTCCCGCACACGCACGTCAGCACGCACCAGGAGCAGGTTCGCCACGTTGACGCACGCGATGAGCAGCAGGAAGCCCACGGCGCCCATGAGCAGCCACATCGCGGGCCGTAACCCGCCTCGAATCTCCTGGTCGACTCCTGCCGCAAATGCCGTGAACCCCATCTCGGCGGGATACTCGCCCTGCTCGGTCAGCCGCCGGGTAATCGCCTGCAGCTCGGCGGTCGCGGTTTCCGGCGTCTGGCCCGGCGCGAGAACGGCCGCCGCGTGGAACGTGCGCGCGGCACGATTGACTGCGGCCAGCCGCAGCGGGCGCCACAACGCGGTCGGTTCGGCCGCATCGGCGGTGAAGTCGGTCGGCAGGCGGAAGCCCTCCGGCATGACGCCAATTACCTCCACGGGCACGTCGTTGAGCATGATGCGCCGGCCGATGAGGGTGCGGTCGCCCCCGAACTGCGCGTCCCACAACCCGTAGCCGACCACCGCGACCGGCGGGCCATTGAGGCGTTCATCGTCGGCGGTGAACGTTCGTCCGAGCAGCGGCCGCGCGCCGAGAACGTCGAACGTGTTCGCGCTGACCAGGCCGACGGTGAGCCGGACCGGCTCGCCGGCCTCGGTGAGGTTCTGGGAGGTGTTGGCCCAGAAGGCCACCTCGCTCAGCGTCCGGGCGAGATCGCGGTAGTCGAACACCTCCTGGCTCGCCACCCATGTCTTGTCGAAGCCCACCCACCGGCTCCACACCATCACCCGCTGCTCGGGAGCGTCGTAGGGGAGCGGGGTCAGCAGGACGGCCTTGAAGACGCTGAAGACGGCGGATGTCGCGCCAATCCCGAGCGACAGGGTCACGAGCGCCGCGGCCGCGAATCCGGGACTCTTCCACAACCCGCGCAGCGCGCCTGCGACGTCCTGCTTGAAGGCATCGATCATGGGCATCCGGCTCAGCATAGCGCCCTACGACCCGAGCACGACGTGCCGCGTCTCGGCGAACTCGCGGGTGAGCTGCGCCCGCACGTCCGGGTGCGCGATGCCGATGAGCGCCTCGGCCCGCTGCCGCAGCGAACGCCCGAACAGGTTCACCGCACCGTACTCCGTCACCACCCAGTGCACGTGGCCCCGCGTGGTGACCACGCCTGCGCCCGGCTTGAGCGCCGAGACGATGCGCGAGACGCGCCCGCCGGCCGCCATCGACGGGAGCGCGATGACGGGCTTGCCCCCCTCGGACAGCGCGGCCCCGCGAATGAAGTCCATCTGGCCGCCGATGCCCGAGTAGATGCGGAATCCGATGGAGTCTGCCACGACCTGGCCGGACAGATCGATCTCCAGGGCCGAGTTGACGGCCACCACCTTGTCGTTCTTCCGGATCAGGGCGGTGTCGTTCGTCCGATCGCACGGGTGGAACTCGACGAGCGGATTGTCGTCCACGAACCGGTAGAGCCGCTCGCTGCCGAGCACGAAGCTCGTGACGATGCGCCCGGGGTGTACCTTCTTGCGGCGGTTGGTGATCACGCCGGCCTCGACGAGGTCGAGGATGCCGTCCGAGAACATCTCGGTATGGATGCCGAGGTCGTGCTTGTCACCGAGCCGGCGGAGCGCCGCATCCGGGATGGCGCCGATGCCCATCTGCAGCGTCGCCCCGTCCTCGACGAGCGCGGCCACCTGCGCGCCGATCGCGTCCTCGACGTCCGACGGCGGGGCCGCCATGTGCACAGGCAGCGGCCGGTCCGTGTAGACACAGGTGTCGATCCGCGAGAAGGGCACCAGCGTGTTCCCAAGCGTGCGCGGCATCTGCTGGTTGATCTCCGCGACGATATGCCGTGCCGAGAGCGACGCCGCCAGGGCCGCGTCCACCGACGTGCCGAGCGAGCAGAAGCCGTGCGCGTCGGGCGGCGAGAGTTGCAGCAGCGCCACGTCGAGCGGAATCCGGCCGGTCAGGAACAGCGCCGGGACGTCCGAGAGGAAGACCGGGATGAAGTCGGCGGCGCCCTCGTCGATGGCGCGGCGCACGGGAGGACCGGCGAAGAGCGACACGGACAGGAACTGGCCGCGGTGCTCCGGGTCGACGAAGGGGGCCGGCCCCTCGGTGTGCAGGTGATACAGCTCGACACCTTCGAGGGATTCGTTGCGGACCAGCGCCTCGAGCAGCGGCGTGGGCGTGGCGGCGGCGCCGTGCACGAAAAGGCGCATGCCGCTCTTGACGATGGAGAGCGCCTCGTCCGCGGACGCGGCGACGACAGGGAGGTGGCTCATGGATCCCATCATCGCCCATGCGGCCCTGGAGGATGCGGAGCGGCACGCTCTCCCTTCGTCACCGGCCGCGGCGTTCGACTCCTGCAGAGTAGACCGTGCGGGTGGGTGCCCGTTGCAGCCTGCCCCCACGCCAATCACCCATGGCTGAGACGAGCGGAGGCGCCCTCACACGGATCGCCCGCGGGGCCTATGGACCGGTGCCGGCGTTCGGCCCGTCGGCCGTGAGCAACTCGTACGCGACAGCCACCTCCACGGGGTGCGACGCGAGCTCAGGGCCGGCGTGTCCGAGGTGACGCCGCCGTTCAGCTTCCGCGTGACGAGTGGAGTCTTCCTGGAACGATGTCGGACCGATCCGGCGGTGACGCGCCTGCTCGATGCGTGGTATCGAGGTGAACCGCCGGACGCGAGAGTCCACGTCTGACGTGCGACTCGGACAGCCGGCTCGCGTTCGTCGCAGTAGCGGCCGACTCCTCCGACTTCATCATCGCCGCCAGCCAGCGCCACGGGCATGCTCCCGAAGGGAGCCTCGATCACGGTTTTCGCAATCGATGTGCTGTTTCGACACTCGGCTTCACGCCAGGTTGGCGTCCGGTGTCTGTCAGGTCCTCGGGGCTGATGAGCCGTCATGGAGGCGGCATCGGACTTGCTGCATCGTTGTGCTCCAGGCTCCGGCCCGCCACAGATGGATCGTCCCATGAGACCCCCTTACGCCGTATTGGGCGCGCTGGTCGCCGCCGCCGCGAGCGTGTATGTGACGTCTGCGCAGCAGGGACCGCTGCCGACCACGCCGATACTTTTCGTCACGCAGGTGCCCACCCCGGCCGACTTCGCCACCATCGGGGCGGTGTTCGGCAACCACAAAGGCGCCGTCACGGACGCGCCGCGCGGCGGCGACCTGTGGATTCGGTATCCGGACGGCGTCCTGAAGAACCTGACGGCGGCAGCCGGCTACGGGACGACCGGGCTGCAGGGCGCCGGGGCGATCGCCGTCCGCGAGCCATCCGTCCACTGGGATGGCGCCAAGGCGGTCTTCAGCATGGTCGTCGGCTCGCCGACGCGGCAGTACGAGGTGGCCACGTATTACTGGCAGCTCTACGAGATCACCGGGCTCGGTCAGAACCAGACGCCCGTGATCACGAAGGTGCCGAACCAGCCGGCGTATTACAACAACGTGAGTCCGATCTACGGCGCCGACGACCGCATCATCTTCTCCTCCGACCGGCCGCGCGACGGGCAGCGGCACCTGTACCCGCAGTTCGACGAGTACGAATCGACGCCGGTCGTCACCGGCCTGTGGAGCCTCGATCCGGCGACGGGCGACCTCTTCATGCTCAACCACTCGCCCTCTGGTGTGTTCTCGCCACAGGTGGACAGCTTCGGACGGGTGATCTTCACCCGCTGGGATCACCTCCAGCGCGATCAGCAGGCCGATGCCGACGCGGTGAACAACACCTACGGCACGTTCAACTACGCCAGTGAAGCCCCGGGCGCCGCCGCCCTGAACAGCCGCGTCGAGGTCTATCCCGAGCCTCGTCGTGCCACTGGCAATGTCGAGGCGTACACGATCAACCACTTCTTCCCGTGGCAGATCAACGACGACGGCACGGGCGAGGAGACGCTGAATCACATCGGCCGGCACGAGCTGCACCGCTACTTCAACCGCAGCTTCAACGACGACTCCAGGCTGCAGGAGTTCAACCCAGGTTCGCGGTTCAATCCCAATTCGATCACGAACTTCCTGCAGATCAAGGAAGCGCCGTTCCAGCCCGGCACCTACATCGGTATCGACGCGCCGGAGTTCGGCACGCACGCCGCGGGCCAGATCATCGGCATCAACGGCGCGCCGACGGTCAACCCCGATCAGATGGCCATCACCTACGTCACCCACCCCGACACGGCCAGCACCGACGACTCACCGAGTGCCAACCACTCCGGTCTTTATCGGAATCCGCTGCCGCTGGCCGATGGGCTGCTCGTGGCCGTGCACACCAGCGAGACCCGGGCCGACCGCAACGACGGCACCCGGGCGTTTCCGCAGTCGCGCTACGCGTTCCGGATCAAGACCATCACGCAGGCCGGCCAGTACTGGCTGCCCAGCCAGCCGCTGACGACGGGGATCGTCGAATCCGTGTCGTACTGGGATCCCGACGTCCTGGTCAGCTACACAGGCGAACTGTGGGAGCTGGATCCCGTCGAGGTCCGGGCGCGTCCGCGGCCGCCGCAGCGCACCACCGAGATTCAGGCACCGGAGCAGCAGGTGTT
>JBFWQE010000241.1:0-6004 GCA_050249615.1 Vicinamibacterales bacterium
CGTGCAGACCATGGGGCTGGCCCTCGGCAGCGTGATCCTGGCCGATGCGATCCGCGCGCGCGCCGAGCTGTACACGGCGGAGCAGCAGACGGCGCATCCGTACGCCATCGGCGGCACCGAGATCGATCCCGCATCCGACCACGCGTTCACCAACGACGAGCGCCTCTCGGTGGCCTTCCAGGTGTTCAACGCGGCGCCCTCGGCCACGGGGAAACCCGACGTCGGCATCGCGCTTCGCCTCTACCGCCGCACCGGCGGCGGCGAGGAGCTGGCGGCCTCGCTCGCACCACTGGAGTACAACGAGAACACGCTGCCGGCGGACTTCGACCTGCTGCAGGGGCACCCGCTGCTGGCCGCCTTCGCGGCGCCGCTCCGAACGCTGCCGCGCGGCGAGTACCGCCTGGCCATCGCCGCCACCGACCGCGTGGCCCGCACATCCGCTACCGCGGAGGCCCGCTTCCGCATTGCCCCGACCGCGCCGGCACTCCTGGCCAGCGCTCCGGCCTTCACCGCGCCGTTCGTCCGCGCCCGCCTGCTCGACACCGCCGTGTTCGACCCCGCGCTCGACGCCCTGGCCCCTCACGCGGGGTCACCCGGACTTGCGCCCCTGCTGTCGCTCGCGCGTCAGCACCGCTTCGTGGACCTCATGGCCGACACGCAGGCGGCAGAAGCGGACCGCGGCACGGCCATCCTGCTGCAGAGCCTGGCCGCCTACGCGCTGGGCGACACGCCTCGCGCCATCGGCGCTCGGCTCGGACAGGCGCGGGCAGCCGGTGCCCCCGAAGGCGCCACCCAGTTCTGGCTCGGCGCCTCACTCGCGCTCGAGGGTCGGGATGCGGACGCGGTGCAGGCGTGGCAGGCGGCTCGCGCGGCGGGCTGGCCTCCCACGCTGGCGGCCCCGCCCATCGCAGAGGCGCAGATCCGCCTCGGGCAGTTCGAGGAGGCGGGGCGGACGGCGCGCGGCGCGCTCGACGCGGGGGCCGTGGACGGCAGCCTGGTCCGCGTGGTCGCCGCCGCGGACATCGCCGCTCGACGGTTCGCGCGGGCAGTCGAGGTCCTGACCTCGCACCTGGCCTTCGCGCCGGCGGACATCGACGCCCGGTGGATGCTCATCCACGCCCTCTTCGCGAGCTTCGTGGCCGGAGAGCCCCCGGGGGAGACGGCGGAGGGACGCGCGCGGCTCGGAGAGGCCGTGGACCGCTATGTCGCCGCCGGCGGCCGCTACCGCGCCCTGGCCGAGGAGTGGCGCGCGTTCGTCACTGCTTCCGCGTCGGCGACGGTGCCGTGACCTTGGGCGGAGTCCCCGGCGTCTTCAGCGAGTAGTCCTTCCGGGCCGACACGGTCACGTCGGGCCGGTTCACCTTGATTTCAATGGCGCGGACACGCTTGGTGGGATCCGGGTTGCTCGAGTAGTACCCAAGCACGTAGTAGTCGCTCGTCTCGGCATCGATGCGCTTGAATGCCGCCTCGTGGTCGTTGTCGTTCACCACCGCGATGCCGCCGGTCTCTTCCGCGAGAAACCGCAGGCTGCTCGTGGTCTTCTGCAGGTAGGTCCGCCACTCGCTCTGATCCACGTACTGGCCCGCGTCCACCACCCCCGCCAGGCCGCGGGGATCGATGGTGAAGAGGCTGGTGTTGGTGCGATTGGCCGTGAGCGTCAGCTCCTTCATCAGGAGATACAGGTCGGCATCGGCCCGTACCGCGCTCATCCTGAAGTAGGGGTTCTCCTCGTCGATGAGTTCTTTCAAGGGGTCCCCAAACCGCCCGCCCATGATGCGGTCCTTGCCCTTCCGGCCCTCGGCGAAGGGGTCGAGATCGTACCCGGGGCTGATGTAAATCACGGCCTTTCGGCGGTTGCGGACCTGGTCCAGCGACGACACCAGGTTGTACATCGTCTGGAAGGCCAGTTGGGCACGGAAGCGGATGTCGCCGGGGCCGCTGGACGACTCCAGCATCTGGAAAATCTCGGCCGCCGTGGGCGCCGAGCCGCGGATGCGCGTGGCCGCCGACGCGATCAGCTTGTGGTCCAGCGTGGGATCGATCTCGATGGCCGAGGGGCCGCTCGACACCATGGCCACCATGTCTCCGTCGTGCAGCAGCGTGTCCACGATCTGCTGGACGATGCGGCGGACGTGAGGCGTGTACTCGGCCTGGAAGTGCAGGTCGTCCACGAAGATGATGAGCACGCGTCCCGACTCCGCCGTGTCGGCCGGGCGGCGCGTGGGCGGCAGGACGATGCCCTCGGGGGCCGACGGTGGCGGTGGGGCGAGGAGGTTGAACGATCGCCCGCCGTGAACCATGACGAACGACTCGATGCGCTGCGCCACACCGTCCTCGAGGACCGTGAAGTCGTCCTTCGTGAGATCGGCCACGAAGCGGCCGTCCTTGTCCCGCGGGATGGCATCGGTGGTGACCAGGGTGATGTCCGCCCGGAACGTGGGCTGCTGGACGCCCCCCGTGGCCGGTGCCTGCGGAGGGGAAGGCGACTGGGCCGCGAGCGCCGCGCCAAGTGTGCAGGCCAATGCCAGGGCAAGAACCGCGCGCATCAGGGCATTATAGGGGTTCTCGGGTTCTCGGGTTCTCGGGTTCTCGGGTTCTCGGGTTCTGGGGTTCTGGGGTTCTGGGGTTCTGGGGTTCTGCGGCATCTGCGGCATCTGCGGCATCTGCGGCATCTGCGGCATCTGCGGCATCTGCGTTCGACTCCCGACGTAATCTATCCCTATGACTTCGCGTCGTCGGTTCCTCCGTGCCAGCCTGGCCGCCGCCGGGGCCTGGACGCTCGATGCGGCGTCCGTGGCCCGGCTGCTGGCCCAACCCGAGTGCCAGGCGGCACTCCCGGACGGCGAGTTGGTCGGCACGTTGCCGCTGACCGGCGAGCGCCAGTGGCAGACCCCGTACGGGGAGGTCCTGGGCGGTCCCGGCCTCGAGACCCGGGTCTTCACCGACCTCTCGCGGCTCGCGCCGGATCGGCTCATCACCCCCGCCAACGAGGTGTTCGTCCGCACCGCCGTGCCGCCGGGCGTCGAGGCGGCCCTCCCGACCTGGGCCGTCAAGCTGACGGGGCCGGGTGGGGCACGCCCGCTCGCCATCGACGCGCTTCGCGGCGCGGCACGGCCGATGGGTGCGCACCTGATCGAGTGCGCGGGCAACAACAACCCGGACAATTTCGGACTGCTGAGCGTCGCCGAGTGGACCGGCGTGCCCCTCGCCGAGGTCGTCCAGGAGATGCCGGGCAGAAACACCGCCTGGGGCCTGCTGGTGACCGGTGAGGACCACGAGGCCTCGGCGCGTTCGTCGGTTCCCGGGGCCAGCTGGGTGATTCCACTGGCCGACCTCCCGCGGCTCGGCGCGTTCCTCGCCACGGCGATGAACGGGTCGCCGCTGACGCTGGACCATGGCGCTCCCGTGCGCCTGGTCGTCCCGGGCTGGTACGGCTGCGCGTGGATCAAGTGGGTCCGCGAGATCGCGCTCGTCGGGCCCGACGAGCCCGCCACCACGCAGATGCTGGAGTTCGCGCGGCGCACGCATCAGGACGGCCGGCCCTCCCGGGCGCGCGACTACGAGGCGCCGGTCATCGACCTGGCCGCCACGCCCATCCGCGTCGAGCGCCGCCGGGTGAACGGCGCCGTCCAGCACCACGTGATCGGCATCGTGTGGGGCGGCTCGAAGCCGGTCTCGAAGCTGGAGATTCGCTTCAACGTGCGGGAGGCGTGGAAGCCGCTCGAGATCTGCCCGCCGCCCTCGTCCACGCGCGCGTGGTCGCTCTGGAGCTATCGCTGGACCCCCACCGAGGCGGGCATCTACAACATCGCGCTCCGGTGCCCCGACCCATCTGTCCGTACGCGCCGGCTCGACATGTTCTTCTACACACGGCGCGTGCGGATCGACGCCGTGTGACGTCTGCGCTCATTGACGATTGCCGATTGACGATCGGGTGATTCATCGGGCGATTGACGATTGAGGCATTGGCGCAATCAGATTGCGGCATTGCCTCATTGGGCCAATGCCGCAATTCAATGGGCAATGCCCCAATCGTCCAATCGCCAATGAATCGCTCAATCGTCAATCATCAATCACCAATGGACACCCGCCCCCCCACCCCTTGCCGAGCCTCGGCCACTTCCGGCAGGTTAGGGTCGGCGTTGCGCCAGTTCTGCAGGAACTGCTCGTAAGCCTTCCGGCTGCCGGCGGCGTCGCCGGCCGCGGCCTTCGCACGGGCCAGACCGATCACCGAGCGGCTGCGGTTCGGGGTCCGCCTGAGCGCCTTCTCGAACCACTCGATGGCAGCCTGCGGGCGCCCGGCCTCCAGGAGCAGCTCGCCGTAGAGCTCGTCGGCGCCCTTCACCGGGTAGGGCCGGCCAATCGGCTTCGGCATCCGCGCCTGCAGCGCGGTTGCGCGGTCCATCTCCGCGAACGCGTCGGCATGACGGCCCTGGGCGAAGAGGTGGATGGCCTGCATCTCGTGCAGCATGATCTCGGCCTGCTCGCGCAGTTCCCCGGGCTTGTTGGGCGCCGCGGCGATGCGAAGCTCCTGGATCACCGCCTCGACCCGTGCGCGATCCTTCAGCATCGCCGCGCTCATCCCCAGCGCGAAGAGCTCGTCGATGCCGTCGAAGCTCCCCTGCCCTCTCATCTCGCTCCACCGCTCGCTCTCGATGATGTACCGCGCACGCATCGATCCGCGGTCGAGGCGCAGCGACTCGGGGCCGATGCCGCGCCCGATGGCGTCGGAGAAATGGTGGCCGCCGATGGCGTCGGTGGGCCGGGCCACCTTGAGGGCCTCGTCCACGAGCGCCAGCGCCCCCGCCGCCTCGCGGAAGCGCCCGAGTTGCGTCCACTCGTAGTGGAGCCACGTGAGGCTGTGGAAGTCGCGCATGGTGTTGGGCAGACCCCGGCGTGCGGCCCACTGCACCGAGGTATCCCACGACGCCCGGTCGGTGGCGGCCGCCTCCTCCCAGTACCCGAGCTGCACGAAGGTGTGCGCCGGCATGTGCAGGGCGTGGCTCGCCGCGGGCGCGATCTTCGCGTAAGCGCGCGCCGCCGCCAGCGCCTTCGGCGCCAGCGCCCCGTGGTCGTAGGCGTGGATGATGTAGTGCGCGGCGCCGGGATGCTGGGGATTCTTCCGGAACACCGCCTCGGCGATCGCTCCAGCCTTCTGGCGCTGCGGCACGGATTGATCCCCGCGCGGCAGCACCGACAGCAGGCTCAGCGCGTAGAACAGCTGCGCCTCGTCATCCTCGGGATGCGCGGCAGCCAGCGTTCCCATGGCCTGCGAGTACTTCAGGTGGCGCGAGCGTGTATCGCCCTCGCTGTAGAGGGCCTCCACCGCCGCCAGGTACCCCTGCTCGCGCGAGGTCTTCGCCTTCGTCCGCCGTTCCGCCGGTGTGGCGCCCAGCTTGCGGAGCGCGGCCCGGCCCTTGTCGGGCTCCTCCATGAACCAGAGCGGCTGGTCGAACGACAGCGCCTCACCCCAGTACGCCAGCGCGAAGGACGGATCGACCTTCTGCGCCTCGCGGAAGGCGTCCATCGCGTCCTCGTAGCCGAAGCTGTGGAGCCAGGCCACGCCCCTCAGGAATGCCTGCTGCGCCGCGGGAGCGCCCGAGTTGGGAAACGACACTGCGCCGAGCGACGGAACGGCCGCGGGCTCCGAAGCGGCCGGCCGGCGGGGCGCCGGACGGGACTTCGGGGGTGGTGCCTGGGCGACGAGCGACAGCACCGACAGGCCCACGCCAGCGGCGAGGGCGGAGGCGAAGCGGAGCATCGGGGAAGGGTACTACAGAGGTCTTGGGGCTTGGGGCTTGGGGCTTGGGGCTTGGGGTCTGGGGCTTGGGCGTTGGGCCGCGAAAGGAAACGCCCGGAGCGGAGGTCTACTCCACCCCGGGCGCGTGTCTTTTCCGATCTTCAGGCTGTGGGGCTCGTCGTCCTCGGGCCCAAGGCCCAGGACCCAAGCCCCAAGCCCCTTAGAAGCTCATCCTGAACATCAGCTGCGGCAGGCGCATGAAAC
>JBFWQE010000242.1:0-5792 GCA_050249615.1 Vicinamibacterales bacterium
TTGCGGGACTGTCGCCGAACGCGCCACTCCGCAAGAAGCGGAGCTGGCGCGTGCACTCCTCCCTCGTGCCGGCCCGGTTTCGTACTGACGCCCCTCGCATCGCTCCCAAGGCGGCCCGCGGCCGGGGCCGCGCCGCCGGGCCGCAGTCCGGTTCGACTCTCCGCCTTCGCGGCCGCAGGCCGCTTCGCGAGACCGCGCCGTAGCTCGCCAGCTGAAGTCCGAGCGAAGGCGGGCCGACTCCCGACGACGAGCCCCTCCCGACAGCGAGGTCGCACTCCCGACCCCAGACAGCGAAGTCGACCCCCGACTCCCGACAGCGAAGCCGTCGCTCTACCGCGGCTTCTCCCCGGCCCGCTCCCGTGACTCCTGGATGAGCCTGCGCAGGGCCGCGTTCACGGCGTCCGCGTCGGGGAACACCTGCGCGACGTCTGGCTCGATGCGCACGGTGATGCCGGAGGCGGTGGTGCGCCCGTAATACTTGCCGCGCACGCCGCCGCGGAAGTCGTACTCGAAGTCGGCGGGGTCCTGTTCCTCGGATTCAGCTCGGCTCTTGGTGTTCATAGGTGCGCCGTTCGCCCGGCGTGACTGGCCGGGCACTGATCAACCGGATGGTATCACCACGGTCCGTGTGAATGACGACGAGCAGGCGACCCTGCCAGGAGTGCCCCATCGTCACGAAACGCCGTTCGTCCACGCTCCGCCGCGGATCGGCGATCGTGCTCGCGAGTGGGTCGTCAAAAACCTCTGTAGCCTCTCCGAACGACACGCCGTGCTTGTCCAGATTCGCGGCCGCCTTATCAGGATCCCACTCGAAGGAGATCGGCACGCATGGCGGCGTCGCGAACCTCGTGCCGAGGCCAGGCGGCAACGAACTCCGAAGGAATCCGCAACCTGCCTACCGCCAGATCGCACTTGCTGCAGAGCTGAGGGCGTCTCTGAGCGGCAGGCGCTGCAACGTGGTGTGCGTTCCCGGTTCCCGACTCCCGACAGTGAAGGCGACTCCCGACTCCCGACACGATCGCAGCGCCGGCCCGTCGACGCGCCCCCGGCCGCTGGCCGCCGGGAGCCGATGCTCGAAACCGGACCAGCGACTCGTTCGGATTGCGGACTGGCGCCCCTCTCATCGCTCCCAAGGCGGCCAGCGCCCGGGGCCGCGCCGCCGGGCCGCCCTCCGGTTCCCGACTCTCCGCCTCCGCCGGCCGCTTCGGCGAGACCGCGCCGTGGCTCGCCAGTTGGAGTCCGAGCGAAGGCGGGCCGACTCCCGGTTCCCGACAGCGAAGCCTCCGGCCTACCGCGGCTTCTCCGATGCCCGCTCCCTCGACTCCTGGATGACCTTGCGCAAGGCCGCGTTCACGGCGTCGGCGTCGGGGAACACCTGCGCGACGTCGGGATCGATGCGCACGGTGATGCCTGAGGCGGTGGTGCGCCCGTAATACTTGCCGCGCACGCCGCCTCGGAAGTCGACCTCGTGGTCGGCAGGGTCGTCCTCTTCAGGTCTGGTCTTTTTCATACACTCGTGGCGCGTAGGGGGCGCCAGGGGCGCGATGGCGGGATGCCTGCCGCCACCGCGGCCGGACAGACACCGCGTCACTCCTCAAATCCGGCGTTTGGCAGCTGGGAGAGGCGAATCTCTTCGGCGAGCTCCCGTGCCGCTGCTTCCAGTCGCGCACGCGTGGCAGGCTTCATGAAGCGGGAGTGCTCCAACCGTCAGAAGCGGGCGGACATCAAGTCGCGGATGGCATCCCGGAGTATGCCATCAAAGAATGAGGCGATCGGGAGGGTTGCGTCGCCCGATCGTGTCGGCGCCAGCTCAGGCCGCAGCCCGGCCGGAATCTCGCGTGCGGATCCACGACGGCTCGACCAGCCGCCGCTTCGCCCGCATGGTCTATGCCGGGAGGGGGACGACGCGTTCGTCGGCCAACTCGGCGGCGTACGCCAGCGCGGCTTGAACCGCCTCTGGGGTCACACTCGGATAGCTCCGGATGATCTCGTCGGTGGTCAGGCCAGCGGCCAGGTTGGCGAGCACCACGGCAACGGGAACTCGCGTGCCGCGAATGCAGGCCTTGCCGTGGGCGACTGCGGGATCGACGGTGATGTGGTCCTGCCAGGTCATGGCGTGCCTCGGTTACAGGATACCCAGAGCACGACAGCGGTGCGCGACAGAGGGCAAAGCCGGATGGGAGTCACTGCCGCCCAGCCCTGCGGCGGGCCCCAAACGCCCGATGACCAAAGCCCCCTCCCGACTCCCGACAGCGTAGCCGACTCCCGACACGAGCGCCACGCCGGCCCGTCGACGCGCCCCCGGCCGCTGGCCGCCGGGAGCCGATGCTCGAAACCGGTCCGGCGACTCGCTCGGATTGCGGGACTGGCGCCGAACGCGCCACTCCGCAAGAAGCGGAGCTGGCGCGTGCACTCCTCGCTCGTGCCGGTCCGGTTTCGTACTGACGCCGCTCGCATCGCTCCCAAGGCGGCCAGCGCCCGGGGCCGCGCCGCCGGGTCGCACTCCGGTTCCCGGTTCCCGACTCCCGACTCCCGACTCCCGACTCCCGACAGCGAAGCCCTCTCCCGACGCGCGAAGCCCCCTCCCGACTCCCGCCCGCAGAGCCCCCTCATCTCCTCAGGCAGTCCTGCGCAGGCCGATACCCGGCCCGTTGCGCGTCCTCCTCGGTGGCAAACGTCTGCGTGCAGTTCTTGCAGCGGTAATTCCGGCAGTGTGGCGCGTGGTAGACGCGGCTGTTGATGTTGCCGTGGAAGGGGCCCGCGGCCACCAGGCCGCGCGGCGGGGTCGTCGGGCCGCTGGTCGTCGCGGCCGTCGTCACGCAGCGGGGCTTCGGGGCGCCGGGTGCCCAGAAGCCGGCGCCGCTGGCCCGGGCGCGCGCTTCGGCCTCTGCGAGGCTGGCCTCGTTCGAGTAGCGCGTGAAGTGGCAGGCGAGGCCCGCCTCGATCAGGGCCGCGCCGACGTCCTGGCCCCCGGCGCGGACGCTGGCGACGAGCCGGTCGTAGCGGTCCACGTCCCGTCCGGTGATGGTGACGCGCTGGTTGAAGAGCAGCACGCGCGCCTGGCGGAGCGCGACGTTGCTGTAGGGCTCGCCGCGCTCGGGGGCATCGATGCCGAAGGTGCGGACGCGGACCGTGCCGGGACGGCCGTCGAGGACGATGTCGAAGGTGTCGCCGTCGAGGACGGCGGTGACGAGGCCGGTGGCGGTGGTGCCGACCAGCGAGTGGAGGGGGAGCGTTGGCTGCGCGATCGGGGCCGCGCCGTGCAGCAGCAGGATCAGCGCTACTGCCGGGCGGGCAAGCCCTGGCGTCATGCGGTGAAGTGTGCCACGAAGACAGTCAGCGTGGGCGCAGATACGGCAGCACGCCACCACCGAGCGGCCCCAGTGACTGTAAGCCGCTGGAACCGCTCAATGGGGCGTGGCGCCTCTACCGACGTCGCCCCGCGCTATCGGTCCTGCCTCAACGCGTCGTTCCCGAAGATCCGCCCCAGGGCCTTCTGCGCGTCCACGCGGAACGCCAGGATGAAACGGAAGTCGTTCGGCTCCTCGTCGCCATCGTCGCCCCGGCGGATGTTGAGGTCCACGCCGATGAGCGCGGGCAGGTACGGAATCTTGAGGCGCCCCTCGACCATCAGTCGCGGTCGGTCATCGCTCTCGATCGTCACTGTCTCGACCGTGCCCTCCGGGTTGACGGACCTGATGAAGGTGTACGACCGGAAGCCCTTGCCGCGTCCCCAGGTGACGTCCAGGTACCCGACCGGATCGTTGGCGATTTGGCGATGCAGCAGTTCCTGGCCGAGAAGGTCGTACCCGAAGATGCCCATCCGGATGCCGTAACCGTGGAACGGTTGTGCGCCGCGGCGCGCCTCCTCCGCTTTGATCGAATAGCGCGACGTGTCGGTCGCCGGCTTCGCCAGGTCGATCGCCACTGTGCGCGACACGATGACCGGGTTGTCGAAGCTGAGGGCACCGAATTTCGCGACGGGCCCGACGTAGAAGGAGTAGAGCTTGCCATCGTTGCGCCAATCCATGCCCGCCGCGGAGATTGGGATGTGCACACCTGCCTGGAAGAAACCGGGCTGGTCAGAGTTGAACACAAGCTGGTCGGGGCGCTGGAACGCCGGCTGGACCGGCTGGCCTCCGGTGGCGGTCGTCGCGCCCGTGCCCGTGCCGCTGCCGGTCGTGGCCAGGCGAAACCCGACCCGGGCCTCGGCCAGCGTATTGAGCTGGATGCGGAACTTGCGCAGGGCCAGCGCCCGGGCGACAGGCCGGTAGCCCCCCTCCACCTGGACGCACTCTGGCGGCGCTGGATTGGCCTCGCTGTAGCGGCCGCCGCACGGCTTGTGGATGGTCCAGCCCGCCACACGGGAATCCACGGTGAACCCGACGAAGGTGTCCACCTGCGAGAAGGCGCTGCGGCTCTGGCTGATGGCGCCGCCGATGGAGAAGTAGCCGCGAAGCCGACCCAGGTCGAGGATGACGCTCTGGACAACGGCGGAAACGGGGTCGACCTTGTTCTTGCTCCCCTCTGCGTCCTCGACGACGACGCATTCACCAGCCGACAGGCGCCGGGGCATCGTGACCTCGAAAGCGCCGTTCGACACCGCGGTGGGACCCACGGTGGCGACGGGCTGGTCCACCTGGCAGGCGATGGTTCGTTGCTGGCGTGGATCCGGCGCCTGCTGGATTCTGAGCTTCGCGTCCTGCAACGTGGCCGCCGTTGGCTCCATCGTCGTCCAACCGCTGTACACGCGGACCATGACGCTCTTTGCCGAGCCCCCGCGCCCGGCGATCTTCACATCCCCTTCACGGATTGGCAGCGTGAGGTCGATCGGTTGCGGCTCCTGCGCGCCCTCGGTCTTCTGCCCGGTTGCGGGCTGGGCGAATGCGTGGAGAGACGTGGAGGGGGCTAACAGCAGGACCGTGATCAGCGCGAGGACACTGGTTGTCGTGTGCATGCCGCTAACGACGGACACGAGCCGCCGTTTCCCGCAAAGAAAGCGGTTGACGAAGCCCGGTCGTGGAGTCCCCCGCGACCTCCCCTGACACACCCCGCCCAGACAATGGGCGGACGCTGCACACTCGCCGCCGCGGAAACCGCCGAACTGCGTCCGTCACTTCTTCGGGGAGGACATCCATGAAGCGCCTGTCTGTCGTGGCCGTGCTTGCCCTCGTTCTTCACAGTGCCCCTGCGTGGGCGCAGGTCGCCGCCGAGCGCGTGGTCTACGACTACACCTCGATGTACGAGGCCCTCAACCCGAGCATCGTCAAAGTGCACGCGGATTCGGGGCATGGCTCGGGCGTGCTGGTGGATGCGCGCGGCTTCTTCGCCACGAACCACCACGTGGTCACCAACGCGCGCTACGTGGCGGTGGAGTACGCGGACGGCCGGAAGGTGACAGCCGACATCGTCCTGCTGGACGCGCGGAACGACCTGGCCATCCTGAAGGTGCACCCCTCGACGCTGAAGGACCTGAAGGCCGTGCCGCTGCTGCCGGCGGAGAAGGACGACACGGTCCGCGCGGGCATCCCTGTCGTCGCCTTCGGGTCGCCGCTCAGCCAGACCTTCATGATGACGCAGGGCATCGTCTCGAAGGTGGAGCCTGGCGTGCTGCTCGGGGACTTCCTCATCCAGCCGGGGAACTCCGGCGGCCCGCTGGTGAGCCTGCAGGGCGAGGTGATTGGCATCAACACCTTTGCCAACGGCGGGATCTCGGGTGCCGTGCGAGTCAACCGCCTCCGCGACGCGTTGGCGCACCCGAGCGTGACGGACTTCGCGGGCCCGGAGCCGGA
>JBFWQE010000243.1:0-5735 GCA_050249615.1 Vicinamibacterales bacterium
ATGGTCCTGGCTGCTCGCCGGGGCCGGCCTCGTGCTCCTGCTCGGGATCCCTCTCGTGGCAAGCCGTTTGCTCGACTGACCGCCAGAGTGTCAAAAACCGTGTGGATTGTATCGTTCTTACACAGTCCCGTCGGTTCGCGAGACGAAAAGGTGATCGGGTCATGCTGAGAACGGGCAGGGCGGTAGTCATGGTGGTCGCGTGGCTGGGTCTGGCGGCAGGTGCCGCCCAGGCGCAGCCCTCGATCTCGCTCGGCGGGTCGGTGTTTGCGGCAGGCCCGGACTTCGCAACCGACGTCCACAACGACGCCTGGGACTTCAGCAACGTGGACGACCTGAGCCCCTTCCCGGACGAGCAGCTCGGCTGGACCACGAGCGCGCAGGCGCGGTCGGCCGGGCGCGGCGTGTTCCTCAACAATGGCCGATTCCAGGCCACCACCGACACGAGCGCCGGGAACAAGCTGTCCCTGCTGTTCCGCGGCGGCGCGGGACTCGTCAACAACGGCCGCACGGGCGCGTTCGATCACATGGCCATTCCCACGAGCCGCTATGGCAAGCTCGCGGTGAAGATGCGGCTCACCAATCCGGGGCCGCCGCCCAACCAGTTGATGGCCATCTGGTATCACCGCACCTACGGCGGGCCCGACGACGCCAACCAGTCGGGCCTGGCGCTGTGGGGCAATCCGAGGGACGGCTGGGCCTTGTACATCCTGGACCTGCCGACGCTGCAGTACGTCACGACGGACGGCTCGCTTCAGTCGGGACAGCTGGCCTCGCCGCTCGGGGGCACGCCCCGCCCATGGCACCTGCAGTCGCTGGCGCGCGGCTTCGAGCTGCGCGCGCAGGGCACCGCCGGCTACTCCGTCCCGGTGGAAATCGACTGGGTGCGGCTGACCGCGCGCGACGGCGCGGGCGCCGCCACGATGACCATCAACTACACGAACTGCACGAGCACCTACACGCTGCGCATCACCGATGCAGAGGGTGTGCCCTTCAACGTGGCCCGGGGCCCCGCTTCCGGGTCGGGCAGCATCGCGTTCAACTACGGCGTGCTCGCGCCCGGCGCCTACCAGGCGTCGCTCAGCTGCAACAACGGGACGTCCTCGTCGCAGGCCTTCACCATCAACGCGCCGCCGCAGGTCACCGTGATCGATCCGGACGCGAGCGGCGGGGCCGACTTCGCGACCGACGTGCTCGGCAACCCGTGGGACATGGCCGATGCCGGTGACGTGGCGCTGCTGAACGGCGTCGTCAACCCCGGCCTGGTGAACGACGCCGGGCAGCCGGCGCTGCAGGGGGCGGGCACCAGCACCGGCGATCCGCAGGTGACCCTGCTCAACGGCGGCTCTGCGCTCATCAACACGCGCCGCTACCGTCACCTGACGTTCACCCTCACGCTGGACACGCCGTTCGGGCTGGACGGCAACCTGGGCCAGGGCTCACTGACCCGCGTGCTGTGGGGCTCGCAGAGCGGCATGGACGCCAGCACGATGACGGCGACCAACGACCTGCTCATCTGGCCCGGCCGGAACACCTACACGGTAGACCTCAGCACGCTCACCGCGGCCAACCAGGGCCTCGAGACCGAGTGCCCGTTCTGCCCGACGCTGCCGTGGCTCAACCACTCCGTCCGCTTCTTCCGGCTCGACCCGCACGAGGCCACCACCGGGGTGACGTTCCGCCTGGCGGGCGTGAAGCTCGCCGCGCTGGACGAGGTGGGCACCGGCGGCACCTTCAACGTCCGCTACGGCTTCAACGACGCGGACACGGGCAGCACCTACACGGCGCAGTTCTTCCTCGACGGCGACCGCGACCCCTCGAGCGGCCTGGTGCAAGTGGGCACCCAGAACAACGTGCAGCGCGGTGCCGCCCTCACCTTCCCGTTCAACACCAACGGCGTCACGCCGGGCGAGTATTTCGTCTACGTGCGCATCGTCGAGAACCGCGGCGGCCTCCAGGAAGTCCGCGGCGCCTACTCCGGCGGGAAGCTGCGCGTGTACGCGCCGTCGTCCTCGCTGCCGCGGCTCACCGTGTCGGCCCCGGCGGCCGGCGCGTCGGTGCCGACGCCGTTCACCATCACGGGCTGCGCCTACGACGAGGGCAACAGCTCGGGCATCAACATGGACGAGGTGTCGGTGCTGGCCATCGCCGGCCCCGACGTCAGCGGGCCGCAGGCCGGCTCGACGCAGGTGCTGGGGTTCGGCGGATCGCTCGGCACGCGGTCGTTCCCGACATCCTGCCCTTCGGCGAGCGGGGCGTTCGCCAACTCAGGGTTCTCGTTCAATGGGGTCTACGCGCTGGCCCAGGGGAACTGGACGCTGCGCGTGCTCGCGCGTTCCACCATCAGCGGGCAGTTCACGGTGCGGGACGTGCCCATCACGGTGGTGACGGCGGCTGGCGCACCCTCGAACTTCTCGGCCAGCGCGTCGGGCAACACCGTGACCGTGTCGTTCGGCGCGCCGACGAGCGGTCCGCAGGTCGGCGGCTACATCGTCGAGGCGTCACAGAACGCCCAGTTCTCGCCGGCGGCGTTCCAGGTGTTCGTGCCCAGCCCGGGCACGTACTCGGGCGCGGTGGCCAGCGGCACGTACTACTTCCGCGCCGTCAGCCTCGAGCCCATCGGGGCGCGCATCGCCCCGTCGCCGGCCGTGCTGGTGACGGTGGGTCCGCAGCCGCCATCGCCGCCCGGGCCGCCGACGCTGTCGCTGGCGCAGGCCGCCGCCAACCCCGTGACGCTCAACTGGTCGCCCGGGGCGGGCGGCCCGCCCACGAACTACACCCTCTACGCCGGCACCAGCCCCGGCGCGTCGAATCTCGCCGTGGCGCCGATGGGAGGGGCCACGTCCATCTCCGCGACGGCGCCGGTGGGCGTCACCATCTACGTGCGCGTGGTCGCGACCAACGCTGGAGGCTCCGCGACGTCCAACGAAGTGAGCTTCACCGTGGCCCCGCCGGTGGTGCCCGGCCCGCCCGCGCTCTCACCGCCGTCGGTGAGCGGGTCGACCGTGGCGCTTTCGTGGTCGCCGCCCACGAGCGGCACGGCCCCCGCGGGCTACACGCTGCTGGCGCGCATGCCTGGATCGTCGGCCATCGTGGCCGCGCTGCCCGTGACCGGCACGTCGGTCACGGTGCCGGCGCCCAGCGGCAGCTACGTCGTCAGCGTGGTGGCCACCAACGGCGCGGGCACCAGCCCGGAATCGAACGCGGTGACCGTCGTCGTTCCGTAGCACCCACGCGCCGCACCCGCACTGCACGGCGGCCCATCGCAGGACTCGCGCGACACGCGCGAGTCCTGTCATAATCGGAGCCGCCACTCACGATGAAAATCCTGTCTGTCACGCCGCTCGCCCTGCCGGACGTCAAGGTCATCCGGTTCGCCCGATTCTCCGACACGCGAGGCTACTTCACCGAACCGTTTCGTCGCAGCGACATCGATGGACACCCCGACCTGGGTTTCCTGCGAGGCATGCCGACCCCGCAGATGAACGAGAGCTGGTCGCGTGCCGGTGTCGTCCGCGGGCTGCACTTCCAGTGGAACCCGTACATGGGCAAGCTCGTGCGGACGGTGTCGGGGCGCATGGTCGATCTCTTCCTGGACATCAGGCTCGGCTCCCCGACGTTCGGGCAGATAGCCGCGTACGACATGCCGGCGTCGGACGACGCGCCCCATAGCGAGTGGATCTGGGTGCCCCCCGGGTTCGCGCACGGCAACTTCTTCACCGAGCCGTCCCGCATCGAGTACCTCTGCACCGGCGAGTACAGTCCAGGGTGCGAGGCAGGGCTCTCGCCGCTGGCCCCGGACCTCGACTGGTCGCCGTGCGATGCGGCCCTCAGGCGCGAGTTCGACGGCCTCGTCGCGCGCGGCGCGACGATCAGCCAGAAGGACACCGATGGGCTCACGCTCGCGGCCTGGAAGGCCGACGAGCGGTCCACGAACTTCGTCTACGGCCGGTGCTGAGATGAGCGTGCTCGACGCCCCCTCCACCGTGTTCACCGGCGGCTCAGGGCTCCTCGGCGGGGCGTTCAAGCGCCTCCTGCCCTCGGCCCTCTACCCATCGTCGAAGGAGCTCGACGTCAGCGACGCCGCCTCGGTGGCAGCCTGGCTGGAGGGGCGGGACGTGACGACCATCATCCACGCCGCGGCGTTCACCTCGCCGCCGAAGATCGACCAGGATCCGGATCGCGCCATCGCCACCAACATCATCGGCACCGCCAACCTCGCGCGGTGGTGCCTCGCCCACCGCGCGACGCTGGTCTACATCTCCACCGACTACGTCTTCAAGGGCGACAAGGGCACCTATCGCGAGGACGACGCCGTGCTGCCCGTGAATCGCTACGCCTGGTCGAAGCTGGGCGGCGAATGCGCGGCCCGCATGCTGCCGGATCACCTGGTCGTCCGGACCAGCTTCGGCCCGGACGTGTTCCCCTACCCGAAGGCGTTCGTCGATCAGTGGACATCCCGCCAGGGCGTGTCGGTCACGGCGCGGCAGATCCTCGCGCTCGTCGAGCGGCAGGCACGGGGAACCGTGCACGTCGGGGGGCCCCGCCGCACCGTGATGGAGTATGCGCGGTCACTCGACCCGGCGAAGCCCGTCGAGCCGCTGTCGCTGAAGGACGTCTCTTTCGTGGCGCCCGTGGACACGTCGCTCGACACGACGCGCTATCGGGAGCTCGTCCGGGACGAGGACTGACACCATGAGGCTCCTGATCGCGGGCGGTGCGGGATACGTGGGCTCGCGGCTCGCGCCCGCCCTGCGCGAGCGCGGCTACGACGTCGAGGTGGCGGACCAGCTCTGGTTCGGGAACCACCTGCCACCGGACATCCGGGTGCGCCAGTGTGAGCTCTTCGATCTCACGGAGGAGGATCTGCGCGGCTTCGATCAGCTGATCTTCCTGGCCGGGCTCTCCAACGATCCCATGGCGGAGTTCAGCCCCGCGAGAAACTTCGTGGCCAACGGGGCGCTGCCCGCCTACCTGGCGTTCATCGCCAAGCGCGCCGGCGTGAAGCGCCTCATCTACGCCTCGTCGTGCTCGGTCTACGGCTACACCGAGGACCAGCTCTATACCGAGGACGATCCGGTCACCTGCGCCTATCCCTACGGCATTTCGAAGCTGCAGGGCGAGCGGGCGGCCCTGCAGCTGCAGGACGACGACTTCTCGGTGATCGCGCTCCGGCAGGGCACGGTCTGCGGGTGGTCGCCGCGCATGCGCTTCGACCTCATCGTGAACACGATGGTCAAGTCGGCCCTGACGACGGGCACCATCACGGTGAACAACCCCTCGATCTGGCGGCCGCTGCTCGACATCCGCGACGACGTCGCCGCCTTCACGCGCGCGGTGCAGGCCAACCGGAAGCTGAGCGGCGTCTTCAACGTGGCGAGCGGGAACTTCACCGTCGGGCAGGTGGCCGACCTGGTGAAGGAGGAGCTCGAGCGCGAGACCGGCCAGCGCGTGCGCCTCGACATCCGGAACGTCCAGGACTTCCGCAACTACAAGGTGTCCTGCGAGCGCGCGAAGGTGGAGATCGGGTTCCAGCCGCAGTACTCGGTGAAGGACATGGTGGCCGACGTGATGGCGCACCGCGGCGAGTACGGCGACATGGAGCGGGACGAGTACTACAACATCCGCGTGTTCACGAAGCTGGGCGCGGCCGAGCGGGATGCGGCCGCGGGACGCCGGGACTGAAGTCCCGGCGCTCCGTACAGAGCAGTCAGTACGGACCGGCTGGCGGTACGGAG
>JBFWQE010000244.1:0-5723 GCA_050249615.1 Vicinamibacterales bacterium
GCCGCAGGGCTTCCGGTGCCGTTCCTCTCGTCGCTGCCTGCACAACGGCTGCGGGTGGACCCGGAAACCGCACGCCTGGTTGCCCGCGCCCGGGAAGGCGAGCGCGAGGCCTTCGGCGAGCTGCTGCAGCGGCATCTTCCGGCGGCCCGGCGCCTGGCCCTGGCCGCCCTGGGGCGGCCGGCCGATGCAGACGAGGCCGTACAGGATGCGTCGCTGGCCGCTTGGAAGGCGCTCGCGGACCTCGAGACCGACGACGCCTTCCGTGCCTGGTTCCTCCGCATCGTCTGGCGCAAGGCGCTGGACCGCCGGCGATCGTTGCGCGCGCTGGTCAGCAGGGTCGTGGGCATCGATGACGGCACTGGGCGGGTGGCGGAGGCGCCTGCGCCCGGGCGCGGAGCGGAGGCGCTGGCCATCGACGGGGAGATGGCGCGCGCCGCCGCGCGCATCGTTCACGCGCTGCCGCGCCGGCTCCGCGATCCGTTCCTGCTGGCCGCCAGCGGCGACCACCGGTACGAGGAGATCGCGGCCCTGCTGGGGGTGCCGGTCGGCACCGTGAAGTGGCGCGTGTCCGAGGCGAGGCGGGTGGCGCGGGAGAAGCTCGAGCGACTGGGGTGGGGAGGTGGCAGGTGAAATCGGAATCGACCGCGGTGGACGCCGCCATCGACCAGGCGGCCAGGTTGCTCGTCACGCCGCCGCCGGACGAGGGCCTGCTCGCGCGGGTGGTTGCGCGCCTGCCCGAGCGGCCCGGAAGCGGGAGTCGGCTGTGGTGGGTGCCCGTCGCGTCGGCAGCCGCGCTGGCGGCCTGGGTCGTGCTCGGCTCGACGTTGGCGCCGCCCTTCACGCCGACTCAACCCGTGGCACTGGTGGCGGAGGACGCGTGGCCGGCGCCCGCCCAGCTGGCAGGCGGCGTGGCGGCGATTCCACCATCGCTCGCGCCCGCTGCCGAGTCTCCGCGCCGCAGGATGACGCGAAGCGCGGTCGAGGAGGACACCTGGGGGCTGGCGCCCGTGCCTGCCCCGACCGCCCTGGTCGTCGACGGACTGTCCAGCGTGATCGACGTGCTCGAGACGATTGACGTGTCACCGCTCGCGGTGGAGGCCCTCGAGTCTCCGTCTGCGCTATCCGAGATGGAGGAGTAGATCATGCTTCGCGCTCTCGCGCTTCTCGCGTCGCTGGTCGCCAGCCCCGTGCTGGCGCAACCGCCGGCTCCGCCCGCCGAACCCGTGCCTCCGCCACCACCCGTTGCGCAGGCGCCGCCGGTGCCGCCGGCCCCTCGAACTGCGCCAACGGCAACCGTCCCACGCGCGCCGCGGCCCGACAAGGTGCCAGCACCGCCACGCCCGCCCGAGCCGCCGGCAGCGCCGATGCTGCCACGAGAGCCCGCGCCACGCGGGCTCGCCACCAATGTCCAGGTGGAACTGACCATCACGGACCGCATCGGCTCAGGGACGCCGGAGACGAAGACCGTCTCGCTGATCACGAGTGACGCGACATGGGGGCGCATCCGCGCGGGTGCGAACACGCGGAACCCGCAGACCGGACCGGTCGCCACGATGCTCAACGTGGATGCCCGGCCCTTCATCGAGCAGGACGCGAAGGGGGGGGCGACGAACCGGCTCAGGCTGGAGTTGACGCTCGAGTACCAGCCCATCCGGACCAGCACCACGGCGCCCGCGGCCGGAGAAGGAGTCGCGGCCCCTACGCACCTCAATCAGAGCCTGAGCGTGTTCCTCGCGAGTGGCGTCCCCGTCGTCGTGTCCAAGGCGGCGGACCCCATCACGGACCGGCAGGTCGTGGTGGAGGTGAAGGCGACGGTGATGCGTTAGCTCACGTGCGCAGGTGTGTGTTGAAGAACTCGACGGTCCGCTGCCAGGCGAGCGTCGCGGCGGCCTTGTCGTAGCGCGGCGTCGTGTCGTTGTTGAAGCCGTGCTGCGTGCCCTCGTACATGTGCATGGTGTAGCGCACGCCTGCCGCCTTGAGCGCCGCCTCGTAGGCCGGCCAGCCGGCGTTGACGCGCTCGTCGGCGCCCGCGTAGTGGATGAGGAGCGGCGCCTTGATCCTCGCGGCGTCCTCCGCGCTCGGCTGGCCGCCGTAGAAGGGCACGGCCGCGCCCAGGTCCGGGATGCGCGTGGCCAGCATGTTCGCGATGCTGCCGCCGTAGCAGAAGCCCACCACGCCCACGCGGCCCGTGCACTCCGGGCGGGCCTTCAGCACCGTGACCGCGGCCACCATGTCCTCGCGCGTCTTCGCCTGATCGAGCTTGGCGAAGAGCGCCCGGGCTTCGTCTTCGCCGGCTGCAGGGTAGCCGCCGAGCGGCGTCAAGGCGTCGGGCGCGAACGCCACGAAGTTGTCGAGCGCCATGCGGCGCGCGATGTCCTCGATGTGCGGGTTGAGGCCGCGATTCTCGTGCACGACGAGCACGCCGGGGAGCCTGCCCGTGGCGCTGGCCGGCCGCACGAGGTAGCCCCGCATCTTCCCGTAGCCCTTCGGCGAGTCGAACGCCAGGTACTCCGCCTTGATCCGTGGATCGTCTTTCGCCACCTGCTGCGCTTCGGCGAACTTCGGGTTGAGCATGTCCAGGAGCATGGCGGCGGTCACCCCGCCGGCGGCGAACTTCGTGGCGCGGTCGAGGAAGCCGCGGCGATCCACGGCCCCGTGCACGTAGGCGTCGAAGAGGATGAGCAGCTCGGGGTCGAAATCGGCGGCGGTCTTGCGTTCCATGGCGTAGCCCCCTGAGAGTCGATCGGGATCTGGAGTGACTGCGGGCTGGATGATACCAGTCTCGAGTGGCGCTAGCGGACGAAGAGCTGGCTCGTGAGTGCGAGCGTGTGGTACACGCCCCAGCCGAGCGGCACGGCCACAGCCGTCCACGCCGCCACCACGAGGCCCCAGGAACCGGCAGGCGCCGTCGGCACGGCACCGCCCGGGCGCTCACCCGGCCCGGACAGCGCGCCGGGCGGCGCCGGCGCGGCGCCCGGCGCGACGAACTTCGAGGCGTCCACCGGCGTCACCGCCAGGTTGCACAGCAGTCCCAGGGCGAGGAAGCCGACCAGGACGTACATCGTGAACGTGTACGCGTCGGCCGGTGGCACGCCGCGGCCGATCTGGAACTCGCGGATGTAGTTCACCATCACCGGGCCCAGGATGCCGGCCGTGGACCAGGCCGTGAGCAGTCGCCCGTGAATGGCGCCCACGTAGGTGACCCCGAACAGGTCGGCCAGATACGCGGGGATGGTGGAGAAGCCGCCGCCATACATCGTCAGGATGACGCAGAAGAGCGCGACGAAGAGCGCGAGGTTGCCGCTGCGGCCCGCGAACGGCACCGTGGCGTAGAGCGCCATGCCGAGCGCGAAGAACACCGTGTAGGTGGCCCTGCGGCCGATGCGATCCGAGAGCGATGCCCAGAAGATGCGGCCGCCGATGTTGAACAGGCTGATGAGCCCCGCGAATCCGGCCGCGGCCGACGCACCGACGCGTCCGCTGAAGACCTCCTGGATCATGGGCGAGGCCATGCCGATCACGCCGATGCCGGCGCTGACGTTCAGGCACAGCACCGTCCACAGCAGCCAGAACTGGCGCGTTCGCCAGGCCACGTCGGCGGGCACCGCGCGCGCGGGCCCCACCGTCTCGGCGCCGGCCGGCGGTGTCCAGCCCGCGGGCTTCCAGCCCGGTGGCGGCAGGCGATAGCCAAGTGCCCCGGCCATCATCGCCACGAAGTAGAGAGCGCCCATCACCACGAACGTCTCCCAGACCCCGACCGACGTGGGCGTGGCGAACATGCGCATCAACCGATCGGCCAGCGGTGAGCCGATCATCGCGCCGCCTCCGAAGCCCATGATGGCCAGTCCCGTCGCCATGCCGCGGCGATCCGGGAACCACTTGATGAGGGTGGAGACGGGCGAGATGTAGCCCAGCCCGAGGCCGCAGCCGCCGATTACGCCGGACCCGAGCCACAGCAGCCACACCTGGTGCAGCCAGATCCCGAGGGCGGAGAGGAAGAACCCGCCGCCCCAGCAGCACGCCGCCACCACGCCGGCCTTCCGCGGCCCTTCGCGCTCCAGCCAGGGCCCGAACACCGCCGCAGACGACCCCAGCATGACGAAGAAGAGCGTGTACATCCACCCGAGAGTGCTGATGCGCCAGTCGCCCGGAGCCGACTCGGTGATGCCGACTACGCGGCTGAGCGGCAACCAGAAGACGCTGAAACCGTACGCCATCCCGATGGACAAGTGGATGGCCAGCGCCGCGGGCGGGACGAGCCAGCGATTGAAGCCGGGCGGCGCGACGATGCGATCTTTGGAGAGGAGAGCGGCCAGGGCGGCTCATGATAGCGCGGGTTTGCGGCATGCTAGGCGGATGTTCTCTCTCCCTCCGCCGGCTCGCGCGGGCGCGACCGCCGGCTTCAAGGCGGCCGTGCCGATGGCCGTCGCGACCTTTCCGTTCGGCCTGGCGTACGGCGTGGGGGTCACGGCGGCCGGACTGGACGCGTGGGTGGGCGCGTCGGCGTCGTGGATCGTGCTGGCCGGCGCGGCCCAGCTCTCGATGCTGTCGCTCGTCAAGGCCCACGCGAGCGCCGCGGTGGTCATCCTGACCGGGCTCGTCGTCAACCTCCGGTTCGCGTTGTACTCCATGGCGCTCGCACCCGCCTTCAGGGCGTTCCCCGCACGCTGGCGCTACGGGCTGCCATACCTGATGACCGACCAGACGGCCGCCCTGTCGCTGCAGTACTTCCGCGAGCAACCCGACCCGGTGGCGCAGCGCTGGTACTACCTCGGGGCCGGCGTGCTGACGGCGCTGGTCTGGTGGGCCGGCACGCTGGCCGGCATCATGCTGGGCGCGGCGATCCCGCCGAGCATCGACATCGCCTTCACCGTGCCGCTCGTCTTCGTGGTGCTGCTGGTGCCCACGTTGATCGATCGCCCCGCGATGGTCGCCGCCCTGTCGGCCGCGGCGGTCACGGTGACCACCTCATCGCTCCCTCACGGGCTGAGCACCGTGATTGGAGCGGCCACCGGCGTGGCACTTGGGGCGCTCGTGGACCGGAGGCATCGCGCGTGAGCCTGGCGTGGCAGTTCCTCTTCGCGGGCATCGGCACCTACCTGATTCGCGCATCCGCCATCGTGCTGGTGGCGCGGGGCGTGGCCGTCCCCGCACGGCTCGAGCGAACGCTGCGCCTCATCGCTCCTGCCGTTCTGGCGGCCATTGTCGCCAACGGCCTGGTGCTCGAGGACGGCCGCTTCAACCTCCGCGCGAGCTGGTATGCGGGAACGAGCGTCGCCATCTTCATCGTCCGGCGTTTCCGCTCCGCGGCCTGGGCGATTGCGGCGGCGATGCTGGTGGTATGGGTTCTTCAGCAGGCCGGCGCGGCCTGGCAGTGACCATTTGGCTCGTAATGGCGATTCGCGCAACCGCCTCGGGTCAAGGTGCCACCCTCCCTGGCTTGTACTGGCGCCTCAGTCCGACCAGGTGCATAGCGTCCGCAGTAACGACGTGCACGTTCTGCGGACCCCAGCTCGAACTCCTCGTGGACGTTGGATTCGCGAACAGCGAGCGGGATGCGCTGACGTTGCCGCCACTCGACGCGCACGCGAGCGTGGAACTTTCGCAGGGCGAACATCAGTTGCCGGTCGTCGCTCACTGGGAGCGAAAGGGCCGGAGAACCAGCCCGGCCGAGGTGGAAGACCTGATCGAACCGACAGCGCAGCCCTTGCTGCTGCCACCTG
>JBFWQE010000245.1:0-5710 GCA_050249615.1 Vicinamibacterales bacterium
CACCGCCGTCGTGCTCGCGAGGTTGCTGGAGCTGGAACTGGCCGGACAAATCCAGAGAATTGGATTCGCCAGGTTCCGGCGGGTTCGGGGCCGCGTGCTAACGTAGGTTGTTCACTAGAACCGAAATGCCCAAGCCTCTTGTCATCGTCGAATCACCCGCCAAGGCCCGGACGCTCGCCCGTTTCCTGGGCACCGACTACCGGGTCGAGGCCAGCTATGGCCACGTCCGCGACCTGCCCGAATCGGCGGCGGACGTGCCCAAGGAGATCAAGGGCAAGCCGTGGGGACGCCTTGGCGTCGACACGGAGGGCAAGTTCACCCCCTACTACGTGATTCCGGCGGACAAGCGGAAGTACGTGACGGCCCTGAAGGCCGCGCTCAAGGACGCGTCGGAAGTGATTCTCGCTACCGACCCCGACCGCGAGGGCGAGTCGATCAGCTGGCACCTGCAGCAGATCCTCAAGCCGAAGGTGAAGGTCCGGCGCATTGTCTTCCACGAGATTACCGAGGACGCCATCCGGCAGGCGCTGGCCGAGGCCCACGAGGACGTGGACGAGAACCTGGTGCGCGCGCAGGAGAGCCGACGCATCCTCGACCGCCTGTACGGCTACACGCTGTCTCCGGTGCTGTGGAAGAAGGTGCAGACCGGGCTCAGCGCCGGCCGCGTCCAGAGCGTCGCGGTCCGGCTCATCGTCGAGCGCGAGGAAGAGCGGATGGCCTTCCGCTCGGCCACGTACTGGGACATCGAAGCCACGCTCAGGGCGGAGGACCGTGACTTCAGCGCCACCCTGGTGAGAGTCTCGGGCGACCGTGTCGCCACGGGCAAGGACTTCGACAGCAAGGGGCAGCTGGCTGGCAGCGGCCGCCTGGTGCACCTGAAGTCGCAGGCCGAGACCGACGCGTTGCGCGAGGGCCTGATGCGCGGCCTGCCGTGGACGGTCACATCGGTCGAAGAGAAGCCGTTCACGCAGCGGCCCGCGCCGCCGTTCACCACTTCCACCCTGCAGCAGGACGCGAACCGCAAGTTCGGCTTCTCGGCCGAGCGCACCATGCAGGTGGCCCAGCGCCTGTTCCAGGGCGTGGACATCGGGGGCGGGGATCTCGAAGGCCTCATTTCCTATCACCGAACCGACTCGACCACGCTCAGCGACAAGGCCCTGGCGGAAGCCGGCCAGGCCGTGCGCGACATGTACGGCGCCGACTACTACCGCGGCCCCCGGCAGTACCAGACGAAGGTGCGCAACGCGCAGGAAGCGCACGAGGCCATCCGGCCCACCGAGTTCAAGCGCACGCCGCAGATGCTCGAGGGGGTGCTCGAAAGCGACGAGTTGCGCATCTACGACCTCATCTGGAAGCGCGCCATCGCCTCGCAGATGGCGGAGGCCCGCATGCTCCGGACGACGGTGGAGATTACCGGCCGCGCGGCCTCCGGCCAGGAAGGCATCTTCACTGCCAGCGGCAAGGCCATAGAGTTCGCGGGGTACCTGCGCGCCTACGTCGAGGGGAGCGACGACCCGGCGGCGGAGCTCGACGAGAGAGAGACGCTGTTGCCGAAGCTCGCGGTGGGCGACCGCGTGCACGCCCCGGACCAGGTGGATGCGAAGGTCGTGGCCACGAAGGTGGAATCGAAAGGCCACGAGACCACGCCTCCCGCGCGCTTCACCGAGGCTTCGCTGGTGAAGCGGCTGGAAGAGGAGGGCATTGGCCGACCCTCCACCTATGCGCCCACGGTGGCCACCATCCAGCGCCGCGGTTACGTCTCGCGGCAGGGCAAGGCGCTCGTGCCCAGTTTCACGGCCTTCGCCGTCACGCGGCTGCTTCGAGAGCACTTCGGAGACTATGTGGACCTCGGCTTCACCGCCGAGATGGAGGAGATCCTCGATCAGATCTCGAACGGCGAGAAGGACTGGCTGGACTTCATCCAGGAGTTCTACCGCGGCGACGGCAAGCACCACGGGCTCGAGAACCTGGTCGAGGAAAAGGGCCAGGCCATCGACTACCCGATGATCGAGGTGGGCCGGGATCCGGAGAGCGGCCTGCCCGTTCGCGTGCGCATCGGGCGCTATGGCCCGTTCCTGCAGATGGGCGAATCGGCCGACGAGGGCCCGCGCGCATCGCTGCCCGACGACCTGGCGCCGGCGGACCTGACGATCGAAAAGGCGCTGGCGCTGCTGAAGGCCAAGGCGCAGGGACCAAAGTCGCTGGGCACCGACCCGAAGAGCGGCCTGCCCGTCTACGTGATGCACGGGCGCTTCGGCGCCTACGTGCAGCTGGGCGAGACGCCCGAGCGCGGCTCGAAGGAGAAGCCGCGCCGCGCCTCGCTCGGGCGCGACTTCAGCGAGGACACCATCACGCTGGCCGATGCTCTCAGGCTGCTGTCGCTTCCGCGGGAGCTGGGCCGGGGTGACGACGGCGAAGAGATCCTGGTGAACCTGGGTCGCTTCGGTCCTTACGTCAAGCACGGCGCCGAGTTCCGCTCGCTCGAGGCCACCGACGATGTCTACACCATCACGCTCGAGCGTGCGCGCGAGTTGCTGGCGCAGCCCAAGAAATCGATGCGCCGCCAGCGCGCAGCGCCGAAGGAGCTGAAGGCGCTCGGGCCGCACCCGGACAGCGGCGAGGCTGTACGCATTCTCGACGGCCGCTACGGCCCGTACGTGACCGACGGCACGACCAACGCCTCGTTGCCGAAGGGCGTCTCGCCGGAGTCGGTCACGATGGCGCAGGCGCAGGAGCTGCTGGCCGCGCGTGCGGGCTCGGCGAAGAAGGGCGGTCGGGCGCGCAAGTCCAAGGCCGCGCCCGCGCGGGCACGCAAGGCACGGGCGAACGCATGATCCACGTCATCGGCGGCGGTCTGGCCGGCGCCGAGGCCGCGTGGCAGGCCGCGGAGCTCGGCGTGGAGGTCGTCGTTCACGAGATGCGGCCCGTCCGGAAGACCGCCGTGCACCAGACCGACGGTCTGGCCGAGCTCGTGTGCAGCAACTCGTTCCGTGGTGACAAGCTGGACAACGCCGTCGGGTTGCTGAAGGAAGAGATGCGGCAGCTGGGGTCGCTGGTGATGCGGGCCGCGGACCAGGCGCGGGTGCCCGCCGGCGCCGCGCTCGCAGTGGACCGGCACGTCTTCTCTCGGCTCGTCACGGAAGCAGTGGCCTCGCATCCCCGCATCACCATCGCCCGCGAGGAAATCGATCACGTGCCCACTCCCGAGTCGGGCTGGTCGCCGGTCGTCATCGCAACCGGCCCGCTCACCTCGGACGCGCTTTCGGCCGACATCCAGCGCATCGTCGGAGCGGAGCACCTTTCCTTCTACGACGCCATCAGCCCGATCGTCCTGGCAGACTCCATCGACATGTCGAAGGTGTTCCGCGCGTCGCGGTGGGACCGGAACGTGTGGCGTCCGCCATCGCCCGATGGGGAGGCGACGGGCTTCGGCGAGGCAGGCGTGCCTGACAAGGCAGAAGGCAGAAGTGACAAGGCAGAAGGCAGAAGTGACAAGGCAGCAGACGAACTGTGTTCGCACCCGCCCGCACCCGCCCGCACCTGCTCGCACCCGCCCGCACCCGAGGGTGACTACCTGAACTGCCCTTTCACGAAGGGCGAGTACGACGCGTTCTACGATGCCCTGGTCGCGGCCGAGTCGGCGACGGTGCACGACTTCGATTCCGTGAAGTTCTTCGAGGGGTGCCTTCCCATCGAAGTGATGGCGTACCGCGGCCGCGACACGCTGCGGTTCGGGCCGATGAAGCCCGTGGGCCTCACCGATCCGAAGACGGGGCGCTTTCCGTATGCCGTCGTGCAGCTGCGCCAGGACACGCTGGCGGGCGATCACTTCAGCCTCGTGGGGTTTCAGACGCAGATCAAGTGGGGCGACCAGGCGCGCGTGCTCCGGATGATCCCCGGGCTCGAGCACGCGGAGTTCGTGCGGTTCGGCATGGTCCATCGGAACACCTATATCTGTGGGCCGAAGGTACTCGAGCCCACGTGGCAGACACGGTTCCGCCCCGACCTGTTCTTCGCCGGGCAGGTGTCAGGCGTGGAGGGCTACGTGGAATCCGCGGCCTCGGGGCTCCTGGCCGGCCGGAATGCGGCGGCGCTGGCGCTCGGACGCGCCCCGCGCGTGCTGCCGCGCACCACGGCGATGGGCGCGCTGGCGCACTACGTCTCGCACGCGGCCCCCGCGCACTACCAGCCAAGCAACATCACGCACGGCATCATGGAGCCGCTCGCGAACCCGCCGCGCGACAAGGCACGCAGGAAGGCCCTGATCGCGTCGCGCGCGCTGGACGACCTCCGGGAGTGGATGGGCGAGGCCGCACTGAGCGGCCGGTGAAGCCGTGGCGCGCCCTTCCTCACGGCCGCGCGCGGCGGGCGAACGGCGACGGAGCCTGCTGACCCGAGGCGAGGCGCCCGGGGCGCCGGAGAACCTCCGCGATCACCTGAAGGCCTTTCTCGCCTTCCTCGAGCTCAATCGGAACGTCTCGCCGCACACGGTGCGCGCCTACGATTCGGACGTGGGCCAGTTCCTCGCATGGCAGTCCTCCGAGCGCGACCTGCGGATTTCCCACCTGCAGCCCGAACACCTGGACTCGGCCGGGGTGCGCGCCTGGATCGCGTCGCTGAACAAGGCAGGCCAGGCCCGGGCATCGGTGGCGCGGAAGCTCTCGGGCGTGCGCGCCTTCATGCACTACCTGCGGCGCGAGGGCGTCCTCGACACCGACCCGACGGCCGTGGCGGTAGCGCCGAAGCTGGCGAAGACCATCCCGGTTCACCTGTCAGAAGCCGAGATCACGACGCTGCTCGACAGCATCGACACGCGCACGCCGCTCGGGCGCCGCGACCGGGCCATGTTCGAGCTGTTCTACGCATCGGGCCTGCGGCTGAGCGAGCTGGTCGGCGTGGACCTCGAGGATCTCGACCTGAACGGGCGACTGGTGCGCGTGCTGGGCAAGGGCGGCAAGGAGCGGGTCGTGCCGTTCAACCAGTCCACGGCCGACGCGATCCGGGCGTGGATGAAGGAGCGGGCGGGGATCGTCTTCCGTCGTGAGGCGGGAATCGGGAGTCGGGAGTCGGGCTCGCCCGCCGGAGCCTTGGCGAAGGCGGGAGTCGGGACTCAGGCAGCGCGCCGACCGCGACCCGAGGAGCCGCTGTTCGTGAACGTCCGCGGCGGGCGCATCACCGGGCGAAGCGTGGATCGGCTGCTGCGCCGTTACGTCGCGCAGTGCAGCACGCGAATGGGGATCAGCCCGCACGCGCTGCGCCACTCGTTCGCCACGCACCTGCTGCAACGCGGGGCGGACCTGCGCGGCATCCAGGAGCTGCTGGGCCACGCGCGGATCAGCACGACCGAGCGCTACACGCACGTGAACACCACACAGCTGCTCGAGACGTACCGCAAGGCGCATCCGCGTGCCCGGAGGAACCCCACGTCCTCCGACGACGAGCCGCGATAGCCCGCCGGCACGCGCAGCTCAGCCGCGTGGCCGATCACGTCTCGACGCTCGCGCGAGGAACCGGACTGCAAGCCCCATCCCCACGAATGGGGACAGAACCCGGCCCAGCAGCCCCGCGTGCTTCCAGTGGTAGCGGAGGGCGCTCGTGTGAAACGCGATCAGAGACCGGAGGCGCGCGTGACGGCTCGTTCGCGCGGTCAAGTGGGTGACGGCCGCCACCGGGGCAAACACCGTCTGCCAGCCGCGGTCGCGCGCCCGCC
>JBFWQE010000246.1:0-5694 GCA_050249615.1 Vicinamibacterales bacterium
CGGGTGTGTACCTGCGCGCGGTCGCCCGGAACGCCTACGGCTACCTCTACGTCCAGCCGGGCCTGATGGATCAGGCCTTCGCCGGCAGGTGGCCTGGCTGGACTGCGAGGCTGGTGAAGTACGATGCGGTCGCGAAGAAGGTGCTGGTAACGGCCACCCTCGGGGCCATTGTCCTGGTCGCCGGCATGGTGCTGGCATCCCGGCTGCGTGGTCGCCGACAGGGTGATCGCCGGATGCTGCCGCCGCACGTCTTCGCCTCAGGTCTGCTGTCGATGATGGTGCTGATGGACGTTGCCGTCGCCTCCGCGTTGGAGAACAGCGAGGGGACCCGCTACTGGATCCCGATGTCGCCCGTCATGTTCGTGCTGGCAGCGACCGGATGGGCATCACTGCCGTGGGCATTCGGGTCCCGCGCCATGTCGCCGGCCTCCTCGGGCCTCGGGCACACGCGGCCCGGCGAGACGCCTCCGGCGGAGGCGGTCCAGTGAAGGCTGTCTCGGTCGTGATCCCGTGCTTCAACGAGGCCGCGGTGCTGCCGGAGCTCTTCCAGCGACTCACCGCGGCGGCCGACACCTGGCCGTACTCCTGGACGGTCGTGTGCGTGGACGACGGGTCGCGGGACGAGACGCGGGCCCTGCTGCGCGCGCAGCACGAGCGCGACGGCCGCTGGCGTGCGATCTCCTTCTCGCGGAACTTCGGGCACCAGGCGGCGGTGTCGGCGGGCCTGTGCTACGCCCCCGGCGACGCGGTTGTCGTCATGGACGCGGACCTGCAGGATCCGCCCGAGGAGATTCACCGGTTTCTCGCGAAGTGGTCGGAGGGGAACGACGTCGTGTACGCGGTGAGGGCGAGCCGCAAGGAGGGGCCGATCAAGCGGTTCTGCTACTGGGCCTTCTACCGCTTCATGGCGCGCCTCGTGCCGTTCGAGATTCCGCTCGATACCGGCGACTTCTGCGTGCTGGATCGCCGGGTCGTGGACGTGCTGAACGCGCTGCCCGAACGGCGCCGGTTCGTGAGGGGGCTCCGGGCGTGGGCCGGGTTCCGGCAGGTTGGCATGGCCTACGAGCGGAGCGCCCGGCACGCCGGGGATCCCAAGTACACGTTCTCGCGCCTCCTGCGCCTGGCAAAGGACGGCGTCTTCTCGTTCTCGGCCGTACCGCTGCGGTTCGCCTCGCACATGGGCCTCTGGATCTCTCTGCTCAGCATGCTGGGCGTCGGCTTCACGATCGCCCAGCGGGTATTCCGCTCGTGGTTCGCGCAGTTCGGCCTGGAGCCCGTGCCGGGGTTCGCGACCATCGTGATCTCCATCCTCTTCCTCGGCGGCGTGCAGCTGCTCTCACTCGGCATCATCGGCGAGTACCTCGAGCGGATCTTCGAGGAGGTCAAGGGGCGCCCCGCGTTCGTCATCGACAGCACGCTCGGCCTCGACGTCGGGAACGGGCGGGGCGGGGCGGCCGGCGCCCACACCGCGCCGGGCGAGCCCGCATGAGCGCGACCGGCACGCCGAATCACCTCGTCGTCGTCGGCGGCGGCATCACGGGCCTGGCGGCAGGCTACCTCGCAGCGAAAGCAGGCTGGCGGGTGGACGTCCTCGAAGCCGGCCCGCACTTCGGTGGGTTGCTCGGGACCTTCCCTGTCGGGGGTGACCGGCTCGAGTTCTTCTACCATCACCATTTCACCCACGACGCCGAGCTGCGATGGCTGCTCGACGAGCTGGGCCTGGCATCCCGCCTGCGGTTCCACGACAGCCGCGTCGGCGTCTTCCGCGACGGGCGCATCTACCAGTTCGGCACCCCCGCGGATCTGCTTCGCTTCGCGCCGATGCGGTTTCCCGACAAGGTGCGGTTCGCCCTCTCCAGTGCGTACCTGGGCCACCTGGCGTCGTGGGAGCGGACCGAAGGCATCCCGGCGTATGAGTGGTTCGAGCGGTGGGCAGGGCAATCGGCCGCGGACAGCGTCTGGCTGCCGCTGCTGAACATCAAGTTCGGCCCCTATGCGCGGCAGGTTCCGCTGGCGTGGATGGTCGGGCGCCTGCGCCAGCGGATGCGTTCCCGATCGGGCGGCGGGGAGCGGCTGGGCTACCTGGATGGCAGCCTCGACGTCCTGCTCCAGGCCCTGTTGTCGCGGTTGAAGGACATGGGCGTCGGCATGCACCCGCAGTGCCCCGTCGAGGCGCTGGAGATCGACGGCGGAACGCTGCACGCCCTCATCGCGGGCCGGCGCCGATTCGAGGGTGGCGCCTTTCTCTTCACCGTCCCGGTGCCCGTGCTTCCGCCCCTGGTGCGGGACCACGACGCGGAGTACGCCCGGTCCCTGGAATCCATCGAGTACTTCGGCGCCGTCTGTGTCGTGCTCGAGATGGACCGACGGCTCAGCTCCATCTACTGGCTCAACGTGGCGGACCCCGGGTTCCCCTTCGGCGGGGTCATCGAGCACACGAACCTCGTGGGCACGGAGCGCTACGGCGGCATCCACCTCGCCTATCTCTCGCGCTACGTGCACCTCGCGGATCCGCTAATGAGCCTCCCGGCCGCCGAGGCCATCGAGCAGATGGTCGGGCCACTCGCCCGCATCTACCCGGCGTTCCGCCGTGAGCACGTGCTGCGCGCCCACGTGTTCCGCAGCCGGACGGCCGCGACGGTCTGCGACCTGCACTTCTCGCGCAGGGTGCCGTCGTGCCGCGCGCCGGTGGCCAACATGTTCCTGGCCGGCATGCCGCACGTGTACCCCGACGAGCGAAGCTGCAGCAACAGCATCCGCGTCGCTGCCGAAGCGTGCGGTGTCATCGGGTGCCTGTCGGACGAAGTACCTGTGGGGGGCGGGCTCTCAGGGCGCATCGGCTTCGACCGCGGATGACGGCGGAGCCACCGTCCCCGTCAGGTCGTGATACAGCGCCAGGCCCTCCTTCGTCGGGCCGTCGTACACTTTCTGGCCGCCGCTCAGCACGCACACCCGGCCGCACACCTCCTCGACGACGCTCGCCGAGTGCGAGACGAAGACGATCGTGCGCCCCTGCTCCAGGAACCCGAGCATCGTCTTCCGGCACTTCGCCTGGAACGCCTCGTCGCCCACCGCGAAGATCTCGTCCAGCAGCAGCACCTCCGCGTCCAGGTGCGCCGCCACCGCGAAGCCCAGGCGCATCATCATGCCCGACGAGTAGTTCTTCAGCGGCTCGTCGATGAAGCGGCCGATCTCCGAGTACTCCACCACCTGGTCGTAGATGCGCTCCACCTGCCGCCGCGTGAGGCCGTAGACCGACGCGTTCAGGAACACGTTCTCCCGGCCCGTCAGCTCGGGGTGGAACCCGACGCCCAGCTCGATCATCGTGCCGATGGTGAGGTGCCGCCGGACCAGCACGCGGCCGGACGTGGGCGTGTGGATGCCCGCCATCAGCTTCAGCAGGGTGCTCTTCCCCGACCCGTTCCGCCCGACCAGCCCCACCGCTTCGCCCCGCCCCACCTGCAGGCTCACGTCCCGGAGCGCCCAGAACTCCTCGGCGCGCGAGCGGTGCCGCGCGTGGACCAGCCCCATCACGCGCGTCTTCAGCGCGTTGGGCCGGTTGTGATGGATCACGAACCGCTTCGACACCTGCTCGACGACGATCAGCGGGCCCGCGCTCACACGAACTCCGTGAAGCGATCTTCGTAGGCCAGGAAGACGCTGAGGCCGCAGATGAACATGCCGGCGGCATACACGGTGGCCACCACCCAGACGGCCAGCGCCGGCGTCACGCCGTAGTAGAAGATGTCCTGGTAGGCGCGGATGTACGGCGTCATCGGCCCGAGCAGCAGGAACGGCCGGAACTGCTCGGGCACCATCGTCGGCTCGTAGAGGATGGGCGTGGCCCAGAAGCCGATGCCGAGGCCCACCTCCACCAGGTGCTTCACGTCGCGGAAGACCGCCGTGGCGGTGGACAGCGCCAGCGAGATTCCCGCGATGAACAGCACCTGCAGCGCCAGGAACACCGGGAAGAGCAGCATCCGCGGCTCGAGCGGCACCTGGTAGAGGACGAGCATCAGGGGCAGGAACACCACCGTCGTGAGCAGGTACTGCGCCAGCGCGAAGAGCACCGTCGACAGCGGCAGCACCACGCGGGGGAACACCACGCTCCTCAGGAACGAGCCGCTCCCCGTCACGGCATCGGTGGCGCTCGACACGGCGCTGCCGAAGAACGTCCACGCCAGCACGCCGATGAGGATGAAGAAGACGAAGCGCGGCGTCTGCACCTTCATCACGTAGGTGAAGGCCAGCGTGTAGACGAGGATCATCAGCAGCGGGTTGAGCAGCGACCAGGCGAAGCCCAGGAGCGACCGCTGGTACTTCAGCTTCAGGTCCTTCATCAGCAGGTTCGACAGCAGGTGCCGGTAGTCCCAGGTGCGCGCCAGCGCGCCGGCCATCGAGCCCACCTCCGCGCCCTGCACCACCAGTACCTGCCCGCCGAACTGCTCCCGGATGTCGCGCGCCTGCCGCTGGCGGACCTTCAGCCCGGTGAGCGCGCGCCAGACGACGGCCATCAGGCCGAAGAGCGCCGCCTGGCCGATGAGCGCCTGCCGCGACACGCCCTCGCCGTCGCCCGCCCAGGTCACGAGCAGCAGCACCACGAGCGCGCCGGCCAGGCCGCCTGCCGCCAGCCGGATGGGCCACATCACCTGGCCACGCACCCGGTAGAGCCCGGCCAGGGCCGCAGTGCCCACCTGCAGCGCGATGGCCAGCAGCAGGAGGGGCCAGCCGATGCCGGCGAAATGCCAGGCCTCGTCCCGGCCGAAGCGCAGCAGGTAGGCCAGGCCCATCGCGATCGCGGCCGCGATCGTGTCGGCCAGCGCCGCGCGCCAGCCCAGGCGCAGTCGCCCGGGATCGCTCATGCGGCGCCCCCGATACGCGTGTGCTCCGTCATCGGCGCCAGAGGTTGTACTTCAGGATGCAGTAGATGGCCCTCACGCCGTCCTTCCACCCGATGTGCTTGCCCTCGGCGTAGGTCCGCCCGTAGTAGCTGATGCCCACCTCGTAGATGCGCACGTTGGGGACGCGCGCCACGCGCGCGGTGACCTCCGGCTCGAAGCCGAACCGCTTCTCCTCGAGCCGCAGGCCCTGGACGATCTCGGTCCGGAACAGCTTGTAGCACGTCTCCATGTCCGTCAGGTTCAGGTTCGTGAACAGGTTGCTCAGGAACGTGAGCAGGCGGTTGCCGATGGTGTGCCAGAAGAACAGGATGCGGTGGGGCTTGCCGCCCAGGAACCGGCTGCCGTAGACCACGTCCGCGAAGCCCTCGAGGATGGGCCTGAGCAGCAGCGCGTACTCGCGCGGGTCGTACTCCAGGTCCGCGTCCTGGACGATGAGGTAGTCGCCCGTGGCGTTGCGGATGCCCGTGTGCAGCGCCGCGCCCTTGCCCTGGTTCACCTCGTGCCGGAAGAGCTTCAGGTCGAGGTCCGCGTGGGCGTCCCGATAGGCTTCCAGCACCGCCTGGGTGTCGTCCTTCGAGCAGTCGTTGACGACAATCACCTCCTTGCCAAGGCCGGCGGGGAGCTCCGCCTCGGCAACGCGGTCGAGGATGCGGTGGATGGTGCGGGCCTCGTTGTAGGCCGGGATGATGACGGAGAGCGTGGGCAATCGGGAAGTATTTTAAGGCGGGGCCTGGCACGGTCGGGCCGAAAACCGCGCAGGAACTGCCGTCAGTGGCAGAACCTGCGCGGTTTT
>JBFWQE010000247.1:0-5676 GCA_050249615.1 Vicinamibacterales bacterium
GTCCGCGTCAAGATCGTCACCCATCCACATCAGCGCCGCGTCCGCGACGACCTCGTTCCACTCGGGGCGGCGCGTGTAGCGCATCAGGGCGGCGGAGACCTCGCCGCGATCGGCGGGCGTGATTCCGCTGGCCGCCTGCGCACGGGTGAGGCAGCAGTGCTTGTATTTCTTCCCGCTGCCGCAGGGGCAGGGATCGTTGCGGCCGGGGGCGGGCATTGGGGGATGGTAGCAGAGCTGCGTGCGGGGCGCGCCTCACGGCGTCGCTCCAATCGGGCCGGAGCCTTCTGCCGGAAAGACCACCGTGCGCTCGACGACGCTGAGGCCGTCAGGGACCGACGGCAACGGCGCCGAGCTTGCCGTAGACCACTAGGTCGGCGAGTGCGGTGACGACGTCCTCGCGACGCCACCCGAGGGCCACGTGACGCCGAAGCTGGGCCAGGGCCTCGGCGGCGGACTCCTCCTGATGGTACGCCCTGCGCGATGTGATGCCGTCGAACGTGTCGACGATGCCGATGATCTGGGCGAGCAGTGGCACGTTGTCGCCGCGGAGGCCGTCGGGATAGCCAGACCCATCGAGGCGCTCGTGATGGCTCCGGACGATGGGCCGGATGGCCTGGAGCGATCGCAGGTTGCTGCAGAGCTCGTCGCCGATGATGGTGTGCGACCGCACCAGCTCGTACTGCTCCGGCGTCAGTGGACCCTGGGTGCGCAGCACCGAGTCGGGGATTGCCAGCATGCCGATGTCGGCAGGAACCCGCCGCGGTGAAGTGCCCGCAGGTCCGCGTCGTCCAGGCCTAGCGCGCGGCCCAGCGCTGTCGCGTAGTTGGCCATCCGATGGCAATGGCCCTCGGAGTAACCGTCACGCGCCTCGATCATCACGGCGAGGGTGGTGATGATCGCCGTGGCCGAGTCCCATTCGTCGGTCGACCGCTTCAGGCGCGTGAGCGACCGCACCCTGGCCGTCAATTCGGCCCTGTCGACGGGCACGCTCAGGAAATCGTCGGCGCCCGCATCGAGGCCACGGATGCGGCTCTCGCGGTCGGCGTGGTCGCTGACCAGGATGATCGGCACCAACCGTGTCTGCGAGTCGAAGCGAAGCTGGCGGCACAGTTCGAGATCCTCGTGACCGGCCACCTCGATGCTCAACAGCACGACGTCGGGGTGGCCGATCCTGGCCTGGTCGTAAGCCGCGAAACGGTCACTGACCAGGTACACGCTGTGTCCGTCCGACGTGAGAATGTCCTGCAGCTCACGCCCGACCACGGGATCCTGGTGCGCAACGAGAATCGCAGACTTCGGCTGATGATTCGTCATCAGACCTGGACGCGAAGACAGCGGACTATTTACCCGACCCCAGGATGATGATGATGTAACAGAGCTCCGTGTAGGGCGGGAACCGCCGAGCCGCCGCGCCCGCGGTGGCGCTTGCGCTCGCGCCCTCATCGCACGGAATCTCCGAAACCGGTACCTCGCGGCCGGAGGCCTCCGGGCACTCGGCGATCACCGCGTCGCCCTCGGCCAGGAACTCGAAGGCCGCCCGGCTGTGCTCGAGGCGCGTCGGCGCTCCCGCGGCCCTGCGGGCCGTTGCGGCGCTGACGACCCACAGTTCCTCGCCTGCCTCCGCCGCGGGGATGTAGCGCGTCACCTCGGCGCCCCGTGTCAGCCGCAGTTCGACGGGACCGGTGGACGCGTAGTCGACCGCGTCGGTCAGGCGCTGCCGATACGAGCCGAAGGACCAGACGCGCCCTGCATCGGGGTGGGCGGCAGCGTCGGTCAGCTCGCCCCCTTCGAGCGACACGACGCTGCTCGCCCACCGCTCGATATCGCTCCGCACGCGGGCGCCCTTGACGATGCGCCCCATCTGTGCCGGCTGCGACGTGCGATTGTGAAGCGGACCGTCGCCGCCCCTGACGTCGAGGCGGCTGTTTCCCAGGCACCGGAACACGAACGAGTCGGGCAGGGCCCCCTCGAGCCGCATGTCGAACGCGGCGGGCACCACGCCGGGCGCCGGGCGAAGGCCGAGCGCGGCGCCCACGCGCGAGCCCGCGCGGGCCATGAGGAACGGCCGGTGGGAAAGCTCGTGGTGCATCTCGGAGCTGGGCATCGCCGCCAGCATCGACCCGTCGGATCGCTCGACCAGCCCCATCATGCCGACGAATCGGATCGTGAGCCCCGTGGCGGCGCGAGGTGCGGCCGACGTGATCGCAGGCGAGACGCAGGCAGCGGCGATACCGGCAGGGACGTGAGCGAGAAAGTGACGGCGATGCATGGACAGGCTCCCTTCGTGAGGTTGGTTCTTGGGGACGGCGATTCAGCGACCACTTCCGTATACGACGAGGCGGCTCCACGGACCCGGCCGGGGGTCCGCACGCAGGACGTCCCGCTGGAACTGCGCGACCGCCGCGGGCACCGGGGCGCCCGACGTGAGGCTGGCCAGCAGGGCTTCAGACTGATCCGGACTCAAGGTGCCGGGCGCGAGGAACGTGACGACATGGGCGGCGCCTCGGTCGAGCAACTCGCCTGCCAGGTCTAGGCTGCCGGCCCCTGACGCAGCCCGCGGACCCGGGTCGATATCCGGGAGGAACACGGCCTGGACAGGCGGGAGCGGCGGCAGGTCCCGGGCGAACACCACCCCGGAGCGGGAAGCTCCCGGCTGCCCGGGAAGGAGCAGGCGTGATAGTTCGGGGAATCCGTTGTTCGAAACTGAGTGCGCGTTGATGCGAACGACCGACTGCGGGCGAGCTTCCCGCCACAGTGCGAACGCGTCCACGGCGGGCGTGTCCGGCGGAAGGTCGACGAACGTTCGGCGGCCGTTGGAAGGCGGGCCATCCGCGACCCAGCCCCCCACCGTCAACTCCACGCTCTCGACCCAGAAACGGCCAGAGGCCCGATCGAACAGCGCCGGAAAGGATGCGGCATAGAACGGCGCGTCGGGGGCGACCACCACGCGCCTGATGCCTGTCAGGGCCTGGCGAAATGGCCGAACGAGCTCGCGGTACAGCGTCGCCGATGCCCGGGGATGACCTGCCGCGATGGCGATTTCGGTCTGCTGCAGCTCGACGAGTCGAGCCGACAGGCGCCGCGTGATCCCGCCGATGTGATACTGCACCGACGACTTCGTCACCAGCCACGCCACGACGTCGTTGTCGAGCTGATTGATCGCGAGCAGCGCCTCATCGTCGTCCAGTCGGCGCTGGACGCTCCGATGGTCCGCGATCTCCCTCGAATCGTCGAACCCGGGCCTTCGCGCTCTGGCGTGCACGCCGTATCGGTACGCGGCGGCGATGTCCCCGGCTGCGAGTGAGGCGCGCATCGCAACGGCCGACAAGCCCCGGGTCTCCTCGAGAACGCCTGCCGCCGCGTTCGTTCGGGTTCGTGCGACGCCGAGGCCTGCCTCGGCCGCGACTGCGGCGTCCTGCATGCGCCCGACCCGCAGATAGGCCCGCCCCAGGAAGAGATACAGCTCCGGCAGCCTGGCCGCGTCGCCGGCGGCGTTCGCGAGCGTCACCGCCCGCTCGGCTGCCTGCACCGCCGTCGGGTCGTCCAGGCTGTCCAGCGTTCTTGCCTCGGCGGCCAGCAGCGCACGCTCGAGGCGTGCGCCGAGGGCCGCGTCATTCACGCTCTCCAGGGCCGCCCACGCCGCATCCATGGCGTCGCGCGCCTCGGACGCGCGCCCGAGGACGGCCAGAATGGAGGCGCGCTGTGCATAGGCCTCGGGAACCGCGGCCGCCCGCGCCGAGCGCGTGGCCTCCTCAATCACGGCATCCTGGAGGGGCAGTGCGGCGGCGGCATCGTTCCTGAGCGCATGCCCCGCCGCGCTGATGAGCAGGCCGAAGCGGACGCGGTCGGCCGGATACTCACTCAGAAGGTGAAGGTACGCGAGCCTGTGGCGCCACGCATCATCATCGTCCGCCAGTTGATCCAGGAGGTTTGCGAGCAGGCCATGGGCGGCCGCGCGTCCCTCTCCATCCCCCATCCGCTCGGTGGCCGTCAGCATGCGCTCCCACAGCCCCTGCGCCTCTACATACTGCCCGGCGGCAAACGATGCGAGACCGAGCAGCCACAGGGAGCGGCTCTCGAGGAACGCGTACGAGCGATGCACGGCTTCGTCTTGCAGAGGGGTGAGCATGGAGGCCATCGAGGCGCTGTGCCCCGTGTAGTACGCGATGGCGGCCAGATCGAGGCGCGCCCGCACGGCGTACGGCGACCCCGCTGACGCCAGCGCGTTCGCGGCGCTCTCCATCCCCGGCCGAGCTGCCGCGATCTGGTCGTCCGCGAGCAGCGCCGCGGCGCGCGCGTAGCCGGCGTGGGCCGCGGCGAGTGGCCGAACGGCCGTCGGACCCTCGCGCTCCGCGCGCTCGATCGCGTCGACGGTGTCCTCGTAGAGCGTGTCGCCGGTCAGGCGCGCGAAGGCGGTGGCCACCGTCCGAAGGTCCTGACGCGCAGAGACGGCGACCGCCCCGGCCTCGGACGTCGCGGCTGCAGCCCACTTCGGGAACAGGTTCGTCTCCAGGAAGCGCCGCGCTGCCGACACGTGTTGCCTGACCGCGTCCTCGACCAGGGCGGGATCGACGCGCCGCCGCAGTGCCGCCTCCAGGTCCGGCCAACGGTCCGCGGACCTTGGTGCCGCAAGGGCCTCGGCGTGGCGCCGCGCTTGAGCGGCCCATGGAGACCAGGAATCCACGCGAAGGTAATCGGCCCAGGCCGCGCGCGCAAGCGACCGCAACTCCAGCCGCTCCAGCGCGAGGGCGCGGTTGAACCAGGCCTCAACCAGGGAAGGGTCGAGCCAGACGGCCCGCTGCGCAGCCCCGAAGGCGCGGACGACATCCGCGGCCTGGCCCGCGTTCGCGGCCCGCTCGAGATGCGCCGCTGCCGCATCCGATTGAAGCCGGGCATCGTCGGGCTGCGCCTGCGTGGCCGCCGCCAGGGCGATGACCGCGCCGTTCCAGTCGCCATCGGCGGCCCGCAGGATGCCCCGGACGTGAAGGCCGGTGGCCGTCAGGCTCTCCGCGGATTCCCCACCCGTGCTGCGGTGGCTCCCCGTCCATCGAGATCGCGCGGATTCGGCCAGCACGACATCTGATGGCGTCTTGCGGCTGAACCGTTCCACGAACCGGACGGACGGCAGGGCGAGCGCGGCCAGGAGCACGGCGGCTGCCGCCCAAGCGAGGGCGCGCCGTCCTCCCATCAAGGGCCGGCGCACACCCTGCGGTGTCGGCCAGCCAACTTCCATGACCATGACGTCCGCAATGACGTCCAGGCAGGCGTCACATCCCGAGAGGTGCTCCTCGAGGCTGCGCCGCGCCGCCTCCCCGAGCCGACCATCCGCGTAGGCCGCGAGGGTGCCCGAATCCGGGCAGCCGATCGGATGATCAATCCTGCTCTGCATCCCCATGGACTAGACGGCCATTCCCGGCAGGTGTGTCAGTCCGGCTGAGGAGGCGCAAGTCGACGGCGCCGGTACTCATGAGTTCACGTAGTCGATGGCCGGCAATCCCGGCGCCCAGCAGTTCCTGCCGGCATGCGGTGAGCGCGCGTCGCAGCCGCCGCATGATGGTCGCCCGGGAGATATGCCACGTGCGCGCGAGGTGAACGAGCGACACCCCACGTGCGAAGTGCAGTTCGAGCAGCATTCGATAATTAGGTGTCAGGCCCTCGGCGGCGCGCTCCAGTGCC
>JBFWQE010000248.1:0-5566 GCA_050249615.1 Vicinamibacterales bacterium
TTCCCCTCGATCTGGATGCGGATCGGTTCGCGAGAGCCCTGGTGACGGAGCGCCTTGCAGCCTGCGTCAGTGTCCTGGCCCCCATGGCCTCGACGTATCACTGGCAGGGAACCGTCGAGTCGGCGACCGAGCGGCAGGTGGTGATGAAGACCACCGCCGGGCGCGTGGCGGCGCTCGAGGCCCGCGTCGCGGAACTGCATCCGTACGACGTCCCTGAGCTACTGGTCGTGCCGCTCAGTGGGGGTGGGGACGGCTACCTGGACTGGGTGGTGGGGGAGGTGAGAGGTGAGAAAGTGAAAAGTGAAAACTGAAAAGTGAGAAGTGAGAAGTGAGAAGTGAGAAGTGAGAAGTAGGGAGTAACAGAGGGGAGCAGCGCCGCTCACGCGGTCTTCGCGGACCCTCCGCTACCCTCCAGGTGTTCCTTCAACCTGCTCAGGTCGAGCGGCTTGGTGAGGAAGAGCGCGCCCAGCCTGGTGGCCTCCTTGCGGAGCACGGGGTCGTCGAAGCCTGACACCACCAGCCACTGCGTGGCAGGGCTGCGCTCCTGGGAGAAGTGGATGAGCTGGAGTCCGTTGTAGTTCCCGAGGCGGACGTCCACGATGACGACCGCCGGGGTGGCCTCCGCGAGATAGGCGCGTGCGTCCTCGAAGGAGCGGAAGGTGACGGTGTCGTGGCCCCAGTGGCGGACGATCTGCTCCACCGCGGCGAGGCAGCTCACGTCGTCGTCGACAATGACCACCGGTCCCCGACCCTCGGCCGTGGCCGACGCGGACTCCTGCGCCATGACCCTTTCCATTCTGCGAGCCTAGCCGGCGGCCGCCACCGGCGCTCTCGGCACATTACCCGAGTTGACGCGCGAGGGAATAGTCCGAAAACGCTGGAAGGGCAGGTGGCAATTGTGCTTTCGCAGGAAGCCCAGGAACCGCTTGTAGTCCTCGTTGGGCATGTTGTAGAGCGCCACGAGGAGGCGGTAGTTGCCGTTGGTACTCTCGAGACCGATCTCGACGATGCGGCGGAGGTCCGCACGCGTGAGATCGCGCGACATGAAGACCGGGTAGACGACCGACCAGAACGACTCGCCGTGGCGCAGCATGCGCTGGGTCATCTCCTCGACCTGCGCCGAGTGGGCGGGCGCGGCGCCGGCCAGGGTTGGCGCCGCCTGGCCCGCCGGCTTCAGCAGCTCGCTGGGCAGGTCGGCGGGACGCAGGGTCTGGCCGACGGACTTGAGCGCGATGCGCTCGGCGACGTTGCGCAGCTCGCGGATGTTGCCGGGCCACCGATAGCCGAGCAGCACGTCCAGCGCTGCCTGCGAGATCTCGGGCCGCTCCACGTGGTGCTGCTCGCAATAGAGCGCCAGGTAGTGGTCGAAGAGCAGCGGCACGTCCTCGATGCGCTCGCGCAGCGGGGGAATGGTCATGCGGATGACGTTCAGGCGGAAGAAGAGATCCTCGCGGAAGTTGCCGGCGGCGATCTCCTTCGGGAGATCGCGATTGGTGGCCGTGATCAGCCGGACGTTGACGCGCGTGTGCGAGCGATCGGCGCCGATGCGCTGGATCTCGCCGGTCTCGAGGAAGCGGAGGAGCACGACCTGCATCCGGGCGCTCATCTCGCCGACTTCGTCGAGGAAGACCGTGCCGTTGGGCGCCATCTCCAGCAGCCCGGGCTTGTCACGATAGGCGCCGGTGAAGCTGCCGCGCACGTGGCCGAAGAGCTCGGACTCGAGCAGCGAATCCGGCAGGCCCGCGCAGTTCACGGTGACGAGCTTCCCGGCCGCGCGCGCGCTGCGGTGGTGAATGAGGCGTGCCACGACCTCCTTGCCGACGCCGGTCTCGCCGGTGATGAGGACCTTGGCGCCCGAGCGGGCGGCGCAGTCGACATCGGCCAGGATGTTGCGCACGGCCTCGCTCGTGCCGAGCAGACGGACTTCAGAGTTCGGGGAAACAGACACCGGAATTCCTCCTCGCTGCGTGAACATGCTCGGACCACGCTGGAGCCGCAGCGACCACAGCGCGTATCCTATCGCAAGCAGCGAGACAAATGTCAACTAAATTTGCTCAATAGTCATATCAAGTCGCAAAAAATACACGCCTGTCCTTGGAAATAGTGGTAAACAGCATGCAACTAAGGGCAAATTGCGATCGCGTGCTTGTGCGGCATCTATGGTCCTCTGGATGACACAAGGGACTTCTTCGCGCGCTGGCCTGGGAGGTGGGACAGCGCGGGAGGGTCGAAGTCGCTCAATCTGGCGAAGATGTTCCCGAAAGCGCCGACTTTCCCGCGCACGGCGGCGGCCTCGTCCCGTGGCTCCCGCGCGTGGCCTTCCGCGCATCTTCTTCGATATCAAGGAGTTGCACGCTAATTTCAGGGCCAGACCCGAACGGGTGGGGACGTTGCTTAACTCGGGTGCAGCCATGAGGCAGAACAGCAGCGTGCAACTGATTGGCACCAGTGCGGCGATCCGCGATCTGCGCTCCGAAGTGGAACGAATCGCGCGGTCCGATGCCAAGGTGCTGATCACGGGCGAGAGCGGGACGGGCAAGGAGGTCGTGGCGCGCGCCATCGGCGCCCACTCGCTGCGCGCGTCGGCCCCGTTCGTGCCGGTGAACTGCGCCGGCCTGCCCGAGAACCTGCTCGAGTCGGAGCTGTTCGGCCATGTGAAGGGCAGCTTCACGGGGGCGTATCGCGACAAGCCGGGCAAGCTGGAGATGGCGCGCAACGGCACCATCTTCCTCGATGAGATCGGCGAGATGACGCCGCGCATGCAGGGGCTGCTGCTGCGCTTCCTCGAGACGGGGGAGATCCAGAAGGTGGGCGCCGAGCAGGTGGCCATGGCGCACAACGTGCGGGTGATCGCCGCGACGAACCGCGACCTGCGAGAGATGATCACCCAGGGGCAGTTCCGCGAGGACCTCTACTTCCGCATCAACGTGATTCACCTCGTGGTGCCGCCGCTGCGCGACCGGCGCGAGGACATCCCGCTGCTGGTCGAGCACTTCGTGCGCGCGTTCGCGGATCACGTCCGGTTGGGGGAGGTGTCCGCCTCGCAGCTGCTCGGCCCGATCGTCACCGAGATCACGCCCGAGGCCATGCGCGCGCTGCAGGAGGCCGCGTGGCCGGGCAACGTCCGGCAGCTCGAGAACGTCGTGGAGCGCCTGCTCGTGACGGCGCGGACCCCCCGCATCGACGTCCAGGACCTGCCGCCGGAGGTGCGCGCGCCCTTCGCGGGGCGCAAGCCCATGAAGGACCGCCGGCGCACGGTGGCCGACGAGCTGTTCCAGAAGCTGGTCCAGGAGCGGCAGTCGTTCTGGACCACGGTCTACCCGCTCTACATGAACCGCGAGATCACCCGCGCCAACGTGCGCGACCTGGTGCACAAGGGGCTCGAGGAGGCACGCGGGAACTACAAGATCGTCGCGAAGCTGTTCAACATGGAGCCGCGCGAGTACAAGCGCTTCCTCAACTTCCTGCGGAAGCACGACTGCCAGCTGCCGTTCAAGGAGTACAGGCAGTAGGGATCAGGGATCAGGGATCCCTGATCCTTACCCCAACGCCTGCGCGAGGTCGTCCTTCAGGTCCTCGACGTCCTCGATCCCGACCGAGACGCGGACCAGGCCATCGGTGATGCCGATGGCGGCACGCCGCTCCGGCGGCACGGAGGCGTGCGTCATCACGGCCGGGTGCGAGATGAGCGTCTCGACCCCGCCGAGGCTCTCCGCGAGCGCCATCAGCCGCACGCGGCCCAGCAGGCGCTGTGCCGCCTCCAGCGACCCGGTATCGAACGAGATGAGCCCGCCGAAGCCGCGCATCTGCCGCGCGGCCAGTGCGTGCTGCGGGTGGGAGGGCAGGCCCGGGTAGATCGTCGCGGCCACCTTCGGGTGGGCCGCCAGGAACTCGGCGATGGCCTGCGCGTTCCGGTTCGTCCGCTCCATCCGCACGTCCAGCGTCTTCGTGCCGCGCAGCACGAGGAACGAGTCCATCGGGCTCAGGATGGCGCCCGCCGCGTTCTGCACGAACGTCATCCACTCCGCATCGTCCTCGTGGCGGACGATGACGACGCCGCCCACGCTGTCGCTGTGGCCGTTGAGGAACTTCGTCGTGCTGTGCGTGACGATGTCGGCGCCGAGGCCGAGCGGCCGCTGGATGTACGGGCTGGCGAACGTGTTGTCCACCACGACGCGCACGCCGTGGCGGTGCGCGATCTCGCTGGCGGCGGCGATATCGGTGACGCGCAGCAGCGGGTTGGTGGGCGACTCGAGGAACAGGTACTTCGTCCTCGGCGTGAGGGCCGGCTCGATCAGATCCAGGCGCGAGGTGTCCACGTAGCTGAAGTCGAGGCCGAACTTCCGCCGGACGCGCTCGAAGAGCCGGAAGGTACCGCCGTACGTGTTGTCGCTGACGAGCACGTGATCGCCGGCCTCGAGGCGCGTGAGGATGGCGTCGATGGCGGCCATGCCCGAGGCGAAGGCGAAGCCCGCCGTGCCGCCCTCGATCGCCGCGAGGTTGCGCTCGAGGGCCATCCGCGTGGGATTGTGCGTGCGCCCGTACTCGTAGCCCTTGTGCCGCCCGAGCCCCTCCTGGACGTAGGTGGACGTCTGGTAGATCGGCGTGATGATGGCGCCGGTCGCCGGATCCGGCTCCTGGCCGGCGTGGATGCAGATGGTGCTGAAGCGGGCGGTGTCAGTGAGTCTCATGCGTCGCGTCCGAAAGCGATCACGATACTCTGATATCATTTGCGCGCGCAAACACCCCTACCGCGCGCCCACACGCCCAGCATGACCGTTCCCGCACGTCCGCTCGCGCTGCTGCCCGGCCCCACGCCGTCGCGGGGCCTCGCGTGGCGGCGCTGGCTGCTCGGCACCTTCCCCGGCCGCTCGCTGCTCATCGGCGCCGTCGTCAAGGCCTTCACGTGGACCATCGAGGCGACCGGCGCCACGCTGCCGCCCGTCCTCGAGGCCGTCGACATGGTCGGCAGCCTCGCGTTGATCTTCGCGTGCGCGTACGGCCTGACGCGACTGGCCTTCTGGGCGCGGCGGCGGCTGCTCTGGCGCGTCCGGCGGAAGCTCATCCTGTCGTACGTGTTCGTCGGCGTGGTGCCGGTCTTGCTGGTGATCACGTTCTTCCTGCTCGCGGGGCTGCTGCTCTTCTTCAACGTCAGCTCCTACCTGGTGAAGTCGCGCATCCGCAGCCTCACCGACCAGGCGCAGTTCCTCGCCCAGACGACGGCCGTGGAGCTGCAGCGCAGCCCAACGGCCATCGCGGCGCTCGAGACGCTGGAGCGCCGGCAGGCGAGCACCGCCGTGCGCTACCCGTTCGTGTCGCTGGCGGTGGTGCCCGTCAGCGGGCTGACGTGCGGGGTGGAGCCGGCGCGCGCGACGCGCGTGCCCCGCACGCTGCCGGTGGCGCTGCCGGTGAGCGCGGGCCCCTGGGGACACCTGGACGCGCCGACCACCCTGCCGAAGTGGGTGACGTGCGAGGGGTTCGCGGGCCTGCTCGCCTACAGCGTGCCGCCCACCGCCGGCGATCCGCAGGCGCACACGCGCCTGGTGACGCGCGCCGTCGCCCTGCC
>JBFWQE010000249.1:0-5531 GCA_050249615.1 Vicinamibacterales bacterium
ACGCGCTGATCCGAGCCGGGAGCGCCTCGAGCGCCAGGGTCACGGGCGGGCGCGCCCGCGTGCTGGACGAGTCCATCGCATGACGATGCAAAAGGCCAGGCGTGGCTGCACGGGCGATTCAGCTACGTGCTGTATCGGCGGCCCTCCTGGCCAGGGGCACATTGCACGTGCCGCGCCGCGAGGCCCGCCCCGGCCGCCCTTCCCTTGAGGCCGGCCGACACGAGACACCGACAACTGACCCGCCGGTCACGAAGGCGCGGCCCTTTTGCGCGAGTGGTTCTTGACGTCGCGGCGGGGCAGTTGACCGGCCGGCCGAGCGGGAAGGGTGGCCGGGGCGGGCCTCGCGGCGCGGCTCGCCGGGGCTGAAGCCCCGGCGCTCCGGTGTCCGAACGGTATCCTGGCGCTTCGGGGTCCGGGCGGCTCGCCCGGACTGAAGCCCCGGCGCTCCGGTATTCGAACGGTGTCCTGGCGCTTCGGGGTCCGGGCGGCTCGCCCGGGCTGAAGCCCCGGCGCTCCGAAAGGAACGGCGCCGCGAGACACGGCCTCGCTACGCTTCGCCGAGGGGCACGACCTGCACGGCCGCATCCGGCACGGCCGCGAGGAAGCGGTCCAGCGTCGAGCCACGCCACAGCAGCTCCAGGCGCGAGCGGGCGCTCTGCCCGAAGATGACGTGCGTGACGCCTTCCCGCTGGGCGAAGGCGATGAGCCCGTCGGCGGGCCGGTCGGCCTTCACCCGGACAACCGTGGCGCCCAGACTTTCGGCCAGCCTGATGTTCTGCTGGAGCGCCTCGGCGTCACGCGGGTTGATCCGGTCCGCACGCTCGCGCGGCGTCTCGACGTAGACCGCGTACCATCGCGACCCGAGCCGGCCCGCGATGCGCGCGCCGGTCCTGATCACCCGCGGCGCGAGCGCATTGCTGCTCATGCAGACCATCACCCGCTCGGGGATCAGCGCCGGCTCCAGCCCCTCGCGTGCGCGGTAGCTGGCTGCCTTGTCGCCCACCTCGTCGGCCACGGCGCGGAGGGCAAGCTCGCGGAGCGTGGAGAGGTTCCCCTTGCGGAAGAAGTTGGTGAGCGCCTGCTCCACCTTCTCGGGCCGGTAGATCTTCCCTTCCCTCAGCCGCGTACGCAGCTCTTCGACGGTGACATCGACGTTGATCACCTCGTCCGCGCGATCGAGGAAGGTGTCGGGCACCGTCTCGCGCACGCGCACGCCGGTCGCCTTGGCCACTGCGTCGTTCAGCGTCTCGAGATGCTGGATGTTCACGGCCGTCATGACGTGGATGCCGGCGTCGAGGATCTCGAGCACGTCCTGGTACCGCTTCTCGTTCCGGCTGCCGGGCACGTTGGTGTGCGCCAGTTCGTCCACCACGCAGACCTGTGGCTTCCGGCGGATGATGGCATCCACGTCCATCTCTTCCAGCGTCACCCCGCGATAGTCGATCTTCCGCCGCGGTACCACCTCGAGGTCGCCGACCTGCGCCTCGGTCTCCGTGCGTCCATAGGTCTCGACGAACCCCAGGACCACGTCGAGTCCGCGGGCCTTCAGCGCGTGGGCCTCCTGCAGCATCTCGTAGGTCTTCCCGACCCCCGGCGCCGCCCCGATGTAGATGCGCAGGCGTGCCCGTTCCGTCTCCTTGATGCGCTCCAGCAGGGCGTCGGCGGATGGGCGTTGATCCGGCATCTGAGGCTCCAGGCGGAAGGCGCGCTACACCAGGCCGGCCGCCACCAGCAGGATATCGATGGCCTTGATGCCGGCAAACGGCAGGGCGACGCCGCCCAGGCCGTAGAGGAGCATGTTTCGCCGCAGCAGCGCCGCCGCCCCGAGCGGCTTGTAGGCGATGCCTTTGAGCGCCAGCGGAATCAGCGCGATGATGATCACCGCGTTGAAGATGACGGCCGAGAGGATGGCCGACTCCGGCGTCTGGAGCCGCATGACGTTGAGCACCCCGAGCTGTGGGAACGCCAGGATGAACATCGCCGGGATGATCGCGAAGTACTTCGCGACGTCGTTGGCGATGGAGAACGTCGTGAGCGCCCCGCGCGTCATCAGGAGCTGCTTGCCGATCTCGACGATCTCGATGAGCTTCGTCGGATTCGAGTCGAGATCGACCATGTTGCCGGCCTCCTTGGCGGCGGTCGTCCCGGTGTTCATGGCCACGCCGACGTCGGCCTGGGCCAGCGCGGGCGCGTCGTTGGTGCCGTCGCCCGTCATCGCCACGAGCTTGCCGGCGGCCTGCTCGCGCTTGATGAGGTCCATCTTGTCCTCGGGCGTCGCCTCGGCGAGGAAGTCGTCGACGCCCGCCTCGGCGGCGATGGCCGCGGCCGTCAGGGGATTGTCGCCGGTAATCATCACCGTCCTGATGCCCATGGAGCGCAGCGCATCGAAACGATGCCGCATGCCGCCCTTGACGACGTCCTTGAGGTACACGACGCCGAGCGTCCGGCCACGCTCGGCCACGACCAGCGGCGTGCCGCCCGCGCGCGCGATGCGATCCGTGACGGCCTGGAGCTCGCCGGGGATGACCCCGCCCTGCTCCTTCACGTACTTCACCACGGCCTCGGCGGCGCCCTTGCGAATCTCGCGTCCGTCCAGGTTGATGCCCGACATGCGCGTCATGGCCGAGAACGGCACGAAGGCCGCCGACTTGTCCGCCAGCTCGCGTCCCCGGATGCGGTACTTTTCCTTGGCCAGCACGACGATGGAGCGGCCCTCCGGAGTCTCGTCCGCGAGCGACGCGAGCTGGGCCGCATCCGCCAGCTCGCCCTCGGTGACGCCCGGGAGGGGGATGAACTCCGTCGCCTGCCGGTTGCCGAGCGTGATCGTCCCCGTCTTGTCGAGGAGCAGCGTGTCCACGTCGCCCGCCGCTTCGACGGCCCGCCCGGACATTGCAAGCACGTTGTGCTGCACGAGCCGGTCCATGCCCGCGATCCCGATGGACGAGATCAGCGCGCCGATGGTCGTCGGGATGAGGCACACGAGCAGCGACACCAGCACCGGAATCGGGATCTCGGTGCCCGCGTAGTACGCGAAAGGCTGCAGCGTCACGACCACGAGCAGGAACACCAGGGTCAGCACCGCCAGCAGGATGCTCAACGCGATCTCGTTGGGCGTCTTGTGGCGCTCGGCGCCCTCGACGAGCGCGATCATGTGATCCAGGAACGTATGCCCCGGATCGGACGTCACCCGCACCTTGATCCAGTCCGAGATGACCCGCGTGCCGCCCGTGACCGCCGACCGATCGCCGCCGGCCTCCCTGATCACCGGCGCCGATTCCCCGGTGATGGCCGACTCGTCCACCGAGGCGACGCCCTCGAGGATCTCGCCGTCGGAGGGGATGAACTCGCCGGCGCGCACCATCACCATGTCGCCCTTGCGCAGGCTGGCCGCAGGGACGGCCTCGATCTGCCCGTCGGCCAGCAGCCGGTTGGCGATGGTCTCGGTCCGTGTCTTCCGCAGCGTGTCGGCCTGCGCCTTGCCGCGGCCCTCGGCCATCGCCTCGGCGAAGTTCGCGAAGAGCACCGTGAACCACAGCCAGAAGGCCACCTGCCCGGTGAAGAGCGGCTGCCCGGCGCCGGTCGCCAGTTCCTGGATGAAGATGACGGTCGCCAGGAGGCTGCCGGCCTCCACGATGAACATCACCGGATTTCGGATCTGAATCCGGGGATCGAGCTTGCGGACCGAATCGAGCATCGCCTGCCGGACGATGCCGGGATCCCAGATTGAAACCGTGCGTGCACTGTGTGTCATGGCCAGGCTCTGGGCGTCACGCCCTCAGGCTCCAGGCTTTCCGAACGCCTCGTCGAGCGCGAGGTTGAGTTCCAGCACGTTGACCCGCAGCCGTCCCAGGAAGCCCAGGCTGGGGGGCTCGGTGTGCGCTCGAACGAGCGCACGGACCTGCGCGACGGACACGCGGCGCGCCGACGCGACCCGCGGCGCCTGCAGGTCGGCGGCCGCAGGCGGAATGTGCGGGTCGAGCCCCGCTCCGCTGGCCGTGGTCATCTCCGAGGGTACGCGGTCGGCCGTCGCCCCTTCCTGGCTGGTGACGGCGTCGAGGCGCTCACGCACGGCCTTCAGGTGATCCGGATTCGACGGGCCGTAGTTGGTCCCGCCCGTCGACGCGGCGTTGTAGTCCACGCCCGACGGCCGCGGATGGAAGTACTCCGGTCGCGTGAACTTCTGCGCGATCAGCCGGGAGCCGACAATGGTGCCGTCCGGGCGACGAATCAGGCTCCCTTCGGCCTGCGCCGGAAAGGCGACCCGACCGATGGCCCACAACACGGCGTGGTAACCGCCTCCGAGCAGGACCATCGTGACGAGGGTGAACAGGACCGCTTGCTTGAGCTCTTTGACCATGATGCGCTCCGCCCCCGGCTACATCCCACCGGCGAGCGCCAGGTGCTCGGCAATCGGACCGAGCACGGCGACCGGCATGAACATCAGCAGGCCGAGGATGACGATGACGGCCCACAAGGTGAATCCAAACGTGGCGCTGTCGGCGCGAAGCGAGCCCGCCGTCTCCGGCGCCGCCGGCTTGGCGGCCAGCGCCCCCGCCAGCGCCAGCGGCGCGATGATCGGGATGTAGCGCGACAGCAGCATCACGAGACCCGTCGAGATGTTCCAGAATGGCGTGTTGTCGCCGAGGCCTTCGAACCCAGAGCCGTTGTTGGCCGCGGCCGAGGTGAACTCGTAGAGCATCTCGGAGAAGCCGTGCGGCCCCGGGTTCTTGAGCCAGGCCAGCGCCGTCCCCGGATCCGCCGTCGTCGCCCACACGTAGCAGGCGACGGCCGTGCCGGCCAGGACGGCCAGCGGATGCCACAGCAGGGCCAGGCTGGCCAGCTTCATCTCCCTGGCCTCGACCTTCTTGCCGAGGAACTCCGGTGTGCGGCCCACCATCATGCCCGCCACGAAGACCGCGACGATGACGAAGATGAGCATGTTGATGAAGCCCACGCCCACGCCGCCGAAGATGTTGTTGAGCCACATGGCGACGAGCGGCATCAGGCCCCCGAGCGGCGTCATCGAGTCGTGCATGGAGTTCACGGACCCGTTCGACGTCACGGTGGTCGTCACGGCCCACAGCGCGGACAGGCCGGCGCCGAACCGGACCTCCTTGCCTTCCATGGATCCGGTGGACTGGTCGACCCCCATCGCCGCGATGGCTGGATTGCCCGCGGCCTCCTGCCCGACGGCGAAGATCACCATCGGGATGTAGAGCGCCAGCATCGTCGCGAAGACGACCACCGCCAGCCGCCGGCGGCCCACCATGTAGCCGAGCGTCCAGACCATGGCCATGGGCACGATGGTGATGGACCAGGTCTCCACCAGGTTCGAGATCGGCGTCGGGTTCTCGTAGGGATGAGCGGAGTTCGGCCCGAAGTACCCGCCGCCGTTCGTGCCCAGCTGCTTGATCGCGACTTCCGGCGCGGTCACGCCCCGGGCAACCACCTGCTCCGGCCCCTCGAGCGTCGTCGCGTGGACGGCGCCCTCGAACGTCATCGGCGTGCCCTGCCAGATGAGGATGGTGCCC
>JBFWQE010000250.1:0-5488 GCA_050249615.1 Vicinamibacterales bacterium
ACCTCGTCTATCTCCTGCAGGCCGCTGCCGCCGGTGAGCTTCAGAAAGACCGGCGTCAGCTGCTCGTCCGCCCCGCCGGCCAGCGCGCGGAGGTCGTCCACCGTTCCGCTGGCGATGATGCGCCCCCTGAGGATGATGCTGACCACGTCGCACATCTCCTCGGCCACCTCCAGCGTATGGGTGCTCATGAGGATGGCGACGCCGTGGTCCGCCATACGACGGAAGACGTCCTTGATGAGCCGCGCGCCGCGCGGGTCGAGGCCTACCATGGGCTCGTCCACGAGCACGGCCCTCGGGCGGTGCAGGAACGCGGCGCTCATCACCAGCCGCTGCTTCATGCCGTGCGAGAAGCTCTCGACGAGCTCGTCGCGCCAGCGCGCCAGCTCGAAGAGGTCCAGCATCTCGCCGATGCGCCCGTCCACGCCGGTGCCGTTGATGCCGTAGAGGCCCGCGTGGAAGCGCAGGAACTCGTCGGCGGTGAGCTTCTCGTAGATGAACGGGCGGTCGGGGATGAAGCCGAGGGAAGCCTTGGCGGCCTCGGGCTCCGCCGCGAGGTCGTGCCCGTTGACGAGGATGCGCCCGGCCGTGGGCTTCAGCAGGCCCGCGATCATCCGGATGGTCGTCGTCTTGCCCGCGCCGTTCGGGCCGAGGAAGCCGTGAATCTGCCCGGGCTTCACCTCGAGGCTGACGCCGTCCACCGCCGTGAAGCTGCCGTACTGCTTCACCAGGTCCGTCACCGCAATCATGGCCGTCCCACCAGCACCGGCGCCGAGCGCGGCGCCAGTTCCAGATCCAGCATCGTCATCTTCACCCGTCCAATCAGGGGAAGGATGGCGGCCTGCTTGTCGAGCCCGCCGCGCGCGAGGCGGAGGTGCGTGGCATCCGCGGGGAACTGGTTGAAGGTGGGGTCCACCGGGAGCCAGAGGCCGCGGCCATGGCCCTCGTCGATGTACACCTCGGGCCACGCGTGGTAGTAGAAGGCGTTCCGGACCGACACCAGGCCCACGGCGATGCGCGACGGGATGCGCGCGGCACGTGCGAGCGCGACGAAGAGTGCCGTGTGCTCGTTGCAGTCGCCCACCTTCGTACGCAGCACCTCCACGGCGGAGGGCAGGCTGACGGTGGGCTTCTTGTCCAGCAGGGCGTTCACGTACCGCGTGAGGCGCTCCACCCGCGCGCGCGGTTCGGTGTAGCCCTCGAGCGCCCGCGCGGCCTCGGCCACGATGGCCGCCGCATCGCTCTCGATGAAAGGCTCGGGCTGCAGGTAGGGTGACAAGTCCGGCGCACCGGGCTCGGCCTGGAGATCGCGCGGATCGGTCACCTCGATGACGTCGCCGTCCACCCGCTGGCCCACCCCCTGCAGATCCGGGCTCGACAGATCCGCGCCCTCGACGCGCAGCCGGATGCGCTTCACGTCGCGCGGTTCCTCGATGCGGTGCTTGCCGATCGGAACGACGGCCGAGGCCTCGAGCAGGTCCACCTGCACGTTGCGCGGGACGGCCAGCGCCACGGCACGCTCCTGCGACTCGGCCACGGTAAGAAGGCCCATCGGGCTCTCCTCGCGAACCACCTCCCCGGTGTCCGTAACCCACGCCGTCGTCTGGAGGCCGGCAAACGTGAGGGTCACGCGGAAGGCCGGGATGGGCCGCTCGCCCGAGCGCACGAGCTCCCGTCCGCCGACGTCGACCGCCACAGGCGCGTTGCGCATCGTCGCCGGATCGAACATCGTCCACTGGTGCCGAGCGCCTTCGGCGAGGCCTTCGGCCGCCAGGCGGCGGGCCAGGCTGAGCATGAGGGCCGGGGGCTCGGCGAGCGTGCGCACCTCACTGCGGGTCGTGCCGTTGCTGGTGATGCTGAGCGTCAGCGTGAGGCCCTCCAGCGCGCCGGACACATGGATGGGCCCCGTGCCCGGGTCGAGCGAGAAGTCGAACGACCTGAGCGCGAACGTCTTGTCCACGCGGGCCGTCGTGCGGATGGCCGCAGGTGTAGTGGCGCCGAGCAGCGACATCTGGAGGCGGCCGTCCTCCTGCAGCTCGAACCCGTCTTCGGTCGGCAGGGTCTGGCTGACCGTGAAGCCGATCTTCTCGCCGCGGTAGTAGACGCCGCGCCACTGGGCCGCGGTGCCGTAGCGGGCGAGGTCCGTGGCGAGGTTGGCTGCCGACGCCTGGAGGTAGGACCGGTGCACCAGCATGGCCATGCTGGCCACCCAGGCGAGCAGGACGAGCCAGGAGAGCGGGCGCGTGATGTGCCGGGGCAGGGGACGGATAAGCCTCACCGTATCTCTCTTATCGGCGCGGGGCCTGGCACGGTTACCCCAAAAACGCGGCAGTTTCTGCTGTCATGGGCAGAAGCTGCTGCGTTTCTGGGGTAACCGTGCCAGGCCCCGTCCTACTTGCGCACGACGAACTGGTTGATCACCAAAACGTCCAGTCCCGTGCCGTAGAAGACGCGCACCGCGTCCCTCGGGCTGCAGACGATGGGCTCGTGGAAGCCGTTGAAGGAGGTGTTGACCACGAACGGCAGGCCCGTGCTTTCGCCGACCGCCTCGAGTACCCGCCTGAAGCGCGGCAGGCTGCCATCGGCCGCCACCGTCTGCACCCGGATGGCCGCCTCCGGCGACGGCAGGACGTGCTGGAAGGTGGTCGCGTCCTTCGGCCGGTAGTCGCACTCCATGAACGGCGCGCTCGCGGGGCCGTCGAAGTGGGTGGCGACCGCTTCCTGCAGTCCGCTGAGCGCGTAGCCTCGCCATGGCTCGCGCCGCTTGAGGAACCGATTCAGGTTCTCGAGCACGTACGGAGCGGTCGGACTCGCCAGGATGGAACGCGCCCCCAGCGCGCGCGGGCCCCATTCCATGGGCCCGTCGAACCACCCCACGAGCCGCCCCTCCCGCAGGGACTTGACGACGACCTGGACGGCGCCCTCTTCGCTCTCCCACGAGTAGTGCAGCTTGCAGTTGTCGAGGACCTCTTTGACTTCCTCGAAAGAGTAGGACGGGCCGAGGAAGGGTGACGTGGGCGTGGGGCCCGCGCCGAGGGCATCGAGCACGGCGCCCACCGCCAGGCCGCTCTCACCAGGCTCCACCGGCACGAACACATCGTCGAAGAGGCCGGCTTCCTTCACGATGGAGTTCAGGCCCGAGAGATGGAAGAGGCTGCCTCCGAGGCAGAGGTGGGCCAGGCCGAGGCGCTGCCGAACCTCGCGGAGCAACTCGAGCAGGATCTCACCGACGCGGCCCTGGACGGCCGACGCCAGCTGGATGCGCGACGGCGTGCCCGCGTCGGGGTTGTGCCCCGCGCGCTCGGCGAGGTACGGCTCGAACCGGGAATCCACGACGAGGTCGCCGTCGTGGAGGGCCAGCATGCTGTCGATGCTGGTGTCGCGGCTGGCGGGTCTAAGTCGGGCCAGCGCCTCTGCCCGCCGGACACCGCCCAGCCCCTGGAGACCAAGCGCGGATGCGGCAACCAGCAGGGGATGCGTCAACCGGGCGCCTGGCCAGGTCCACTCGTGCCGGAGGGTGGCGCCATTGCCGCTCCACACGCTCATGCCTGGCCAGACGTGATCGCACACCACGATGGCAGACGAGCTGAAGGGCGACGTGAGGAAGGCGGTGCAGGCGTGGGCGCGGAGCCGATCCAGGCGCCCGGGAGAGGCACCTGCCTGCTCGCCTCCCTCGACGCTGATGTACTGGCCGATGTCTGCTCGCGTCCGGCCGCGCCGACGCAGCAGGAGATCGATGGCTTCGTCCGGCACGCCGCTGGCGTTGAGCCCCGCGCCGCGCACGCGGGTGACGCGCTCCTGCGGGCAGGCTCCGACCAGGTGGCCGTCCTCCGCCATGGCTGCCATGGCGTCTCTGGCTCCTCCGCTCGTTCCGATGATGATCATGCGCGGACCGATTCTAACAGGCGGCAGCGAAGGCGGTTTCTGATACCCTGCCGCGCGGAGGCGCCCTCGTTGTCCGAGCCAAAGTCACCCTCGTCGTTCAGCTTCCTCAAGCTCGCCGGCCCCGGCCTCGTCGTGGCGGCGACCGGCATCGGGTCGGGAGATGTCGTATCGGCGACGGTGGGCGGCGCGAAGTACGGCGTCGTCCTGCTCTGGGCCATCGCCATCGGCGCCTTCTTCAAGTTCGTGTTGAGCGAGGGCATCGCGCGCTGGCAACTCGGTACCGGCACGACGGTGGTTGAAGGCTGGGCGGAGTACCTCCCCGCGTGGGTGAAGCTGTACTTCGGCATCTACCTCGTGTTGTGGACCGTGGCCGTGAGCGCGGCGCTCACCAACGCGACGGGCCTGGGCCTTGCGAACCTCACCGGCGGCGCCGTGCCGCAGTCGTGGGGCGCGGTGGCCCACAGCCTCGTCGGGTGTGCCTTTGTCTGGCTGGGCGGCTACGGCAAGTTCGAGAAGCTGATGAAGACGCTGGTGGGCGTCATGGGCTTCAGCATCCTCGTCTGCGCGGCCCTGACGATGACCAATCCGGGGCCGGCGGTGCAGGGGCTGCTGGTGCCGACGATCCCGGTGGGGAGCGGCGCGTACGTCCTGTCGCTCATCGGCGGCATCGGCGGCTCGATCACGATGCTGTCCTACAACTACTGGATGCGCGAGGAGGGGATGCACGGCGCGGGGTATCTCCGGTACGTGCGCGGCGACGTCGGCATCGCGTATGTGTTCACCGCCATCTTCGGCCTGTCGATCATGCTGATCGCCAACCGCGCGTTCTTCCTGCCGGGCGTGGCCATCACCGACGCGCAGGCGGTGCCGAAGATGGCCGAGATGCTCGGGAGCATCCTCGGGACGTTCGGCCACTACGCGTACTCCGTCGGGTTCTGGGCGGCGGTGTTCGCGTCGCTGCTGGGCGTGTGGCAGAGCGTGCCGTATCTCTATGCGGATCTCTACGGCATCGCGAAGAAGCTTCCGCCCGAGGCGCGCGAGGACGTGACGAAGGTGACGAGCCTGCCGTATCGCCTGGGGCTCCTCTTCATCACGCTCGTGCCCATCCCGCTCGCCTTCACGGGCCGGCCCATCCTCGTCATCGTCACGTACACGGTGGTGGGGAGCCTGTTCGTGCCGTTCCTGGCGGCGACGCTGTTGTATCTGAACAACAAGGTGGCGTGGGCGGAGCCGGTGCCGCGGAATCACTGGTCCACGAACCTGATGCTGGTGGCGATTCTCGCGCTGTTCGTGGCGGTGGGCGTGCAGGAGGCGATGGGCGCGCTGCGGTGAACGGCCGCGTCGTGACGGCCGTGCACACGGGCACGCCCGCTCGGCCGGTCGGACAACGGAACCTCCGGCACGGCTTGGAACCGTACGCGCAAAAGAGCCGCGCGCTGGACTGGCCTGCGGTGCCGTTGTCGGACACGTAAGTCGCCCGGCCTCGAACGGGCGTGCCCGCGCGCCCGGCCGTCACGACGCGGCCGCCCCCCAGACCCGCGACCCACGACCCAAGTCTCAAGTCCCAAGTCCCAAGACCCAAGACCCAAGTCCCAAGACCCACGCT
>JBFWQE010000251.1:0-5480 GCA_050249615.1 Vicinamibacterales bacterium
CGACGCCTTCGGCGCGCGCCCACTCGACCAGCGCCTCGTAGCTCGTGAGCCGCTCGTTCGGCGCAGGAGTCTCGCGCCCGCTCAGCGTGTTCACGAACGCCATGACGCGCGCGGTGTCCACCTGCGGGTCGGGAAGCGCCGGCCGGGCCCGGCGGGGAGTGCCCACAGTGCGATTGTACGCGCGGCGAAGTAACTTTCAAAATACTCTTGACAGGTTACATGCGGCGGCGATACAGTGCGGAACCTGTGAAATGAAATTAGATGGTTACGGGAGTCGGGAGCCGGGAGTCGGGGGCGACCGGCGAACCCGGACCCGAACCCAAGACCCAAGACCCAAGACCCAAGACCCAAGGCCCAAGACCCAAGACCCAAGGCCCAAGACCCAAGACCCAAGACCCGGAGGAGATCCCCATGGCTACAACGACCGCAACGAAGACCCAGGCAGCCCTGTCCGTCTCCGCGCCAGTGCTGTCGCGGCTGCTGGATGAAGGCCACACCACGCGCGCCTGGTACGGCGCCGACTTCCTCTCGGCCATCGCCGACGTCGACGCCGCGCGCGCCGCGCGCCGTCCGGCAGCGGGCCGCCACAACATCGGGGAGATTGCCCTGCACCACGCGTACTGGCTGCACGAGGTGGCCAACCGGCTGGGCGCGCCCGCCGAGCCGTTTCGCCTGGACGGCGAGGACTGGTTCGAGTGGACGGAGGGCTCGCCGCTCGCCTGGGACGAGGTGAGGGCGCTGGTGCAGGGCGAGGTGCAGCGCCTGCGCGACACGGTGGAGGCGGTGAGCGAGGGCAGGGCCGCCTCGCCACTCGACGAGACCGCCCGCTTCGAGCAGGTGCTGGGGATCGCGGCCCACGCGGCCTACCACGCGGGCCAGGTGCAGCTGGTGAAGCGGCTGAGCTGAGGCGGGGGGGGGGGGGGGGGGGGGCGGCGGTCGCGGGCGGCCGCCGTGCCCATTGACGATTGCCGATTGCCGATTGGGCGATTCATCGGGCGATTGGCGATTGCAGCATTGGGCATTCGATTGAGTGATTGGGTGATTGGGTGATTGGGTGATTGGGTGATTGGGTGATTGGGTGATTGGCCGCCATGCGTGGGATCGCGGTGAGGGAGCAACGCGGCCGCCGGTGGTGCTGCTGAACCCCAGAACCCCGGGGCGCGGTGGGCGCTGTCAAGGCGGAAGGCGGAAGTAGAAAGGCAGAAGGCGGGCGCCTGAACGACAGCGCCCGCCCGGGCCCCTAACGACGGGTGACGCCGCTGAGGCGTGTGCTGACCGCCGCCACGCCGCCCACGCCCGTGGCGCCGACGTTGTAGGTGAAGGTCCCCTCCATGGCGTTCCCCGCGACGCGCGAGCTCCACGACGTGAACACGATGCTGAGGGTCCCCGACGTGGCGGTGCCCTGCAACGTCATCTGCCCGTCGCCGGTGACCACGCCGTTCACGACGCCCATGACCTGGCCGAGCGCCACGGTGCCCGACACCGAGCCGCCGTTTTGGGTCAGGCTGAGCGAGATCGGCAGGCTGGTGCCGACCGGGTAGTACCCGCGATTCTGGCTGCAGAACACGTCCTGCACCGAGCCGGTGCCGTCACACCGTTCCACCACGTAGCGCCCGGACCAGGTGCCGCTGAACGACGCCTGCGCCGTGCCCGAGATGGCGATGGTGTTGGTGCCGCTCGTCTGGTCGGCGTTGACCGTCAACGTGCCGCTGAACGAGCCGGCGCTGGTGGGGGCGAAGCGGATGGTCACAGCCTGCGAGGCGCCGGGCGCGATTTGCCCGCTGGTCCAGCTCGCCGTCGTGTGCGCGGACAAGCCGCCGGTGACGCTCATGCCGGTGACCGTCAGGGTCGCGTTACCGCTGTTGCTGATGGTGATGCTCAGGTCGCGCTGGCTGCCGACCGCCACCTCGCCAAACGCGAGGCTGCCGGTGATGGCGATGATGCGTGTCGTCGCGGGTGGCGTGGACGACGGGGCGGTGGGCGAGGACTCCCCGCCTCCGCAGGCGATGACAGCGGGAAGCAGGAGCAGGGGCAGGCAACGAAGGGCGGCTCTCATCGGGATCCTCCAGGAAAGGGAACTCCGGGATGTTCGTCGCCCCCTGTGTCAGGGGAGGTCGCGCGAAAAGCCGTGAAACGAAACGAGCCGGCGCGCCGCGGCGGACGCAGCACGTTTGAGGCTAGGGCATCGCGAAGAGGACCTGCGCGCCACAGAAATAGAGGGGGCCCGCGTGCGCGGGCCAATGGACGCGGATGTAGAAGGCCTGATCGTTCCTGACGGTGTTGAGCGTGGCAGACCCGAAGAGTGGCACCGTGGTGAAGCCCGTCCAGTTGCCGGACACTGCCGATACCGCGGCGGTCTCGGTGCGGAGACTGTCCGCGAAGTTCACCCGGACGAGCCTGAACTGGAGATACTCCACGGGGCCTCCGGACTCGTCGGTGAACTTCGCGTTCACGGTGGTGAGCCTGGCGCCGACCGGCAGAGGCAGCTCGAGGACACTCGACCCGTCCACCACGTGTTCGATGCATCCCCATCCCCGATGGACCGATTCTCCCGTGGAGTCTCGGGCGTTCAGCGCGGTGAGGTTCAGCGGGGCCGTGATCCACGCGTGCGCGGAGGCCACACTGGCGTCCACGTAGGCCCTGTTCGCGGCGTCGCCTGCAGCAGCCGGCGGGCCGACGTCCGTCACGCGCGCGTTGCCGGCCGACAGGCCGGCAGGAAAGGCCACGCGCGGCGCCGGGCGCGGCGGTCCGCCAGGCCCGCTCGCCTGAAGGAAGGTCCAGGCGCCGCTCTGTCCGCTGCTGTCCCGCCAGGTGCCGCTCAGCCCCGACAGGCTGATCGTGGCGTCCAGGTGCAGCGCCGCGGCACCCGGCGCCGTGACCAACGTCAGGCCGAAGCCAATCGATCCGTCAGGATTCTGGAACGCCACACCGGCCGCCGCGGCCCGCGTGCCGCCACCGCACTGATCGTCCCACCCATCGAGCTGGTAGATGCCTCCGCTCTGGGTCACCGTCAGCGTGATCACGTTGCAATAGGGCTGTTGCTGCCAGCGGAACTGCCCGAGCGGCTGGCCGCTGGCCGGCGTGGCCGCGAGAGCCAGCGTCGCCATGAAGAAGGTGGGTGCCGCGAGTACACGCATGCGAAGCCTCCTGTGAGGTGAAACGCAGGCGCTGCATGAGCGGGGACACGGACCCACGAGATGCGAAAGTGGCGCGCCCGGCAGGATTCGAACCTGCGGCCTTTGGCTCCGGAGGCCAACGCTCTATCCAGCTGAGCTACGGGCGCGTGACGGCGAGAGTGCCAGGTGCAGAACGCGGGTGCCGCACTCTGACGAAGGAATAAGTCTAGCACGGAGGGTGCAGGGCACGGAGGGTTCGACGCAGGAGGTTCGAAGCACGCGCGGTCCAAAGCACGGCGCTTCGAAGCACGGAGGTTCAAGACACGGAGCCACGGTCGGTTGCCCGCCTCCGCCGGGGACATCGTCTCGGTTGTTCCCGGTCGCAGAGCGATTCCCGTCGCAAGCCCCTCCCGACCCTCCTTTCCTTCCCGACGCTATCTGCCGCCCCGCGCAAGCTTGATTAGCTGCGTCGTCGAGGCGTCGTGGGCGCTCGTGTCCATGTCGTCGGCCAGCTCCGCGTCGATGCGCTTCGCGAGCTGCTTGCCCAGCTCCACACCCCACTGGTCGAACGAGTTCACGCCCCACACCGCGCCCATCGTGAACACCTTGTGCTCGTACATCGCCAGCAGCATGCCCAGCGTGCGCGGGTCCAGTTTCCGGTAGACGATGGTGGTCGAGGGACGGTTGCCTGGAAAGACCTTGTGCGGCAGGAGCCCGTCCAGCGCCTCGCCCGTGTACCCCTGGGCGGCCAGCTCGCGGCGGACCTCGTCCTCGGTCTTGCCCTTCATCAACGCCTCGGTCTGCGCGAAGCAGTTGGCGAGCAGCAGCCGGTGGTGCTCGCCCAGTGGATACGGCGACTCCAGGCCCACCAGGAAGTCGCACGGCACCACGCGCGTGCCCTGGTGCAGCAGCTGGTAGAACGCGTGCTGCCCGTTCGTGCCCGGCTCGCCCCAGACGATGGGGCCGGTGGGGACGGGGACCGGGGCACCGTGTCGATCCACGCGCTTGCCGTTGCTCTCCATGTCCAGCTGCTGCAGGTACGCCGGCAACCGGTGGAGCAGCTGTTCGTAGGGCAGCACCGCATGCGTCTCGTGGCCCAGCACGCTCGCGTACCACACCCCAAGCAGCCCCAGCACCATCGGGATGTTCTGCTCGATCGGCGCGGTCCGGAAGTGCTCGTCCATCCGGAACGCGCCGTCTAGCATCTCCTCGAAGCGCTCGAATCCGGCGGCGAGCGCCACGGGCAGGCCGATGGAGGACCACACCGAGTAGCGGCCGCCGACCCAGTCCCAGAAGACGAACATCTGCTCGGGCGCGATGCCGAAGCGGCGCACCTCGGCCTCGTTGGTCGAGACGGCCACGAAGTGACGCGCGATGTGGCCTTCGTCCTTCGCGTGGCCCAGGAACCACTCGCGCGCCGTCCGCGCGTTGGCCATCGTCTCCTGCGTGGTGAACGTCTTGGATGCCACGATGATGAGCGTGGTGCGCGGATCGAGGCGGCGGAGAGTCTGCCCAATGTGCGCGCCGTCCACGTTGGAGACGAAGTGCAGGCGAGGGCCGCCCTCCGTGTACGCCTCGAGGGCCGCGGTGGCCATGGCCGGCCCGAGGTCCGATCCGCCGATGCCGATGTTCACGACGTCGGTGATGCCGGCACCGGTGTGCCCGGTCCACGCGCCGGAGCGCACGGCGGTGCTGAAGGTGCGCATGTGATCCAGCGCGGCGCGGACGCCGGGCATCACGTCCTGGCCATCGACCAGGACCGGCCGTGTGGACCGGTTGCGAAGCGCCGTATGCAGCACCGCGCGGCCCTCGGTGCTGTTGATGGCCTCACCCGCGAACATGCGGTCGCGCAGGTCTTCCACGCCCGTCGCCCGCGCCAGCTCCTCGAGCAGCCTCATCGTCTTGGCGGTCACGTGGTTCTTCGAGTAGTCCACGACGAGGTCGTCGAGGCGGAGGGTGAAGGACTGGGCGCGGGAGGGATCCTCTTCGAAGAGGTGCGGCAGGTGCGAGCGGGTGCTGGCGGGTGCGGGCGGGTGCGAGCGGGTGCTGACAGGTGCGGGCGGGTGCGGGCCGGTGCTGGCGGGTGCGGGCGGGTGCGAACGGGTGCTGGCAGGTGCGGACAGGTGCGAACGGGTGCTGGCGGGTGCGGGCGGGTGCGAACGGGTGCGGGCGGGTGCGGGCGGGTGCGTCCACACGGCCGCGTGTGCCTGCAGGGCGCGCCAGGCGGGGGGCAGCGGGGGACCGTCGGCCCACAGGCGGAAGCCGCCCTCGAACGCGCGGTCGTTGTGCCCCCGGCGGACGCGCGGCGGCAGGTCCTTCATCAGGCGGACGTTGCCTCCCCCGAGCATCACGTACTCCGCGGCG
>JBFWQE010000252.1:0-5472 GCA_050249615.1 Vicinamibacterales bacterium
CTGATCCCTACAGGATCTCGCTGATCGGATAGACGTAGACCAGGTAGAGGTAGAAGAACGCGAGCGAGATGACGAGGATGATGACGCCCAGCACCGGCGAGCTCACCTTGACGCTGGTGGCCGAGAGGTCGATTTGCGTGGCCACCTCGGCCGCCGCCGCCGTGCCCGCGGCCGCTTCACCTTTCGGCCTCCTCAGCCCGACGCGGAATTGGATGGCAGCGAACACCATTCCCGCACCGACCAGCATCAACACCGTGACGAAGATGAACTTCGACGACAGCAGCTGCCACTCGAATACGCGGCTCCGGTGCCGCAGGCCCGAGGCGCGATACCGGTAGTACTCGCCCATTGCGTCGAGGAAGGCCTGGTTCGTGGCGGGATCCTTCAACCACTCGGGCGGCGCAACGGGAGACGCCGCCTCCGTCGCGCCGGAACTCCCGCCCGATGCCGCAGGGGACTCCAGCGCCACCCTTCGCTTCGAGCCGTCCGAGTAGGTGATCTCGATGGTGCCATCCGGCTGGATGTTCCGCGAGACGACGCGCGGGGCCGGGGCGGATGGCGCCTGGGCCTGCCCGGGGGGCGATGACTGGGGCACCGCGCCCTGGGCGGCGGCAAGGCTGGCCAACAGCACGAACACCACAACCATCGGGGGCACCTCGATCACATGGGGGCGGTGAGCTTGGCGATGAGATCGGTCCGCAGGCGAATCCGATCGTAGATGCCCGGCTGGTCCGCCTCGGCCGTGTTCAGGTAGTTGTCGATCGAGGCGGCGTTGCCGCCGAGCAACCCGCGCGCGATGTCGAGCAGCGACGCGCCGTGCGCGTCGAGCCACGCAGCGCTCGCGCCGTCGGGGATGGGAGGCGTGGCTGGCTGGACCTGGTTGCAGCTGACCGTGCTCCGCTTCCCGTCCGGGAAGACCATCGTCCAACCGCAGACGCCGGGCCGCGTCAGGCGCTTGCTGCCGTCGGGCAGGGTGGTCTCGATGGCGCCGTCGGCGGTGATGGTGACGACGGCGGGAGGGGCGGCGGGTGACGGTGACGGGCCAGGCTGCACCGGCGCCTGGGGATCGACGACCGTGACCTCCGGGCTGGCGCCCGCGGCGCCGCGTCGTCCGCGAATCGCCTTGACGTCCACTGCCGCGGCCCGCTTGACCGCGTAGAATCCGAACGTGCGTCCGCCCCACACCGTGGTACCTGCCATGCGCGACTTGTCCCAGCTGAACAGGTAGGCGTCGAAGCGCTGCCGGTTTCCCGGGAACGCAATTTCCAGGGTCATGTGCTGGAATGCCTGGTCGATCCTGAGGATGCGGGCGGGACGCCTCACCCCGTCAGCGCCAATGTAGGAAACGACCAGATGGCACCAGGGGCTGCTGCCGCAGTCCCGTTTCGAGTCCGCGATGCGCAGCGTCCCCTGGTGGCCGTCGTGGACCATCGCGTAATCGCCAATCCACTCCGTGATCTGCGCGTCGGCCCCGATGCGCGCAGGCGCGAGAAGCACCGCCAGTCCGACGACGAGCGCGAGGTGTCGCATGACGCCCTCCCTGGCCGCGCCGCCGGCGTGGTGCCGGGGCGCATCCAACTGGTGCGACGACGAGCCCGAACGTTACAGCGGGGGGAGGGCCGATCCTACTACTTTCCCTTCTTCTCGACGATCAGCTCGTTCTCGACGGCGAACGTGCCCGTCACCTCGCGGGCACGCACGCCCGCGATCTGCTTGTCCGAGTCGTTGCTCACCATGCCGAGCAGGGTGATGCGCCCGCCCTTCACCACGATGTGGATCGGGTAGTTGCCGAGGGGCTGCGTTCCCGGATAGCGGGTGAACTCGACCGCGTCGATGTAGGCCCCGCGGGCGCCGCCGGGTGAATATCGGGACAGGAAGTCGTCCGTGTAGATGCGGTAGAACGCGTCACGACGGATGCGATCGTCGTTGAACGACGCCGGTGCATTCTCGATTTCGTTGACGACCGTGTCCACGCCGCGCACCCGCTTCACTGCCGCCTCGGCATCGTCCTTGAGGTTGTTCGCGTAAGCGAAGCCTTTGAGCGTCACCGTGCCCTTCTCGTACGTGAACGAGAGGAAGTCGAACACGCCGTAGTAGGGCAGGCGCAGGAGCGCGATGCGGACATCGTCGATGCGCCGCTTGTCGTCGGCGCTTTGAGCTGCGGCGGGCGCGGCGAATGGGGCGGCAGCCGCGAGGACCAGGGCCAGGCTTACCACCCGGAGCACTCGTGGGGACGTTGACATGTTGACCTCCTGTACGGATTGACGAACGGCGGCAGGCGCTGGTTTCGCGGGCGCGCCGTTCATGCCCGGTAGGATGCCGGACAAAGCGGCGGATTTCGTCGGCCGGAGCCGCTCACCAGGTAGAAGCCCCCGGCGCTCCGTACACCTGGCTCGCACCCGGCCACCGCTCCCGGCACTCGGGCGGCCCTCCGCACGTCTGACTTCTGACTTCTGACTTCTCACTTCTCACTTCTCACTTTTCACTTTTCACTTTTCACTGCCCCACCCCCTCGTATCCACGTACGAGCCGTCCAGCGCGGCCACCGCGCCGCAGCCGAGCAACTTCAGCGTGCGCACGATGTCGGCCCGCAGGATCTCGATGGCGCGCGCCACGCCGGCCTCCCCGGCGGCGCCCAGGCCGTAGGCATAGGCCCGCCCGATGAGCACCGCCCGCGCGCCCAGGCACAGGGCCTTGACGGCGTCGCTGCCGCGGCGGATGCCTCCGTCCAGCAGCACGTCAACCTGTCCGCCCACGGCAGCCACCACCTCGGGCAGGATCCTGATGGTTGGCGCCACCGTGTCGAGCTGCCGGGCCCCGTGATTGGACACGACCACGGCCGCCGCCCCCACGTCCACCGCGCGGCGCGCATCATCGGCGGTGTGGGCGCCCTTCACCACGATCGGGCCCTGCCAGGCGTCGTGAATCCACGGGAAGTCGTCCCACGACACCATCGACTGCTCGAGCGCCGCGCCGACGTCCGCATACGCCATCGGGCCGTCGTCCAGGACGATGTTCGGGAACTTCATCAGGCCGCCGTCGCCGAGGTACGCCGCCAGCCAGCGCGGGCGCGAGAGCATCTGGGGCAGGTAGGGCAGCATGTCGAAGGGGCGTCGCGAGATCAGCTCCTTCGTCCCGTTCTTCAGGTCCCGCTCGCGCAGGCCCGCCACGGGAGTGTCGATGGTGACGACCAGCGCCTTGTAGCCCGCCGCCTTCGCGCGCGCGATGGTCCGCAGCGCCACGTCGCGGCCGCCCACGAGGTACAGCTGGTACCACGCCGGACCGGCCGTGGCTGCCTTCACGTCCTCCAGCCGGCAGCCCGAGAGCGTGGAGAGAATGTAGCCGGTGCCCGCCTTCCCGGCGGCGCGGGCCGCGCACTCTTCGCCGCGCGGGTAGAACATCCGGCTGCTGCCGACCGGCGCCAGCATGAAGGGCAGATCGATCCGCGTGCCCGCCACCGTTGTCGACAGGTCCACCTGCCGCGTGGCCACCGCGGATCGCGGCCGGAACAGCACGTCGTCGTAGGCGCGGGTGTTCTCGCGGAGCGTGATCTCGCGATCCGCGCCCCCGTCGATATAGTCGAAGACCATCCGGGGCAGGCGGCGTTTCGCCTCGCGGCGGAGGTCGTCCACGTTGATGACGCGCGGAGGGGCAATGGGGCGGGACACGGCGGCGGATTGTATCCCACCGGCGGAGGGGCCGGAGTCGACAAGCGGCTGGGCTGGGCCTACAATCTGGCCACCACGGACGTCAGCGGGCAACACCTGCATCGGGCGCGATGGCCCGGGGAGCGAACCACATGTCGCGTGCGCACGGCTTCGGCGGTCGGTTGGCGTTCGGAACGGCAGGCCTCGTCCTGGTGGCCGCGACGGTCATTGCGGCGCCGCGAGCGGCGGCAGAGGCCGACGCCGGACAGGCCTCGTCCCCGGCGGGCACGCCCCCGGCACCCGATGTGACCTATACGAAGCACATCGCGCCTATCCTGCAGCGCAGTTGCGAGAGCTGCCATCGCCAGGACGGCGTGGCGCCGATGTCTTTGTCGACCTACGAAGAAGTGCGGCCCTGGGCGCGCGCCATCAAGCAGCGGACCGGCATCGGCCCGCACGCGGGCGTGATGCCGCCGTGGTACGTCGAGCGCGACATCGGCATCCAGAAGTTCAAGAACGACCCCTCGCTCAGCGAGGAGGAGATTGCGCTGGTCGCCCGCTGGGTGGACGCCGGCGCGCCGCGCGGCAATCCGGCCGACATGCCGCCACCCCGCGTGTGGAACGACAGCACGCGGTGGGCGATTGGCGAGCCGGACCTCGTGGTGCGGACCGAGGAGATCACGGTGAAGGCGGGCGCCCCCGACTGGTGGGGCGAGATTGCGCCCACGCCAACCGGGCTCACCGAGGACCGCTACGTGTCCGCGGTGGAAGTGCGCGAGGTGAACGACGTCGGCTCGGCCGGCTCGAGGCGGCAGACCGTGGGTGGCCGCTACGTCTTCCACCACATGATCTGGAACACCCGCCCGCTGGATCAGGAGGGCAGCAGCAATCCCGGCGATGCGTTCGACCTGGCATCGCTGCTCGGAGGAGCCGGCTCGGGTGCCACCACGTGGCCGGTGCACGAGGTGGGCCGCGAGCCCGACTTCTTCGATCCGAAGTCGGCCCGGCTCCTGAAGGCGGGCTCCTACGTCATCTCCGACTCGGTACACCTGCACTCGAACGGTCGGGACACGAAGGCGCGCCTCGAGATCGGGTTCAAGTTCATGCCGAAGGGCTACAAGCCCGAGTACCGCGCGTCGCGCATCGGCCTGGGCAACGGCGTGGACATTGACATCAAGGCCATGGAGGGTGGTCAGGAACTACACGCGTACGCGGTTCTGACCGAGCACACCAAGATCCTTTCGTTCGAGCCGCACCTGCACGCGCCTGGCGCCCGCATGTGCCTCGAGGCCATCTGGGGCTACACCATCCAGACGCTGAACTGCGTGGGATACGACCACAACTGGGTGCGCGGCTACGACTACGACGACGACCACGCGCCGCTGCTGCCGAAGGGCGCCATCCTGCACATCATCGGCTACATGGACAACTCGCCGAAGAACAAGAACGTCCCGGATCCGAGGAACTGGCAGGGCTCGGGCAACCGCTCGGTGGCCAACATGTTCATCGACCTCGGCAACCGCGTGTCGCTCACCGACGAGCAGTTCGTCGCCGAGATGAAGGCGCGCCGCGCGAAGCTGAGGCTCACGCGAAGCTCGGTGATGATCGGCTGCCCGCTCTGCAACGTCGATATTCCGGTGCCGCCGGCCGCCAGCCGCAGATGACGCGGCCGCAGGTAACACAGAACCCGGGGCCGCAGATGATGCAGCCGCAGATGACGCAGATGACGCAGATGACGCAGGTGGAATGCCTCGAAGACACGAAGCGGGCAGCAGACCGCGATGCTCTCCAATCAGTGGAGCAGGGACCATGCGACACGCGATCG
>JBFWQE010000253.1:0-5285 GCA_050249615.1 Vicinamibacterales bacterium
CCGCCCCCGTTCGCACCCGCCCGCCCCTGTTCGCACCTGTGCGCCCTGCCCCACCCGCTCGCACCCGCCCGCACCCGTTCGCACCCGCCCGCACCTGTTTTCGCACCCGCCCGCACCCGTCACCCACTCATCTCCCTGTACCGGCACAGCGCATTGGCCAGCTGCATCTGCCGCGGCGTCCGGCACTCCGGCTCCAGCAGGCGCGGCGAGCACACGACGAACACGGCGCACCGCGCGCGCGAGGTGGCGACGTTCAGGCGGTTCAGGCTGTAGAGGAACTCCATCCCCCTTGGCGCGTCCTCGGGGCTCGAGCTCGTCATCGAGTAGATGACGACGGCCGCGGTCTGGCCCTGGAACTTGTCCACGGTGCCGACGGGGACGCCGAGCGGCGCGAGCCGCTCGGTCAGGCGGTTCACCTGGGCATTGAACGGTGCCACGACGCGGAGGTCGGCGCCGGTGAGCTGGTGCGGGTCGCCGTCTTCGTCGATCCAGGCGGGTTCGGCGGGACCGACGACGCCAGGACTGACGTCCTCGCCCTTTGTGCGCACGCCCTCCGTGCCCGTCCCGCCCAGCAACTCCTCGACCAGCGCCGCAACCGCTTCCACCTCCTCCGCCGACGCGTTCTGGTTCCCGTCGTGCTCCACCGGGATGAGCCACAACGCGGACCCGTCGAAGCGGCCCGTGCCGCTCAGCGCCTGCCGGTCGAGGCCCTCCTTCGCACGAAGCTTGCCCTCGTAGAACAGCTCGGAGGTGAAGCTGGTGATGGCCGGTGACATCCGCCACGTGACCGGCAGGAAGATCCCGCGTTCCTCCGGCATCGTCTCGGCGCCGTTCAGCACGTGCTCGAGGGCCGAGATACCGACGCCGTCCGGGTGGCTGGCTTTCTGCGGCTGGTCCAGCTGCCGCGGGTCGCCGAGCAGCACCAGGCTGTCCGCGGCTTGGGAGACGGCCAGGACGTTGGCCAGCGACATCTGCCCGGCCTCGTCCACGAAGAGCACGTCCACCGCGCCGGCGGCCTTCTCATCCGACCAGAGCCACGCCGTGCCGCCGAGCACCTCGACCTCGGTCTGAAGTGCGGCGAGCGCATCCTCGTTCTTCCCGTTGAACTCGCGAACGCCGTCGCCGTTGCCGTCCTCCTCGAGCTCCCTCACCTTTGCGCCCACGCGCACGCGCTCGCCCGCCTTCGCGGCCTGCCGCGCGACCTCGTGGAGGAGGTTTCGGATCACCTTGTGGCTCGTGGCCGTCACGCCCACGCGCTTCTTCGCCTTGACCAGCGCACGAATCATCTCCGCGCCGACGTGGGTCTTCCCCGCCCCGGGCGGTCCCTGGATGGCAAGCACGGATCGCCGCACGTCGATGACCATGCGCAGGGCGAACTCACTGGCACTCTCGCCGGGCTGTCGAGTGAAGGCGCCGGACGCCAGTCGGGGCGGCTCCCGGCGCAGCAGCGACCACCCGCATTCGTCGGCCTCCCCTTCGACCGCGCGCGCGGCCAGGCGCATCACCGACTGCTGCACGCCCTTCGACGAGATGAGGTCGAAGGCGAACACCTCGGCCGGGTGCAGATCGGCGCGGGACGGCCCCTTCTGGATGTCGATGACCCGCGCGAGACGATCGTGCGCCACCACCTCGCCGAAGACCTTCCCGTCGCGTGCGTTCAGCTTGCCCTTGGCGCCAATCTCGACCTCCTGTGGTGGATAGGTGTAGCGGTCCACCACGGACTTCGTTGGCTTCCCGTTCTTCCCCGGTACATGACCCACGCGCTCGACGAACGTCAGGCCGGCGATCGCGTCACGCTCGTCGAACAGATCCTCGGCAGGCATCTCCTTCAGCCGGAAGTACTCCCACCAGTCGGCGTTCTCCTCCCGCTTGTGCCAGTCGATGAGGTATGCGAGCAGCCATCGCGCGTGACCCGCGTGCGCGGGATCCGCCGCCTCCGGCCGAAGCCCCTCGAGGAGCCGGGCGCGCAGCTTCTCCACCTCCTGCTGCAGGTCGGAGACGGCTGGCGACGGATCGCCGCTCGCGGCCTCGGGCCGCGGGATCTCATCGCCGGCGCGAATGGCCTCCGCGCGCAGCCCCTCCAGCCAGTCGCGCAGCGCCTCGGTGGACCGGCAGTCGTCTTCGTTGTACCCCTGCACCGCCTCGCGAATCTCGTCGGTGATGTCGCCGGGGGCGCCCGCCTCGAGTGCCAGCTCAACGGCCGTCAGCGGCTGTGACGCGTTGGCCAGCGCCACCCGGCGCGTGTAACCGGTGTACTGCTCCAGCTGCTTGATGGAGTAGCTCTCCACGCCGCAACGCGCCGCCTGCCGGACGATGGGATAGAGATCCACGAAGCGCTCGGCACGGAGCAGCTGATCCAGCGCCTCGCCGCGCGTGACGTGGCGGCCCACGAGCTTCTTGAACGCGGTCGGCTCGTAGTGGTTGAAGTGGTAGACGTGCATGCCGGGGTCGGCCTGCCACGCGGCGAGGATGAGGTCCATGACCTCTTCGAACGCGGCCTTCTCCTCCGCATCGCTGGTCGCCCACCACGCGCGGTAGCCGCCGTGCTCGTACACACCGAACAGGAACTCGCGGCCGGCCTCGCGCGCGAAGCGTGCGCCCTCGAGGTCCAGGAAGAGATCCCCACGCGAGGGCTCGGGCAGCCGCGCGAGCCCCTCGGCGGGCACGATCGGCAGTCGCTCGAAGACCGGCCGCCGTTCCGTGCGCTGCTGGTGCTGCACGCGCGCCTGGTCGCCCAGGCGATCGTAGGTCTCCCTCGCACCGCGTGACGGCCTGAACGTTACCGGCACCGCCATCGTCGCCGCCGCGGTGAGCGTGGGATGTCCTTGCGCGGTCAGCTCCTGGCGGTGCACGCGCGCGGCACCCGCGATGAACGACAGGTGATCGTCCTTCCGCCGGCGTGCCAGGCATCGAGGCTCCCACGCGCACACCGCGCAGTGGTCCACGGGCTCGGGATAGTGTGCCGCGATGAGCGCGTCGTGTCCCTGCGCGATGGCCGCGCCCAGCGCCGCGCGGACCATCCGGTAGTACGCGAGGTAGTCGCTGACGCGGTACGTGTGTATCGGCTGGACGGGGTCCGGCGTCACGACGTGGAAGTGGTCCGGCACCCGCCCCTGCATGCGCGCCAGCATGTCGGAGTAGGCGCAGAGCTGCAGGATGGCGCCGCCCTTCGTCTCGCGCGCGAGCTTGGTGTCCTGCGCCTCGTAGCTCCAGCCGCCGAGCCCGCTCGGCTGCTCTACACGCATGAGGACGTCGGCGTAGCCCGCCATGTGATCGTCGGCCAGCCGCGCCTGGACGATGACGTCGGCGCCGTCACGCATGGCGGCGAGCGTGTCGGCGGTCTGGAGTGCGAGCGCCTCAGGCGTCGCGCGGCCCTCCTCGCGGGCGATGGCCACCACCCTCAGGCCCTTCGCGCGCAGGGACTCCACGTAGCGCAGTTCGTGCTCCTCGCCCTTGCGCTGCAGGATGGCCGCGAACGGATCTTCATACCGCGGCCGGGCGAAGAGGTGGTGGGCGACCGCCAGGTCCAGCCCGGTCTTGTGGCGGCAGCTGACGAAGGTGGCAAGGTCGGTGGGAGCGAGGAGGATCGAGTCCGAGACGAGGCGCATCGGGGGAAGGGTAACAGGGCCGGGGGCAGGACGTCCCCCGGTGGGCGTGCCTCCGACGCGTGGGCGGCGCTTGGCGGCGTGGGCGGGAGCCCCCTGCGGATGGCCGCGGGGACACGGCTATGCCCCCGCGCCAGAAGATCGCAGAAACTGCGTCAGATTCGGCCCGACCGTGCCAGGCCCCGCCTAGCCTAGAACCGCACGCCGAGGCCGCCGTAGACGCGCGAGACGTCGAAGTCCGCGACGTTGACGCGCATGTAGCGATATCCCGCGTCGAGGAAGGCGTTCGAGCCCAGCGAGACCATCACGCCGCCGCCCAGCTCCCACGCGAACTGGTTCGTGCTGAGCTCGAAGCCAATCTGATCCTCGACGAGGTTCGTGATGTCGAAGCCGAACACCTCGAGGTCCGCGGAGAAGCGCGCGAAGCCGACGCCGCCCACGCCGTAGGGCCGGATGGGGCCCGCCGGCGCCGCGATGCGCACGCCCGCCATGCCGTAGGTGGCGGGCATCGAGATGGTCACAATCGGATCGAGCGCGTCCAGCGCGTCAGCGACGCCCTCGGGCAGCACGTCGTTCATGCGCCCGATGGTGCCGTAGATGCTCACGCCCGGCACGAGGCCGACGCCGACCTCGGCCGCAAACACCGGCGCGGTCTCGGTCTGGAACGTCACGCCAAGCTGGCCGGCCAGCGTGGCGCGCTGGGCCGCAGCCGGCGAGGCGGCCGCGACGAGGAGGAGCAGGACGAAGACACTGGATGAGATACGAGTAGTCAACGCGGTGTCCTTTCATCGGGACGGGCGTCGTGCCCGCCCTCGTTTCGGCCGTTTTCTATGCATGAACACTGCCAGACGGCCTCATCGTGCAGCCTCCCCGGGCCCGTCTGGCGCGACCACCGGACTCAGGACCACCACCAGGAGGGCGGCCATGGCGACCATCAGCAGCTTCAGGGAGGTTTCGCCGCGGTCCACCGACAGGGCGGCGCCAATCGAGGCGATCAGCGCGATGGCGCCTGCGAGACCCATTCTGTGTAACGCGCTCCAGCGTCCCGGGACCGCGGAGGTCGGCGCGTGCGGCACGGGCGCGTCGTCCTCGGCGTGGGGCCGGTGCGGGCGCGCGCCCGGAGGCCGCGTCACTGCTGCTGCCGGATTCCCGGATGCCGGCGTCGTTGCGGGCGGCGCTGCCGCGCGCTCCGCGGGCGCCGATGACGCGCTCGCGGCGGCCGCGGGCGCCACCGCCGGCGCGGGCGCAGCGGCCTGCGACTGCGTCACCACGCTCCCCGGCTTGTCCTCGCTGTGCAGCCGCTCCATCAGGACGCCGATGGGCACGCCAGGACGGTAGTAATCGGCCTGCGTGCCGCACAGGTCACATGTGCGCTGAGCCGACCATCGAACGGTGTTGCAGCAGGTGTGGTGCCAGGCGGTGATGCGCCTGGACGTGGGACTTCCCCCAATCGCCATCGTGTCTTCTCCCTGCCGGCCGCGCCGGCCGAAAAGACACCCGCAGGCCCCGCGACGTCGCGCGGGGCAGGACACTTCGATTGCGGCGGTCACGCCGACCGCCGCCACATCTCCCCCCGGTGCCGCGTCATCGCGGCCCGGTGAGAAGGCACCGTTGGGATGTCCCTCCCTGGTTGCCGGGCGGCCGAGAGGATCGGCCGCCGCTCCGGATGTCGATATCAAC
>JBFWQE010000254.1:0-5278 GCA_050249615.1 Vicinamibacterales bacterium
AGGCTTGCCCTCAGGGTGGGAAGGCGCGCGGGTGAGAAGCAAGAAGTGAGAAGTGAGAAGTGCGAAGTACGAAGCAAGACGTGAGAGCTGGAGAAGTGAGCGGCCCGCAGCAGTCCGCGTCCTTTCGTGCTTTTCACTTTTCACTTCTCACTTCTCACTTCCCCAGCCGTAGCCCCTCGACCGCCTCCGCGAGGAACTGCGCGGTGCGCGCCAGCGGGCCCGCGTAGAGCGCGTAGCAGGGCGCTGCAGCCGTCAGGCGCGCGGCCGTCCTCAACGCCAGGGCCGGCGCGTGCTCGAGCGAACCGCTGAAGCCGAGGATCGTCGTGGCAGCCTCGGCGATGGGCAGGCCGACGAGCAGCGGCCGCTCGTGATCACGCGCCTTCGGCACGATGACCACCCGAACCGGCAGCGGTTCCCGCGCCCACGTTGCCGGCAGGAAGTACCCGTCGGGCACGCCAGGCACTTCCCACGCCGGGTCGTGCGGCAGCCCATCGGCCAGGGCGCGGGTCGTCGCATCCACGTGGAAGGCCCGCTCGAAGGTCGCAGGGACCAGGCTCGCGGGGGCCAGCAGGATGACGTCATCGGTGTAGGGCTTGAAGCCGGCTGCGATGAGCGCAAGCGTCAGCGTGGTCTTGCCGACACCCGACTCGCCCAGCACGAGCACACTGAAGGTGCTCGATGGATCTGCCAGCGCCGCGCCGTGCAGGTGGAACCGATCGTCGGTTTGCGCGAGCAGGTCCGTCACGACCTGCCATTCGAGGGCCAGCAAGCCGTCTTCCAGCGTCGTGGCCTGGTGCGTGCGCGTGCCGCCCGACCAGAATTCCCAGCCGCCCGCCGCGGCCCGCCGGAGGGTGTACGTCGCCTCGTCCGGCGCCGCTTCCCCGATCCGTGGAAAGCCGCCGAGGATCGCCTCCACGGCCGCTCGATCCGCCGCGTCGGGGACGATGACGGCGACGTTCCGCGGGCCGATCCTGCGGCGCACGGCCTCCGCGCGCGTATCCGGTGATTTGTCGCTCACGAGGGCGCCGGCGGGAGGCGGAGCATCTCGCGCGCCCGGAGATCGTTCAACACCCCGGCGACGTCGTCCGCAATCGTCGAGACCGTGGGGAACACGCCGCGCACCTCGGCGGTGATCTGCTCGATGGTGTGCTGCCCGTCGCAGTACTCCCACACCAGGGCAGCGGTGGGGTTCAGCGTCATCAACTTCCGGGAGGCGGTGTGATAGAGCACCATGCTGCCGTCGGCGAGCAGCTCGTCCAGCACGCGAGGATCGCGCGCGGGTGGCGCATCTGGAGTAGCAGTCACTGGTTCGGGATCGTGCATGGCCGGGCGAGAGGGGCAGGGCAGAAACGGCTGTGGCTGCGAGGGTCACTCGCAGCCACAGCGGGTCGAACGTCGAGGCCACGAACCGCGTGGCCGTCGGGGCGCTAGCGGCGCTTTGCCGGCAGCGGGCCGAGCGTCGGAGGCACGGTCGTGAACTGCTGCACCGGCGTGATGGACGATCCGGCGCCGCTGGCGGTCAGGTTGAACTGGAACACCGACCAGACGTCGTCGGCCGGGTTGCCGCTGACCCCGCTCACCTGGTACTGGGCCACCTGCGCGCCCGAGGCGAACACCGTGACGACGGCGCTCGAGACGTTGAACTCCGGAGAGCCGCTGTAGTTGTGGACGTAGTAGTTGTAGCTGCCGGCCACGAAGCTGCCTGACACCTGCGACACCGTGATGGTCTCGGGGCCGAAGGCCGACGTATCGTCGATGTCCAGGGAGACGAACGGCACCGGGTTGTCGTCGCCGTAGTAGCAGTGGAAGCGCCCGCCGCTGCCGTCGGGGCCGACCAGGTGCGAGTCGAGATCGCTCGGCTGCGCGCCCCAGGTGAGGACGATGGAGACACCCGTGCCCACGGAGGTCGGGACCAGGGAAATGCTGACGTTCAGTGTACCGCCCGCGGGGATGTTCACCGCGTCAGTGCGCGTAGTGAAGCCGGAGGCGCTGGTGGTGACCGTGCGCGCACCGGCCGGCGCGTTGGCCAGCGTGAAGGCGCCGCTCGCGTTGGTGGTGGTGGAGGCACCGTTCACCGACACGGTGGCACCCGCGATGGGATCGCCGTTGGCGGCGTTGGTCACCGTGCCCGTGAGCGTGCCGGTCGGCCCCGTCACCTGGGCGCTGACCGGGGTGGGCACGCTGGCGGCAATGATGACCGGAGCAGCATAGGCGCCGGCCTTGAGGGCTGTCTTCATCGCCTCGCGGCGGGATACATCCTTTGGGGAGGACTGATCGTTCGGGGGGGATTGGTCGTTCATACAAGTTCCTCGTGGCCAGGGCGCGAAATCAACATTGATTCACCAAGCCTCGGGCGGCGAGGTTACACCCTGGAGTCCGTTCCTGTCAAAGGCTGAGCTATTCTTTACACCGGTCCAGGCAGCCGGACGCGGTACCCGTACCACGTCTCGGCGCTCCACTGTTCCGTCAACACCCCGCGGTGCGCCCGGATCACGAGATCCGCGAAGGGCACCGCCAGGCCCATCCCGCCGCGGCCGAGATCGGGCGGGCGGGATTCCAGGCGGCGCCGGCCCATCGGCAGCGGCTCGATCCGCAGTGCGGCGCCGCGGCTCGTGCCCGATACCGCGAGGCTCACGGCCGGGACACCCGTGTGGGCACGGGCCACAGCGACGACGAGGGACGCGCACGCCTCGGCCAGCCGCGGGAGGTCCACCTCGGCGACCACATCGGCAGACGACCGCACCTCGGCCGTCAATGCGCCGCCGGCGCCCGCGGCGGAGACGGCTCGGGCAGCTGCCTGCGTCAAGACCTCGCGGAGCGACGCGCGGGCGGGCGCGAGGACCGACTCCCCGCGCGCCCATTGCGCATACCGGCTCAGCTCGTCCAGCAGGCCGGTCATGCGATCCAGGGCGCGACTGGCGTCACCCACGGCCTTCGCGACGCCAGGGGCCACCCCCTCGTCCTGGGCCAGCAGCCGCAGGTGTCCGCGGGCCACGCCCAGGGGGCCGCGCAGCTCGTGCGATGCCGTGGACAGCACCGCGTGAGGCACGACGAAGTGCCGAGTCACCCTTGTGTTGGTGTCCATTTTGCCTGGGCTCATCGTATCGGCAATCGGGGACGACGACGAGTTCCGGGCGCGGCTGCGGCGGGGCGGCTGAAACGTAAAGGGGGCAACCGGGCTCTAAAGGAGCATCTGCGCACGTCAGATTGCCGGCCGGGCACCGGCGCGGGCGACGCGGAGCCGCGAGGAACCCGGGCCTGCCGGCGTTGTACTATGTGTGAGTTTCGCCCGCGCGGCTAGCGCAGCTGTACGAGCGGAGAAAGGTCCCCGATGCTGATCAAGAAGCCGGCTGATATTCGCGAATCCGAGGTCACCCCGCAGAGCTGGTACGTCAGGCGCCGCGAGTTCCTGCAGGTGGCCGGCTCCACGGCGGTTGCGGTAGCCGCCGGCGCGGCGGGTCCCCTGTTCAGCGGCACCTCCATGGTGCTCGCGCAGAACCCGGCGGCGCAGAAGCTGGAGAACCTGAGGAAGAGTGCCCTCAGCACCGACGAGAAGCTCAACTCGTACCGCGACGTCACCACCTACAACAACTTCTACGAGTTCGGCCTCGACAAGGGGGACCCGGCGCGCTACGCGGGCTCGCTCAAGCCACGCCCGTGGAGCGTCGTGGTCGAAGGGCAGTGCGGCAAGCCCGGGAACTACAACATCGAGGACATCATGAAGTGGTTCCCGCTCGAGGAGCGCATCTACCGCATGCGCTGCGTCGAGGCGTGGTCCATGGTGATCCCGTGGGTGGGCTTTCCGCTGGCCGACTTCGTCAAGCGCTTCGAGCCCACGTCGAAGGCGAAGTTCGTGAAGTTCACGACGCTGGTGGACACGAAGCAGATGCCCGGGCAGGCCGAGCCGGCGCTGCCGTGGCCCTACGTGGAAGGCCTGCGCATGGACGAGGCGATGCACCCGCTCACGATCATGGCCGTCGGCCTTTACGGCGAGGTGCTCCCGAACCAGAACGGCGCGCCCATCCGCCTCGTGGTGCCGTGGAAGTACGGCTTCAAGGGCATCAAGTCCATCGTCCGCGTGAGCTTCGAAGAGAGCCAGCCGATGAACACGTGGCAGCGGATGCGCGCCGACGAGTACGGCTTCTACGCCAACGTGAACCCGGCCGTGGACCACCCGCGCTGGTCGCAGGCGAGCGAACGGCGCATCGGCGAGTTCTTCAAGCGGCGCACGCTGCCGTTCAACGGCTACGCCGACCAGGTCGCGTCGCTCTACGCCGGCATGGACCTGCGCAGGTACTACTGAGGCGCGTCCATTGATGATTGCCGATTGGTGATTGGTGATTCATTGGTGATTGAGGATCGGGGCACTGGGGCATTGGGATTGAGGGATTGAGGGATTTGTCGATTGGGTACTTGAGCGGGTCCGGCATCTGTCGACCTCGCGCCGCGTAACGTGACCTCCACCACTGCCATCCGCCGTATCGTCAAGCCCGTTGTGTTCATGGTCGCGCTCGGGCCGTTCGCGTGGCTGGTCTACAACGCGTTCTGGGGCGACCTCGGCGTCAACCCGGTGGAGACCATCACGAACTACACCGGCATCTGGACGCTCCGCCTCATTGTGATCACTCTCGCCATCACGCCCGTGCGGTGGCTCACCGGCTTCAATCCGCTCATCCGCTTCCGGCGCATGACGGGGCTGTTCGCATTCTTCTATGGCAGCCTGCACTTCATGACGTACTTCATCCTCGACCACTCGCTGGTGTTCGCCGGCGTCTGGGACGATGTGGTGAAGCGGCCGTACATCACGGCGGGTTTCACGGCGTTCGTGCTGATGATTCCGCTGGCGCTGACCTCCACGCAGGGGTGGATTCGCCGCCTGGGCGGGCGGAAGTGGAACCTGCTGCACCGGCTCATCTACATCACGGCCATCGGTGCCGTGCTGCACTACTTCTGGAAGGTGAAGCTCGACACTACCAACCCGATGTACTACGCGGTCATCGTCGGCGTGCTGCTGGCGGCGCGCGTCTGGCACACGGTGCGCAAGGCGGCGCCGTCGCGGGTGCCGGTGCGCGGCGAGGCGTAAGTGCGCGCGGTCGGCGCGCGCGGAGCCCGAAGCGCCGGGGCTTCAGCCCGGGCCGAGACGGCCTGGCCCCACCCGATTCACGGGCCGCGGTTGTGTGCTACAATCAGGTTTCCAGTGTCGCGGGGTGGAGCAGTCCGGTAGCTCGTTGGGCTCATAACCCAAAGGTCGGGGGTTCAAATCCCCCCCCCGCAACCA
>JBFWQE010000255.1:0-5263 GCA_050249615.1 Vicinamibacterales bacterium
ACGATGACAGCGAAGAGCGGCCGGAGCGACGAGGGTCCGGCCGCGCTTCCCGCTCGGCCGGCCGGTCAAACGACCCTCCGGCAACGTCAAGAACGACGCGCGCAAAAGAGCCACGCCTTCGTGGCCTCCGGGTCGTTTGTCGGTCAGTCGAGTCGGCCGGCCTCAAGGGAAGTGCGGCCGGGCCCTCGTCGCTCCGGCCGGCCGCGTCCGAGCCCGCGTGAACCGAGCCCGTTCTTGGTATCTGCGCAATCTGCGGCCAACTCGTCATCGGCGCCATCTGCGGCTCCTCCGCGTTCCATAATGGGATCAGCGCCACTACACAGAGGGCACCCAATGAGCCGCCGACGTCATCTGCGCATCCCAGCCGCCATCTTCTCCATCTCCATCTCCGTCACCATCGGTGTCGCCGGGCAGCAGCCGAAGCCCATCGAGTTGGACGCCACCACGCTCGCGGCGCGCACACAGGCGGCGCGCAGCCTCGTGCCGCTGCTCGAGGACGTGAAGAAGCGCGCGACGGCCACCATCAATGTCCAGCCGGGCGGCGCGCCGCCCTCTCCGTTCACCGGCCAGCAGTCGACGCTCCTGGCGTTCACGCTCAGCAAGCGCCCGCCCGTGGACCCGCGCGTGGTGCAGGCGATGGACCGCCTGCTCAAGTGGACGCCTGGCGATCGCTCGGACGAGGCTCAGGCGCGGCTGTTCGATGAGTGGCTCAACCAGCTGTCGCTCAAGGCCACGGGGCTGAAGCTCCAGACGAGCCCCGGCGCCTGTGATACCGGGTGCGTCGTCGAGACGATGACACAGCTGGACGACACGTGGGGCCAGTCCCCCCGCGACCGCGCCGAGCAGCGGGACGGCGTGCTGCTCGATGCCCTCACCGAGGCCGTGAAGCGCGTGAAGTAGCGCGCGCCCGTCCATCCCGACCGCCCGAAGGGCGGCCTCAGTCGCAGTACGGCCCCGTGCACGGCGGTGGCGGCTCGCCCTGCGAAGGACTGATGGCGCCAATCATCGCCGGGTGGAGCGAGCAGTGATAGTTCGTGCCGGCTGCCGGCGGCTGGATGGCACGGCTCGTCGCGCCAGGTGCGATGTCGCCAGTGTCGAACGAGCCGTCGTTGGCGACGATGCGATGGACGAGACCATCGTTGTTGCGCCAGGCCACCGTCCCGGCTCCTGCCAGCGCTGCGGGGTTTGGGGTGAACGACTGCGACCCGCTCGTGGCGACGATGTTGACGGTGACCGCGGCCGCGGCGCCTCCGCCGCCTGAGGGCGTCGGGCTGGTCGGGGTCCCATCGCCCCCTCCGCCGCATCCCACCGAGAAAAGCGCCATCGCCAGCGCAGCCCTTCCGTACATCCGGCGTGCAGACATGCCCAGTCTCCTTCACCGTCGGAGGAGGGCAAGATTCGAACCAGCGTCCCGAACGGTTCGCGCGCCAGATTGAGGCGCGCCCGGGCGCGCGCACCGCGGTGAGGCTTACGTGGGCGGTAAGCGCTTACCTTGGGTGCAGGGTGCAGGGGTGCAAGGGTACAAGGTGTGAGGGGGCGGGGTACTACTCCAGCGCGAGGCTGCCGGTGTAGATGGCCATTCCGACCACGGCGTCCACGTTCATCGCGTGCAGCGCGTCGATCTCGGCTTGCGTCGTGATGCCGCCGGCGGCGGTCACGCGTCGCGCGGTGGCCTCGCGGACCGCGCGGATGGCGTCCATGTCGGTCCCCTGCATCAGGCCTTCCTTGTCCACGTGCGTGTAGAGGAACTCGTCGCAGTAGCCCTCCAGCGCGAGCACCGCGGCGACCGGGCCGATGGGCAGCGCCGTCTTCCAGCCGTGGATGACCACGCGTCCGCCCTTGGAGTCCACGGCTGCTATCACGCGCTGGGGACCGACGGTCTGGGCCAGCGCTCGGGCGAAGTCGTGATTGACCACGACAGATGGGTCGGCCGCGGCATCGGCCGCGGACCACTGGCCCGGGCCGCGGAAGAGCGCGGAGCCTGCGATCACGGCCTGCGCACCGGCTGCCAGCAGCTCTTCGGCGCGTCCGACGGTGCGCACGCCGCCACCGACGCGGCAGGGCAGCCGCGCGGCTATGCGCCGGACCAGCGCGTCATTGTTTCCGCGGGACATCGCGGCATCGAGATCGATGAGCTGCACCCTCGGGAACTTCGCGAACTTCGCAATCCACGCGTCCACGTTATCGCTGGCGATGGCGAGCTTCTCGCCCTGGACGAGCTGGACGATGCGGCCGTTCTGGAGGTCAATCGACGGAATGAGCATAGGGTCAGGATAGGTGCGAACGGGTGCGGGCCGGTGCGGTCAGGTGCGGACGGGTGCGAGGAGGCGCACCGGGATGTGCCGTGCGTCGAGAAAGCGCTTCAGCTCTTCGACGCTGTGCTCGTTGAAGTGGAAGATCGACGCCGCCAGGGCGGCGTCGGCCAGGCCTGCAGTGAAGACCTCGGCGAAGTGCTCGAAGGTGCCCGCGCCGCCGGACGCGATGACCGGGATGTTCACGGCGGAGGAGACGGCGGCGGTGAGCTCGCAGTCGAAACCCCGCTTCGTCCCGTCGCGGTCGATGGACGTGAGGAGGATCTCGCCCGCGCCGCGGTCCGCGGCCTCGCGCGCCCAGTCCACGGCGCCTCGAGGCGTCTCGGCCTGGCCGCTCCGCACGTACACCGCGAAGCGCCCGCCTTGACGCTTCGCGTCGATGGCGACGATCACCGCCTGGCTGCCGTAGCGGTTGGCCAGAGTCGTGATGAGCGTGGGGGTCTGCAGCGCCGCCGTGTTCAGGCTCACCTTGTCGGCCCCCGCCTCGATGGCTGCAGCTGCATCCTCCTCGGTGCGGATGCCACCCCCGACGCACAGCGGCAGGAAGATCTCGTGGGCCACGGCGGAGATGGTGTGAGCGCGAGCCTGGCGAGACTCGATCGTGGCCGTGACGTCGAGGATGACGATTTCGTCGATGCCCTCGACGTTGTAGCGCCGCGCGAGCTCAGCGGGGTCTCCGGCCTCTCGGAGCCCTTCGAAGTTGATGCCCTTGACGACGCGCCCGTCGCGGACGTCGAGGCAGGCGATGATGCGCTTGGACAGCATTACGCGAACGCAGATTTACGCAGATTACGCAGATTACGCAGATTACGCAGAGGATACATAGGACGTCCAGTTTCTGAGGATTCTCAGGCCGGCGTCGCCGGACTTCTCGGGGTGGAACTGCACGCCCGAGACGAGGCCGTCCTCGACCGCGGCCGAGAAGGGAACGCCGTAGGTGGTGATGGCCGCCGTGGCCGGCACGACAGGCGCGGCGAACGAGTGAGTGAAATACACCTGCGTGCCCTCGGGGATGCCCTCGAGCAACCGCGTTGGTCGAGGGAACGAGAGGGAGTTCCAGCCGACATGCGGCACCTTCAGGGCCGACTCCCGACTCCCGACTCCCGACTCCCGACCGGCGAGGCGCGTGCACGTTCCGCGAATCGCACCCAACCCCGCCACGCCCGGCGCCTCCGTCGATCCCTCGAACAGCCACTGCAGGCCCACGCAGATCCCGAAGAGCGGCGCGGAGCGGGCGAGCGCGGCGTGAATGGCGTCGCGCCATGCCGCGTCGAGCCGGGCGGTCGAGTCGAAGTGGCCGACGCCGGGGACGATGACCGCGCGCGCGCGGACGAGCTCCGCCGGGTCCGCCGGCGTCCAGAACTCCGCGCCGATGTGGGCCAGGGCCTTGCGCACCGACGTCAGGTTGCCGGCGCCGTAATCCACGAGCGCGATCACAGCAGGCCTTTCGTGCTCGGCAGCATCTTCGCCAGGCGCTTGTCCTTCGCGCACGCCACGCGCAGCGCGCGGCCGAAGGCCTTGAAGCATGCCTCGATCTTGTGGTGGTTCGAGCGGCCGTAGAGCACTTTCACGTGCACGTTGGCGCGCGCGCCCATCGCGAAGCCCTCGAAGAAGTCGTGCACGAGCTCGGCCTGCAGGTCGCCGACGAGGCGCACCTTCACCTTCGTTTCCACCACGGTGTGCGGGCGGCCGCTCAGGTCGATGGCGGCGACGGCCAGCGTCTCGTCCATCGGCATCACGAAGTAGCCCGCGCGGTTGATGCCGCGCTTGTCACCCAGCGCCTTCGCCACCGCCTCGCCGAACGCGATGCCGACGTCCTCCACGGTGTGATGCTGGTCCACGTCGAGGTCGCCCGTGGCCTTCACCTTCAGGTCGAAACCGCCGTGGCGGGCCACCAGGTCCAGCATGTGGTCCAGGAAGCGGATGCCGGTCTGGTTGTCGAATCGTCCCGTGCCGTCCACGCTCAACTCGAAGCGAATCTGCGTCTCGGCCGTGCGCCGGTCGATCACCGCGCGGCGCATACCGCCTCCAGGGCCTCCACGGCCTTCCGCGTGTGGTCGACCACGCCGGCGGTGATGCGGAAGCAGTTGGGGCACGAGGGATCCGCAGTGCGGTCTCGGACGAAAACGCCGCGGGCCTGCAGGCCGCTCACGATCTCCTTCGCCCGCTCCCCGCCGTCCACCAGCACGAAGTTCGCGGCGCTCTTCCAGTAACGCAGGCCCAGCTTGTCGCAGGCGGCGTAGATGAGCGCCTTCGACAGCCGCGCCTGCTCCAGGTACCACGGGCGGAACGTCGTGTCGGCCATCGCCGCGCGCAACGCCTCGATGGCCACCACGTTGAGGTTGAAGAGCGGCATCGCGCGCCTGACGGGCGCGAGCAGGGCGGGCGAGGCGATGAGCACGCCCACGCGCATGCCCGCGAGGCCGTACGCCTTCGAGAAGGTTCGGCCCACCATCACGTTCGGGTAGTCTGCCGCCTCACCGAGGAAGTTCTCGTCCATGAAGTCGTGGTACGCCTCGTCCACGAAGACCACTGCGTGCGCCGCTTCGCGCGCCACGTGCCGGATCCCCTCGAGCGGAATCGGCTGGCCCGTCGGGTTGCTGGGGTTGTTCACGTAGACGATGCGGGTGTTCGGCGTGACCGCGCGGAGGACGGCGTCGACCGGGAAGGAGAAGTCCGGCGTGGGCGGAACCGTCACGATGCGCGCGCCCATGGCCTTTGCCCCGTGCAGGTAGGGCTCGAACGTCGGGAGGGCGACGATGATCTCTGCCACGCCGGATGGCGCCACCAGCGGTGCCCCGAGCTCGACCAATCCTTCCGGCGCGCGCGGCAGCAGGTAGGCGATGGAGGCGAGCAGGATGCCTTCGTCCAGGCCGTTGGTGAGGACCAGCCGCTCGGGATCCACGCCGAGATAGGCTGCCGTCTCGAGTACGGCGCGCGTGAAATCCGGG
>JBFWQE010000256.1:0-5218 GCA_050249615.1 Vicinamibacterales bacterium
CGCCCCCAATTGGAGCGGGTTTGCCCTCCGCCACCTGCAGGACTGGGACTTCTCGCCCCATTCGCGCAACAACGTGGGCTGCGAGAAGTGCCACGGCGGGAACCCCAACACGTTCGAGAAGTTCCAGGCCCACCAGAACATGCTGCCCGCGTCGAGCCCGGCCAGCCCCGTGAGCCGGGTCAACCTCCCGAAGACCTGCGGGACGTGCCACACGGGCCCGTTCGTCGCGTTCCAGAAGAGCCAGCACTACAAGCTGCTCCTGAGCGGGGACGACCGCGGGCCGACGTGCTCCACCTGCCATGGGGAAGTGGGCGCGCACCTGCTGTCCCCGGCCTCGCTCTCGCGCCAGTGCTCCACCTGCCACGGTCCGGGCCGCGAGCAGGAGCGGACCGGCCGGGCCGACGAGGCCCGCATGCTGATGACCGACGTTCGAGAGGTGCGCGCGCGCCTCGATCAGGCGCAGGGCATCATCCGGCGCATCAAGGACAAGGGCCTCCGCGCGAAGTTCGAAGATCAGTACCGCCAGGCGGAAGTCCCCATCATCGAGGCCGCCAACGCCGGTCATGAGTTCGTGTTCGACAATCTCAAGGAGCGGCTGGACCGGGCCCGGCAGCGGGCCGAGGCGCTCATGGACGCTCTGGCCAACCAGTAGCCACGGCAAACGCCGGGACGAGGGGCAGGCGCCGCTCGTCCCGCGGATAGAAGACACGCTCCAGGAAAAGTCCGGACGCCGGTGCGGTGAGCCGTGCCGGCATCCCGGTGTCCTCGCGCAGGAGCCGCTCCACCGCCTCGGGCTCGAGCCGCCCGCATCCCACCTCCACCAGCACGCCCACCATCCGGCGGACCATCTTCCAGATGAAGTGCGACCCACCAACGCGGATGAGCACCAGGTCGCCCGCCTCGGCCACGGTGACCTCGTCGACGAGCACCTCGGTGGACTTCTCCTCCGGGTCGTCGTCGCTGAACGAGCGGAAGTCGTGCATGCCCGCGAATCGGGCCGCCGCCGCCCGCATCCGGTCGGCGTCGAGCGCGTCCTTGACCCACCACACATAGGGCTTCGAGAACGCCGATCGGCGCCGGCTCACCTGGTACAGGTAGCTGCGGGCCACGGCCGCGTGCCGGGCGTGGAAGCGCGCGGGCGCCGGGTCGATGCGCAGCAGATTGATGTCCGCGGGCAGTGCGTCGTTCACCTGACGGCGCAACGTCTCCGGCGGGACCCGCACGTGGATATCGAGGTGCGCCACCTGGTGCAGCGCGTGCACGCCTGCATCGGTGCGGCCCGAGCCCTGGAACTCGAACGACCGCTGGCCCGTGGCCTCGCCGATAGCTCGCGCGATCTCGCCCTGCACCGTGCGCGCGTTCTTCTGCTTCTGCCAGCCGCTGTAGCGTGTGCCGGCGTATTCGAGGGTCAGCTTGTAGCGGGGCATGGGGGAACGATCATAGTCGGGAGTCGGGAGTCGGGAGTCGGGAGTCGGGATCCCGGAGCAGGGGAGTCGGGTCGGCTAGAATGCCGCGATGCACAGACCCGTTCATGCCGCCAATCTTCCCAAGCCGGTAGGCCCCTACTCGCCGGGGATGAACTTCGAACGCCTCATCTTCGTGTCGGGACAGGGCGCCACGGATCCGACCACCGGCCAGCTGGCCGGGCCCGACGTGGAGACGCAGACCGAGCAGTGCCTGAAGAACGTCCGCGCGATCCTGCAGGCGGCGGGCTCGGATCTGCAGCACGTGCTGCGGTGCGGGGTATTCCTGCTGGACATGAAGGAGTTCCAGCAGATGAACGCGGTCTACGCGCGCGTGTTCGGCGACCACCGCCCGGCACGCACGACCATCCAGGCGGCGGGCCTCCCGGGGGAAGGACTGCGCGTGGAGATCGACTGCATCGCCTACGTGCCGTAGCTCGCCACGGGAACACGAAGAGCACGAAGGGGCACGAAGGACTGGACTAACGAACAGGCGAAGACCAATCTGGAGGGACCCAGGCGCGCGCCAGTCGCACGGGCCTCCGCAGTGCGATCCCCAAGTTCCTTCCTTCGTGTGCTTCGTGTGCTTCGTGTCCTTCGTGTTCCCGTGGACGCGCTACTTCTTGCCCTGGCTGACGATGTTCATCGCGGTGGTGATGACCGAGGCGATGTCCACGAGGTTCGAGGGCAGGATGACGGTATCGGCGTTGTTGATCACCTTGCCGAACTCGCCGATGTACTGTTCGGCCACCTTCAGCTGAATCGCCTCGGCGCCGCCGGGCAGCTGCGTGGCCTCCGCCACCCGCCGGATCCCCTCGGCCGTGGCGGTCGCGACGGCGAGAATGGCCGCGGCCTGGCCTTCCGCCTCGTTGATCTGCTGCGTCTTGCGCGCTTCCGAGGCCTTGATGGTCTGCTGCTTGTCGCCCTCGGCGTTGTTGATGGCCGCGTCGCGCTGGCCTTCGGAGGTGAGGATGACCGCGCGCTTCTCGCGCTCGGCGCGCATCTGCTTCTCCATCGCCGCCAGCACGTCCGCCGGCGGCGTGATGTTCTTGATCTCGTAGCGCAGCACCTTGACGCCCCACGGCTCGGTCGCCTTGTCGAGTTCCGCGACCACGGCCGTGTTGATGTTGGTGCGCTCCTCGAACGTCCGGTCCAGGTCGATCTTCCCCACCTCGCTCCGCAGCGTCGTCTGGGCCAGCTGAGAGATGGCGAAGAGGTAGTCGGAGATGCCGTACGAGGCGCGCTCGGGATTCAGCACCTTCAGGTAGAGCACGCCGTCGACGCCGACCTGCACGTTGTCGCGGGTGATGCAGACCTGCGCCGGGATGTCCACCGCCGATTCCTTCAGCGAGTGCTTGTAGCGGACGACGTCGATGAACGGCACGAGGATGTGGAAGCCGGCGTCGAGCGTGCCCGAGTAGCGGCCCAGGCGCTCCACGACGAACGCGCTCTGCTGCGGCACGACGATGGCGGTCTTCGCCAGGACGATGAGCACCAGGATTGCGAGCAGGATGATGACGAACAGGCCGCCTTCGAACATGGGATGCTCCTAGGGAGGGTGCAGGGTGCCAGGTGCCGGGTGCGGTATGGTTACGACGCCTGCTCCGGGCGAACGGCGAGCAGCAGGCCGTCCACGGTGACGACCGTGCAGCGCTGTCCCGTGTAGATGGGGACGGCTGCCACGTTGCGCGCGCTCCAGGTGGAGCCGCGCACTTCGACACGCCCTACCTCGCCGGGCTCGATGGCGCCCTGCGGCACCGCCAGCACGCCGACCAGCGAGTCCACGTCGAGCGGGGGAGGCGCCTGGAACCTCGCCTGCAGCTTCTCGCGGAAGACCAGCAGGTAGGCCAGCGACAGAACCGTGAACAGCAGCCACTGCACCCAGCCGGCCTCGACGGCGCCGACGCGCTGGAGCAGGCCCACCGTAAGGGCACCCAGGCCAAAGAACATGATGAAGAACCCGCTGGGCGTGGCCAGTTCCAGCACCATCAGGGCCAGCCCCCCGGCAATCCACATCCACCAGTCCATGCCGCGCATTATAGGGCTTCGCCGGTTCGCGTATGATCAATGGTTCCTATGCCTTCCATTCTCGTGACCAATGATGACGGCGTGTCGTCTGCCGGCATCCATGCCCTGGCCGATGCGCTCAGGCCGCTCGGCGACATCACGATCGTGGCGCCCACGCAGGAAGCGTCGGCCATCGGCCACGCGCTCACGCTGCGCCGCCCGCTGCGCCTCGAGGACCACGGTCCGGGCGTGTACGCGGTGGACGGCACCCCTACGGACTGCGTGAACCTCGGCGTCGAGATCGTCTTGAAGCGCAGGCCCGACCTCGTCGTCTCCGGTATCAACAAGGGCTGGAATCTCGGCGACGACGTCACCTATTCGGGGACCGTGGCCGGGGCGATGGAGGCCGCGCTGCTGGGCATCCCCGCCATCGCGGTCTCGCTGAAGCGCACGCCGACGTTCGACTTCACCTTCGCCGCCGACGCGGCCGCCACCGTGGCGCGCGCGGTCCTGGCGGCGAACTGGCCGGCCCGCACTTTCCTCAACATCAACGTGAACACGGGCCAGCCGAAGGGCTTCCGCGTGACGACACAGGCGCGGCGGAACCACGTGACGAAGATCGACTCGCGCCTCGACCCCCGCGGCCAGCCGTACTACTGGATAGAGGAGGCGCTGGACGACTGGCACCCCGAGGGCGGGCGGTCGGACTACGAGGCGGTCATGGAGGGGTACGCATCGGTCACGCCCCTCCAAGCCGACCTGACCGACCACGGAGCGCTGGCCGCGCTCGACGCGCTAATCCGGTAAGCGCCCCGTGCCGGAACGCGCCCTTGTCTTTCCCGCTCCCTGCAGCCACGGGCTGCTAGGGCAGGGCGGTCACGCACGAAGCCGTGACCGTGAGGGTCCACGTCGGCGCGCCAGCCTGGTTCTCGCGGACCGTCACGGTCCAGGCGGTGGCGCTCGAAGGGCCGTTGGCCAGCACCGCGGTGGTGGTGACCCCGCTCGCCACGAAGCCGCCACCCAGGACGGCCTTGCCGGCCGGGCATGACGCCGTGATCGTCTTCGCGGTCACGTTGTTGTTGGGACTGGCCACCACAATCTGCTCGTAGCCGCTCACACCGGGGGTCCCTTGCACTCCTTGGGGACCCATCGGCCCTGCGGGCCCTGCCGGACCTGCCGGGCCCTGCTCGCCCTGCGGCCCCGCGGGACCCTGCGCGCCGTCTGCACCTGCCGGACCCGCAGGCCCCTGCGCGCCATCCGCGCCCGCCGGCCCTGCCGGACCCGCGGGCCCCTGCGCGCCATCCGCACCCGCCGGCCCCACCGGACCCGGAGCGCCCTGCGGCCCCGCCGGCCCCTGCGGCCCTGCCGGACCCGCGGGCCCCTGCGCGCCGTCTGCGCCCGCCGGCCCTGCCGGACCCTGTGGTCCCTGCGCGCCATCCGCGCCCGCCGGCCCTGCCGGACCCGCGGGCCCCTGCGCGCCGTCTGCACCCGCCGGCCCCACCGGCCCCGCCGGACCAGGATCTCCCTGCGGCCCCTGCGGCCCTGCCGGACCCTGCTCGCCCTGCGGCCCCGCGGGACCCTGCGCGCCGTCTGCGCCCGCCGGCCCTGCCGGACCCTGTGGTCCCTGCGCGCCATCCGCGCCCGCCGGCCCTGCCGGCCCCGCGGGCCCCTGCGCGCCGTCCGCACCCGCCGGCCCCACCGGACCCGCCGGACCCGGATCGCCCTGCGGCCCCACCGGCCCCTGCGGC
>JBFWQE010000257.1:0-5210 GCA_050249615.1 Vicinamibacterales bacterium
GGTTTCTACGAGGAGGCCATCCGCCGCATCGGCACGCTCCCGGGCGTCGAGCGCGTGGCTGCCGGAAACGTGGTGCCGTGGCGCGACATCGGCACCTTCGGCCCTTTCTCGTTCGCCGCCGAGGGCTACGCGCCGGCGCCGGACGAGGAACCACCGCACGCGCTCTTCCGCAACATCACGCCCGGCTTCTTCGCCGCGCTGGGCGTGCCGATCGTTGCCGGTCGGGACTTCACCGAGGATGACCGGGTGGGGCGCGAGCCGGTGGCGATCGTGAGCGAGAGCATCGCGGCCCGCATGTTCCCGGATGGCAACGTCCTCAACCGGCGCGTGTGGTGGACCGACCCGGTCTTCGGATCCCAGCCGCGCCGCATCGTCGGCGTGGCCGCAGACGTGAACGACCAGCAGGTCGGGGTTGCGCCCTCGTTCGTGATCTACCACCCGTTCCGGCAGGTGCCTTTCGCCGGGCGGATCTTCGTGCGCACGGCCGGCGACCCGTACGCGCTCGTGCCGACGGTGACGCGAATCGTCCGCGATCTCGCGCCGGACCAGCCCGTCGAGCGCGCCGCCACGCTGGAGGACGTCCGCGCCGAGGTGCTGGCGCCCGAGCGCGTGAATGCCGCCGTGGTGGCCGGCTTCGCGGTCGTGGCGCTGCTGGTCGCCGTCGTGGGCGTCGCGGGCGTGCTCGCCTTCTCGGTGAGCGCCCGCACGCGCGAACTGGGCGTGCGCCTGGCACTGGGATCCACGCCGAGGGGCCTGCTCGTCGGGGTGCTGCGGGAAGGCGCGAGCATTGTCCTGCCGGGCGTGATCGTGGGCGCCGCGAGCGGCTATGCCCTCGCCGCCGTGGCGTCGAGCTATGTCGGCGGCCTCCAGATGCCGGGCCCGGTGGCCATCTTCGGCGCCGCGGGCGTCCTCATCGCGGCCGCCGTCGTCGCGTCGCTGATGCCGGCCGCGAGGGCGGCACACCTGGACGTCGTGCAGGCACTCCGTACTGAGTAGTTCGTTTTCGTCTTTCTGAGGCACCACACCGGGACGACATCATGACGATCGACCACTCGACTTCCCGCGCGCCTCTCCGTCTGTGGCCAGGCCTGGTGGCCGCCGCGCTCATCGTGCCGAGTGTGCTGGTCCCCCTCGCCGTGGAAGGGACCGGTGTCCTCGGGCTCCTCGGGGGCGCCCTCGGGGTGGCGGTGGCGCTCGTTTGGTGGGTGCTTCTGAGCCGGGCCCCATGGTCCGAACGCGTGGCCGCCGTAGTGGTGATGGCCGGGGTGCTGGCGGTGGCCTGGAGGTTCGTGCATCCCTCCATCGCCAACGGCTTCATGCGGCAGATGCCACTCGTCTTCGGCACGCCTCTCCTGGCCCTGGGCCTGATCGCCTGGGCCGCGATGGTCAGGCGGCGGTACTCCGGAGCGGCCAGGTTCGTCTCCATGGCCGCCTGCGTCGCGCTGGCCGGCAGTGCACTGACGCTCGTTCGGACCGGCGGCATCACCGGTGACGCAGACTCGGACCTGCACTGGCGATGGACGCCGACGCCGGAAGAGCGCCTGCTGGCCTCGCCATCAATGCCGACAGCCAGCAGCACGGCGCCGCACCCGCCCGTACCCGCTGGCGCCAGTTCGCACCTGCCCGCACCCGCCAGCAGAAGTTCGCACCCGCCCGCACCAGCCCGCACCCGCCCGCACCCGCCCGCACCTGTCAGCACCAGCCCGCACCCGCCCGCACCTGTCAGCACCCGTGCACACGCGCCCGCACCTGATTGGCCCGGCTTCCGCGGCCCCAATCGCGACGGCGTCGTGCGCGGCGTGCCCATCGAAACCGACTGGTCGCGGAACCCCCCGGTCGAGGCGTGGCGCCGCCCCGTCGGACCGGGCTGGTCGTCGTTTGCCGTTCGCGGGGATCTCGTCTACACGCAGGAGCAGCGCGGAGAACACGAGGTCGTCTCGTGCTACCAGCTGAGCACAGGCGAGCCGGTGTGGCGGCACGACGATCCGGTCCGCTTCTGGGAGTCCAACGGCGGGGCCGGCCCTCGCGCGACGCCGACCCTGCAGGACGGCCGCGTCTACACGATGGGCGCCACCGGTATCGTGAACGCGCTGGACGCCGAAAGCGGGGCCCTCCTCTGGTCGCGCGATGCCGCGGTCGATACGGGCAAGCCGATTCCGGACTGGGGTCTCGCCAGCTCGCCAATCGTGCTCGACGGTCTCGTCATCGTCGCCGTGGCCGGCCGGCTCGCGGCGTACGACGAGGCGACCGGGCAGCCGCGCTGGCTTGGTGAGGCGGGGGGCGGCGGCTACAGCTCGCCGCACCTCGCCACCATCGACGGCGTCCCGCAGGTCTTGCTGCTGAGGGGCGCGCGCACCATCAGCGTCGCGCCCGCCGATGGCGCGCTCCTCTGGGAGCACTCGGGGCAGCCTGCGGTCAGCATCGTACAACCCGCGGTGGTCACCGGCGGGAACGTCCTCATCGCGTCGGGCGATGCCATGGGCGGGCTGGGCCTGCGCCGCGTCGCGGTCGCGCACGGGCCCACCGGCTGGACCGTCGAGGAGCGATGGACCTCGCGCGGCCTGAAGCCCTACTTCAACGACTTCGTCGTGCACGAGGGCCACGCCTACGGATTCGACGGCAGCATCCTCGCCGCCATCAATCTCGAGGACGGTACGCGCGCGTGGAAGGGCGGGCGCTACGGCCACGGCCAGCTTCTTCTGCTGCCCGAGCAGGACCTCCTGCTCGTCCTCTCCGAGGATGGTGAGCTGGCGCTGGTGTCCGCCACGCCGGACAGGTTCACGGAAGTCGCCCGCGTCCGCGCGCTCGAGGGCAAGACCTGGAACCACCCGGCGCTGGTGGGTGATGTGCTGCTGGTGCGCAACGGCGAGGAAATGGCCGCGTTCCGGCTGCCGCTGAGCCGCTGACGCGAGCGTGGCCCGCGGCACCCGCCAGGGGACGCGGTGAAGGGGTTGATGATGGGGCCAGGGGGGCGTCGGTTCGCCGCCCACCAAACGGCCCAGAGCGTGACGACGATCTGAACGAGAATCACGGTCACAAGTAGCTGTGACCGGCCTGCCAGTGCTGCGCCCGCGAGCATGGTTCGACAACCGGAGACGAACGACATAGAAAACGCCGTTTGGCTGGACAGTGTCAACGGTCAGGGCCGGACGAAGGACGAAGCCCGCGACAGCCTCGCGGAGGCCATTGCGTTGATTCTCGAGGATCGCCGTGAAGAAGGCCTACGGGGCGTTCCGCCCGACGCGGATCGCGAGAACATGACCAACTCGCGGCCATGCGGGAACGGGCGGAAGATCGCGCGCGCGGTGCGGACGTCCTTTCGAGCGACCCACCGCGTGATCTCGCGGTGCGGCGCTGCCGGATCGTTCGAGGTGCGGAAAGCGATTGACAAGATTCAACGCGCAGGAGGCCAGCCCCGACCGAACCCGTCGAGCGTTCCGTCTTGCAGCAAGCTGTCGCGGAGCGCCCCGCCGCACCCTGTCGTCATCCACACGAGTTGAGCGGTCGTCCCTGGGTTCCAGAAACGGCCGATGCGGAATGATTCCTGTGCCGGACGGATTGGCTCGCACGAGCGGCAGCACGTATCGCTGCGCAACCTCGATGCCAGAGACCTCAATGTTTGGTCGGTGATACATCTCAATCTGAGGCGGCAGCTGGCCCTTGAAGACGCGGTGCACCTGCATCTGGGCAACCTGCATCTCCCCGTTCTGCCTCAGAGCCACGACGGTGCCGTCAAAGACGACATCGACACCTGGCCAGTTCGACGCAGACGGGCCGAACCTGACGCACTCGGCATACACGGGCCTGGCCCCGATCGAGCACGCGGCGCTCATCAGCACGAGGGTTCTCAGCAGGTTCGCGAGTGTGTTCGGCATGGTGCCCACGTGCAGGAGTGCGAACCACGTCGCAAACGGCAGCACGATTGCCAGCTCAGACCCCGTGTCTGCGATGAACGGCACACTGGTTTACTCGGCCGTGCTCCGCCACAGCCCCCACACAATCAGGATTGTCGCCGCCACCAGCGAGACCGCGCTGCTTCTCAGGCCAAGCGTGATGATGCCGTCGTGTACTGCTGAACTACGAGCCTGCCCCGAGGCGACCGGCAACATGGCGCTGCCGCCCCAGTTCGCAGCAAGCAGGTTGGACGTCCAGGCCGCAAGACATCCGTAGACGGCCAGCCACAGCCCGGCTCGAGACCAGGAGCGCGTCAGGTTGAGGTGCGGCCAGACGAGTCCAAGGACGGTGAGGAAGATGCCCTGCATGAGGCCAAGCAGGTGCACCGTCAGGCCCAGACGCGGCACCGCAAACCTCGGCACCATCAGGCCGATGAGAAGTGCAAGCAAGAACAATGTCATGCCAACCCGGAACAGCTGTCTTGACTGCTGGGCTCGCCAGTCTTGTCTCGTCATTGAGAGGTGGTCCTCATCGTCCGAGAGTTGGTCGGCCGAACGTTGCGGCTTCAGCCGCGACGGCGTCATCATCCACCAGGCCGTCGTCGGCTGCAATGATGGTATGGACTCCTCCCGGTTTCTTCGCGGCATGATGGCCGTGATCGTGGGTCGCAACCACGCCAGGAGGAGGCCGATATGGATGCTACGACGGTGGCCGTGGATTTGGCAAAGGACGTCTTCGAAGTCGCGCTCGCCAATCGCGCCGGCCGTATTGTGGACCGGCGACGGCTGACGCGTCGGCAATTCGAGCGATTTGTCGAGGGGCTCGACTCGGGCACAACGGTCGTCATGGAAGCCTGCGGCACCGCACACTATTGGGGGCGGCGCTGCCAGGCGCGCGGGGTGGTCGTGCGCCTGCGACGGCTACTTGCGCTGTCTCCTGACCCATGGCGCCCGCGCCGTCCTCCTCGCCGCGCAGCGAACCGCCCGTGACCGGCAGCACCACCTCACGCGGCTGCAGCAGTGGGCCGCCGACCTCGCCGATCGGCGCGGCCACAACAAGGCGGCCATCGCGCTCGCCAACAAGTTGGCCCGCATCATCTGGGCCGTCTGGTGTCGAGAGACCGACTTTCATTCGCCCGCGGCCCAGGCCGCGTAAGGAGACGCGACTCGCCCGACGAGATGGTCAGCGAGACATGACGATCATGGCGTGACCGGTCGGACCGGCGCCGAGCCAGGCCGATAACCCCGTTGACCTGAGAAGGTCGCTGTCAACGATTGGCCCTCGGTGCGCGGATACCCATGATGGCCAGAGGCGAT
>JBFWQE010000258.1:0-5200 GCA_050249615.1 Vicinamibacterales bacterium
ACTGATCGTAGGCCTCGCGGATCTCGCCGTCACGCCACGTCGCCAGCGGCCCGGCGTCCGGCTGCGTGTGCACGGGCGCCGAGCCGGCAACGGCGATGGCCATCACGGGAACACGAAGGCCACGAAGAACACGAAGGACGCACGAAGTCACGAGGGCCTCGTCAGAGGGCACTCCCCGACACACGATCAGGCGCGATCGCGCAACAGGTCGCGCCTCCGGTCTCGCCACTCCAGAGTCCAGGCCGCAAGCCGATCCGCTGGCATAGGTCGGCCGATGAGGTACCCCTGCGCCAGATCACATCCCACCTTTCGCAGCAACTCCCAGTCGTCGTACTCCTCGACACCCTCGGCCACGGACCGGATGGCGAGGCCCCGCGCAAGGCCGACGTTGGCTTCCACGATCGCCCGGAGCCCGGTATCACCGCTGGCCCCCTGCACGAAGGACCCGTCGACCTTCAGCTCGTCGAACGGCACGTTTCGCAATTGTACGAGGGACGAGTACCCAGTACCGAAATCATCAATCGACAGGCCGATTCCCTTCAATCGAAGGCGACTGGCGATGTCCAGCAGCATGAGAGGATCGCGAGTGATCTGGCTTTCCGTCACTTCGAGGACGAGTTTCTCAACAGCGACGCCCGCACGTACGGCCATGCGGGCGACCTCGTCCGGGAACGCCAGCCCTTCCAGGGTGTCGACCGACACGTTCACCGAGAGGCGAAGATCGAGGCCCGCGCGCCTCCACTGGCGCGCATCGTGCAGCGCGCGCGACAGAACGGCCAAGGCAAGCTGCCCGGCCAGGCCGTGGGCCTCGGCGGCGGGGATGAAGTGCGCGGGCATGACAAGCCCGCGCCGGGGATGGCGCCAACGGGCGAGTGCCTCGACCCCGGCGAACTCACCGGTGGCGATGTTCACCTGCGGCTGATAATCGTTGACGATCTGGCCCTCGGCAATGGCCGCGACGAGCTCGGTTTCGTCGACGGTCAACGTGGCGACATCCGCCGAGACGCGGCCCCGCACCGGTGGTCCCTCGAGGACTTCCCGCAGTTGAGGCAACCCGACGGGCTTGGCCAGGGTGCCAAGCAGGCGCAGCCCGTGCGCACGCGCCAGCCGACCGACCGACTGCAGGATGCGCTCGTCCTCGCCGCTGACGAGGACCAGTCCTCCTTGAAACCTTGCCCGCTTCAGGTGCCTGAGGAATTCGACGCCGTCCATCTGGGGCATGTTGAGGTCGACCAGCAGGGTGTCGAAGGCCACTGCCTGGTTTGCGATGAGCTCGAGGGCTTGCGGACCGTCTGAGGCGACCGAAGCATCGGCGACACCGAGCGCCGTCAATTGCCTCAGCAGCAGGTTCTGCGCGAAGGCGTCGTCGTCGACGATCAGAACCCGCATCGGCGCTCACCCTCCTCCGCCGGCAAGGTAGAGATCGATGGCCGCTTCCACCCGCCGCAACTCGTCCGCGAACGCCGGGAGGCGAGCCACCACGGCCGCCTGGTCACCGGCTTTTCCAGCCTGCTCGATGGCGGCGCACAGGTCCGCCAACGCGACTGCCCCGGCGGCACGAGCTGAGGTCTTGAGCCTGTGCGCGATCGACGCCGCGCGCTGCGAGTGACCGCTTTCGCAGGCCCCCCGCAGCTCCTCGTACATCGTGGTGGCACCATTCCTGAAGACGGACAACAGGTCGCGGACTCCTGGCTCGTCGCCTCCCAGCAAGTCACGCATGACGGCGACGGAGAGCGCGGGCGCCTCGCGCGGCGAGAGTGCCCCGGCAGCGCGAGGGATGCTGGTCGCCAGGCTGGACGGGGACAACCACCGATCGAGCGCATCCCTCAGTAGCATCAGCGGCAACGGCTTGGTCAAGTAGTCGTCCATCCCGGCGGCGCGTGCCCGGTCGGCCTCACCCCGGAGGGCGTTGGCGGTCAAGGCGATGATCGGCATCCTGGCCAACGGGCGGGCACCCGCGAGCCCCACTTCCTCCCGCCGGATCGTCTCGGCGAGGGCATAGCCGTCCTTCGCGGGCATGTGCAGATCCGTGAGCAGCAGGGCAAAGTGCCCCTCCCGCCACATGCTGAGCGCCACGGCACCATTCTGGGCGAACTCCGCCGGACGCCCCAGCATCTGCAGCTGCCGGCGAATCACGTTCTGGCTGACCTCGTCGTCTTCGGCAACGAGGATGAGGTCCGTCGGTCTGCCGCTGGCATGGCCGGCCTTCACGCTCCCACTCTCATCTGTAGGATCGACATCCGGAACCGGCTCCGGGGAGGCGCGCCCGGCCGCGACGGCCACGGCCCTGACCAGTGCCTCGCGGCGCAGGGCCGTGCCATCGAGTGTCGCCACGTCGGGCCACTCAATCCTGGCACGCCGGCTGCGCCCACGGCCCAGCACCAGCCACCGGATTTCGGTCGAGTCGGGCCGCGCCTCACCGCCTTCAGGAGCCGGACCGTCGGCGTGGCGAACGATGACGACAGGCGGTGCGGCGCCTCCAGCCATGGACATGGCCTCCGCGACGCTGGTGGCCTGTCGGATCTCCGCACCGGCATAGCTCAGGTAGGCGCACACGCCTTCGACGTCGAGGACAGGAGTCGCGACAACGATGCAGCGTAAGCCGGAGAGATCGATGCCGGGGGGAAGGGGCGCCGGGTCGGTCACCTCGCAGGGCAAGGTGACGGTAAATCGCGAACCGACGCCAACCTCGCTCCACACGGCGATGCGGCCGTCCATGAGATCGACGAGCCTCTTGCAGATCGTCAGACCAAGCCCCGTTCCCCCGTATCGACGTGTGGTCGAAACCTCGGCCTGTGTGAAGGGCGTGAACAGGCGTCCCATGACCTCGGTGGACATCCCGATGCCATTGTCGGTCACCGTGAACTCGAGCACGAGCGGGTCGGCCCGCGCAATGGTCACCCTGAGCGCCACACGCCCGCGGCTGTCGGTCCGTCCGCCCGAGAACTTGATGGCGTTGCTGATGAGGTTGAGGAGCACCTGGCGGAGACGCAGCGGATCGACGAGAAGGCGGCGCGGGATCTCGGGCGCGACGAACACGCTGAGATCAACGCTTTTCCGGCTGGCGACAGGCACCAGGGAGTCACACAGGCTTTCGACGATCTCGGCCATCGTCGTCGGAACCGACTCGATCTCGAGCCGGCCAGCCTCGATCTTCGAGAAATCCAGGATGTCGTCGATGATCCCGAGCAGCGTGCGTCCCGAATCGCGGGCCGTGCGGAGCATCTCCCTCTGATCGCGGGTCATTCGGGTCCTCGCGAGGAGCTCGAGCATGCCGAGCACGCCGTTCATCGGCGTCCGGATCTCATGACTCATGTTGGCCAGAAACGCGCTCTTTGCCTCGTTGGCGGCCTCGGCCTGCCGACGCGCGTCCTCGAACTGGGTGGTGCGCTCTGTCACCAGCTCCTCGAGTTCGTGGCGATGGCGTTCGAGCTCCAGCTCCGTGTGGCGCTTCTCGGTGACATCCTCCTTCACCGCCACATAGTGCGTCACCCGACCATCGGCGTCCCGCACGGGGCTGATGCTCACGGCCTCGGTGTACTCGCCGCCATCCTTGCGCCGGTTGTGGAACTCGCCCGTCCAGCGCCGGCCGGCGCGGAGCGCTGCCCACATCGCCTCGTAGGTGGCGCGGGGGGTGCGGCCCGATTGGAGAATGCGCGGGTTGCGTCCGATCAGCTCTGCGCGCGGGTACCCAGACACCTGGACGAGGCTGTCATTGACGTACTCGATGGCGCCCGTGGCATCGGTGATGACGATGCTCTCGGAGGCCTGCTCGACGGCACGTGACAACTTGCGAAGCTCCTCCTCGGCGTGTTTGCGCGCGGTGATGTCCTCGACCACGAAGACGAGGTAGTCCGGTCGGCCCTCGTCGTCTCTGACAAGCGCCACGGTGATGTGGGCCCATCGGCCCCCGCCATCCCTGCGGAAGTGGCGCACCTCGCATGAGTGCGATGCCACCCGGCCATCGAGGGCCGAGCGAGCCTCGTCGAGGTCGAACTCGACGCCACCGTCGCTCAAGAGGGCGCGCACATCGTCCCCCAGCCACTCCTCCCGCGAGCAGCCGACGATCTCGCAGAAGCGGCGATTCACGTCGAGCAGCTGTCCGTCCATCGACACGTGGGCGATGCCCACCGCGGCCTGCTCGATGGTGGCGCGAAAGCGCCGATCGGTCGTGGCCAGCGCCAGCTCGGCCACCCGGCGCTCGGTGACGTCGGTCACGGTCCCCTGGAGACGCACGATACGGCCGTCCCGATCGCGTTCCACGGCCGTACTGTCCTCGATCCAGCGCACGTCGCCCGTCGACGTGAGGATGCGGTAGGTTTGGACGAACTCACCCCGGCCCTCCCGCGCAAACCGGTTCGCCTCTTCGCCGACGCGGGCGCGTTCATCAGGATGGACGATGCTGCTGAACGGCCGATCGCCGGAGGTGAAGCTCTCGGGTGTGTAGCCCCAGCGGGCAACATTGGCCGACACGAACTCCACGGGCCAGCCCGGCTCCGGTCGCCAGCGGAAGAGCACGACAGGGCTCGCATCCACCACCTGGGTGGCCACCTGCAGCAGCCGGTTCCGTTCGAGCACGTCCAGCCCGAAGGAGAGATCGGCGATCACCTCGTCGAGCGTTCTCAGCTCGTCGTCCCCGAAGAAGCCGGCCTCGGCGCCGAACAGGGCGAGCGCGCCGATGATCCGCCCACCGGCCCTGACAGGGAACCTGGCCATGGTTCGCACGCCAACCCGGACCGCCGTATCCCGCCAGGCTTCGGCCGTCGGCTCCGTGAAGAGGTCGTTGACGACGGTGCGTGCGAAAGGGCGCGGCTCCCAGGCTCGAAAGGCGCCAAGGCCTTCGGCCGCGTAGAGACTCCGCGCGAGGGTTTCCATGCCGCTCGCCTCGCCGGCCGAGGCCGCGATGTGCGGGGCCTGAGCCGTGTCGAACAGCTCCATGACGGCGAAGCGGAACCCCCCGTGGTGCACGGCAATCTGGCAGATACCGCTGAAGAGCGCCTGCCGGTCGGTTGCGCGGACGAGCAGCTGGTTGGTCTGCGACAGCATCGCGTACAGACGGTTCAGTCGCTTCAACGCCCGTTCGGCGCTCAGCCGGGCGGTGACGTCGTGGGCCAGGACGACTTCGGCCCGGCGCCCGAAACACTCGACGACGTGAGAGCTGATCTCGACGTCGATGAGAGAGCCATCGCGGCGTCGATGC
>JBFWQE010000259.1:0-5159 GCA_050249615.1 Vicinamibacterales bacterium
TCCGGCGAGACCGCTACCTGCACGCGCGGCGGGTCGAGCAGCACGCGCACGTTGCCGGCCTTGCCCCTCAGCTCGTCCACCAGCTGCGCGCGCGCCTGCAGCTGCTTCTGGCTCTGCAGGAAGTCGGAGATGGGCCCGCGAAGCTGCTCGAGCGTGCGGCCCTGCGCGCGTTCCTTGTTCTCCTCGTAGAACCGCTGCACCTCGGCCTCGCTCACCGGCTGCGCGCGGCGCTTCAACTCCCGCTCCAGGTACTCGTCCGGCGTGGTGCGGGCGGCCTTCGCCGCCTCGGCAATCAGCAGGTCGCCCACCATGACGTCGAGCAGGTTGCGGCGGTTCTGGTAGAGCAGCTGCGTGACGCGGGCGCGCTCGGCGGCGTCGAACTCCTGCCACTTGGCGTCCACTTCACTCAGCGTGATCCGGCGATCGCCGACCTCGGCCACCACGGGATCGGCCCCCCCCTGCGCGGGCGCCTGGATGGACGATGCCGCCGGCGCCTGCGCGGCGGTCGGCGAGTTGCCGCAGCCCACGGCCACCGAGGCCGCCAGCACGGCAATCGCCCTCAAACGTGCGATGTGCATCGAACGAGGATATCCCAGAACCGTGCCGGGCCCGAACGGCGGCGGGAGGGGAATTGCGACGGGAGCGGAGCGGTCCCGGTCCGATCCTCTCCCGGCGTGCTCTCCCTCCCGGCGTAATTCCCTCCCGACGCGATCTCCTCCCTACTCCCGTCGCGATCCCGTCGGATCGCCCGCCTCGTGCCCCTGGCACACGCGCACCGGCAGGACGGGGTACTTGCGATAGTGCGGATCCGTGAAGGAGCGCCGACACAGGTAGAAGCGCGACCGCGCGGTCTCGATGATCTGGCAGTGCCGACAGCGCGCGCACAGGCCGGGCTCGGGGTCCATGCGAACGATCCTACGCCGGTCGCGGACAGGTAATAAGATGGGATCCATGAGAGTCTCGGCGCTCGGTCCCGTGCTCATGGCGGCCCTGGCCGGGGTGGCCCTTGCCGCCGCGCCAGCCGGACAGGATCAACCGGTGTTCCGCTCGGCCGTCCGCACGGTGCCGATCTACGCCACAGTGCTCGACGCCGGGGGCCGCCTGGTGCCGGACCTCGAGCAGTCGAACTTCTCGGTGCTCGACAACGGCAAGCCCGCCGAGATCGCGCTCTTCTCCAGCGAGCCGCAGCCGTTCACCGCGGTCGTGATGCTGGACACCAGCGCCAGCATGACGGCGAACCTGAAGCTGCTGAACCGCGCGGCCGAGCAGTTCCTGCTCCGGCTCCTGCCCGTGGACCGCGCGCAGGTGGGCGCCTTCAACGACAAGATCCAGCTGAGCGGTGAGTTCACTAACGATCGCGACGCGCTGATTGCCGCGCTGGACGACCTCTACTTCGGCAACCCGACCCGGCTGAACGACGCCATCGCCGCCAGCCTCGACGCACTGGAGGACATCGACGGCCGCCGCGTCATCCTCGTGTTCACCGACGGCGAGGACACCGCGAGCCGCGTCCGGTTCAACACCGTGATGGACCGGGCGCGCGACGAAGAGGTGATGGTCTACTCGATTGGCCTCGAGTCGGAGTACTTCAACGGTGTGCGCGTGGTGCGGTCGCGGCCGACGCGCGACCTGCGCAAGATCTCTGAGGAAACCGGTGGCGGCTACTTCGAGCTGAAGCAGACTGCGGAGCTCGCGCCGACGTTCAGCCGTGTCGCGCAGGAGCTACGGAGCCAGTACCTGATCGGGTTCGCGCCGGCGGCGCTGGATGGGAAGGTGCACAAGCTCGAGGTGCGCGTGAACCGTCCGGGGATGACGGTCCGCGCGCGGAGGAGCTATCTGGCGGCCGCCGACCGCTCGTAGGCCTCACACAAACATCATCGCCATCAGCGTGATCGCGAGGAGCGCTCCCACGACGGCTTCGGCAGTGGCGGAGAAATTCAACTCGTAGATACGGAACATCACTTCCCTCCAGAAGGTTGGACGTGGCCCGCACCTGGCCTGTTCCGTTCCGTTCACGGGAACGGGAGAATCACGACGATCACGAAGGCATCAGCGAAGAGAACCGGGGACCGTCGAGGCTGGGACGAACGGCGTCAGTCCCCGAGCGCGGCGCGCAGGGCTGGCCAGTCGGCCCTGCGCAGCGCCTGATCGACCAGCAGCGGGTTGCCGCTGAGCGAGACCACCACGCCCCGTCGTCCCGCCGGAGGGGCCGCAACCGGGACGGTCACGTCCACGTGCGGCGAATGGTCGCGGGGCGCAATCGTGGCGGACCCGGAGGCTCCGAATACAAGCCAGGCCTGCTCGGAACAATAGTGCTCCTCGGCCGGCTCGCCAGGCTCGGCCCGCATCTCGAAGACGTTCGCGGGCACGTGAATGACCGCCGCGGGTCCGGCGATACCGGCAACCAGTTCGGGCAACACTCCCGTGGCCACGCTGAACGAGAGGTCGCCGTCGAGCGGCGCGACCGATACGAGGAGATGGCTCTCGGCGTCGTACCGCTCGCCCGCCAGGCCGTCATCGTCGAGTGAGATCTCGCGAATGCCCGAGACGCGGCCGGTGCGCTCGAAGTCGCTGAGCGCCCGCTCGTAGTCCCCCTGCGAGCGGCGCTGCGACCGCATGGCGGCCTTCTGGATCTCTTCCTCTGCCGCCAGCGCGCGCTTGCGGTTCTCCGCGTTCAGCGGGTTGGCCAGGACTTCCACGTGCCCATCGCCGGCCTCGGGCCACCGCACCACCCACACCGGGTCGGCCCCGCCCGTGGCCGGGATCCCATCGGGACCGGCCTCCGGAAATGGCAGGGCGGGGCGGAGGGCCGAAACGAGCGCCCGGACAAGCGCGTCACCCTCGTCCGGCTGGGCACGAAGCGGCGCGGCGGCAGCCAGTGCCGCCAGGAGGGTTGCGCAGGTGCACCACCACCGCATGGGGCGATTCTATCCAACCCCGCGCGCAGGTCCGCTACAATCGCGGCCAGCACGGAGGCCCACCATGAGACGAGTCCTCCTCGGGCTCTCGGGAGCAGCGCTCATCATGACCACATCCGCGGCACAGCAGCCCATCCGCCCGGGCGATCGCCCGTCTGGCAACATCCTCGCCACGCGCTCGGCCGCGGTGGGCCGGCACGGGATGATCGCCACCAGCCAGGGGCTTGCCTCCGCAGCGGGGCTGCGGGTGCTGCAGGAGGGCGGCAACGCCATCGACGCCGCCGTCACCGCCGCCGCGGTGCTGGCCGTCGTCGAGCCCTCCATGAACGGCATCGGCGGCGACCTCTTCGCGCTCGTCCACGATGCGAAGACCGGGCAGGTGTACGGCCTCGATTCGAGCGGCCGCTCCGCCTACCGCGCGACGCCTGAGGAGTTTGCCCGGCGCGGGCTGACGCAGATGCCCGGGGATGGCCCGCTCACGGTGGACGTCCCCGGCGTCGTCGAGGGGTGGCACCAGTTGCTCGCGCGATTCGGCACCATTCCCCTGTCGAGGGCGCTACAGCCGGCCATCGCCTACGCGCGTGACGGGTTCCCGGTGCAGGAGATCATGGCGGATCAGTGGGGCGATGCCGCCGAGCGGCTGTCGAAGGATCCCGCCGCGGCCAGGACGTTCCTGCCCGGCGGCAAGGCGCCCCGTGAGGGCGAGATCTTCGCGAACCCCGGCCTTGCAAGGAGCCTCGAGCTCATCGCGAAGGACGGGCGCGACGCCTTCTACACGGGCGCCCTCGCCCAGGCCATCGTCGCCGACATGAAGGCACGCGACGGCCTGCTCGAGATGCGCGACTTCGCCGATCACCGGGCCGACTGGGTGGAGCCGCTCCGCACGAGCTACCGCGGACACGACGTTCTCGAGATGCCGCCCAGCACGCAGGGCTTCGTCGCCCTCGAGATGCTGAACCTGATGGAAGGCTTCGACGTAAAGGCGATGGGCCACAACTCGGCCGACTACCTGCACCTGCTGAGCGAGGCGAAGAAGCTGGCGTTCGCGGATCGCGCGGCGTACCTCGCGGACCGCGACGCGATGCCGAAGGGCATCCTGGCCATGCTGGTGTCCAAGGACTACGCCGCCCGACGGCGTCCCGAGATCAAGATGCAGAAGGCGGGCGCCTACGCGGCCGGCACGCCGGATGGCCCTTCGTCACAGCTCGACTTCGCGGGCCGTGATCTCGGCGACACCATCTATCTCACTGCCGCCGACGGGCAGGGCAACGTCGTGTCGTTCATCCAGTCGCTCTTCTCCTCGTTCGGCGCGGGCTTCGTCGCCGGCGAGACGGGCATCACGCTGCACAACCGCGGCGCGGGCTTCACCCTGGCGCCCGGCCACCCGAACCGGATCGCGCCGCACAAGCGCCCGCTGCACACGCTCGTGCCCGCGATGATCCTGAAGCAGGGCCGCCCCTGGGTGTCGTTCGGCGTGATGGGCGGCGACAACCAGGCGCAGGCCCACGTGCAGGTCGTGGTGAACCTGGTGGACTTCGGGATGGGCATCCAGCAGGCGGGCGAGGCCGCGCGCGTGCGTCACACGGGCGACAGTCTGGCGGTCGAGGCCGGCATCGGCGCCGAGGTACGCCGGGCGCTGGAGGCGCGCGGGCACACCCTCACGGACGGCCGCGGCGCGATGGGTGGCTTCCAGGGCATCCTCATCGACCCGAAAACCGGCGTACTGATGGGCGGCTCCGACCTCCGAAAGGACGGGCTCGCTATCGGCTGGTAACGGGTGGCGCCGTGGCCGGGGCGTCCATTGGCGATTGCCAATTGACGATCGGGCGATTCATTGGGCGATTGGCGATTGCCGCATTTGTCGGATTCGGATTGGGCGATTGATCCGATTGAACGATTGGCGAATTCCAGCAGACACGATCGGCCGGGCGGTCCCGGTGCGGGTGACCGAGTGAGCAGCGACGAATCACCGATCACTGAATCACCCAATGCCCCAATGCCCAATGCCCCAATGCCCAATGCTCCAATGCCCCAATCCCGAATGTCCCAATGCCTCAATCCTCCGATCGCCCGATGGATCGCCCGATCGTCAATCGCCAATCGCCAATGGACAGGCGCGTGCTAGGGCACGCTCAGCTGCACCTCGTTGCTGAAGGCGCCCGAGCCGCACGCGTTGCGTGGGCGCACGCGCACGTAGTAGGTGCCGGGCGGTGCCGTGACGCTCAACGCCGTCCCGCCCAC
>JBFWQE010000260.1:0-5034 GCA_050249615.1 Vicinamibacterales bacterium
TTCCAGTTGTCCCGATCGTCCACGTTGGCCAGCGCGGCCGCCATCCCGCCCTCGGCCATCACCGTGTGCGCCTTGCCGAGCAGCGACTTGCAGATGAGGCCCACCGTGACACCGGAGTGCGCCGCCTCGATGGCGGCGCGCAGGCCGGCACCGCCGGCTCCGACGATGAGCACGTCGTAGGCGTACGAGTGCGCGGCGGGCATCTACAGGATCCTCGGATCGGTGAGCACCCCCATGGAACAGAGGCGGACGTAGAGGTCGGAGGACATGACGCTGAAGAGGCTGAGCCAGGCGAACAGCTGGTGCCGCCCGTTCAGCCCGGAGACACAGGCGTAGGCCATGTCGCACACCGGCGACTTGGACACTTCGTCCATCCGCCCGCCCACGACGTGCCGCAGGACGTGGCACCCCCAGGTGTAGCTGGCGAGCAGCACGACGTTCAGCGCGAGGAGGAGCGTCCCCAGGCCGATGCCGAACTCGCGACCGCCGGTGGCCGGATCCGTGAACCACAGCGCCAGCCAGACGTCGTAGCCGAGAAACGCGATGAAGACGATGGCCACCCACATGAAGAAGCGGTGGACGTTCTGGAGGATGAGGGGGAACGAGTGTTCGCCCCAGTAGCTCTTGCGAGGCTCGCCGACAGCGCAGGACGGCGGGTCGGCCCAGAACGCCTTGTAGTAGGCGCCCCGGTAGTAGTAGCAGGTGAAGCGGAACAGCCCCGGAAACGGCAGGATGAGCAGCGCCGGCGAGAACGGCAGCCAGCCCGGCCACGCCGCCGGCTTCGGGCCGAACCACGCGTGCGGGGAATCGCCGAAGATCTCGGGCGAGTAGAACGGCGACAGATACGGGCCGTACGTGTAGTGCTCACCCTGGAAAGCCGCCCAGGTCGCATACAGGACGAACGCCGACAAGCCGACGAACACCGCGAGAGGCGCCGCCCACCAGGCATCACGACGCGTCGTGGTGCCGAACCCGCGGTGGACAGCCGTGACCGGAATGACCTGCATCAATGCCTCCGGAGACGGATGAACTGCAAAGAGCGACGGCGCTAACCATAGCGAAGACGAACGGGGATGTAAACAGATGGGACGTGGATGGAACACAGATGGCGCAGATGGCACAGAAGCCGCAGATGGCACAGAAGCCGCAGATGGCGCAGAAGTCGCAGAGGACGCGGAAGGCGCAGGTGCCGCAGAGGACGCAGATGAGGGAAATCGGGCGGATCACAGCTGTCCGGGGAGTTGTCGGGCGGGGCCGACGCGCGTCGCGCGCCCCCTGGCGGCAGGCCCCCTGGCGGCCGGCCCGTCGCCAACCCCGAGAGCGTTGACACCCAGGCGTCGCACCTGGCCCTCACTATGTCTGCCTGTGTCCGCTTGCCCAGACCATCTGCGTAATCTGCGTAATCTGCGTAATCTGCGGCCCTGCATAATCCGCGTCATCGAACTCGGCGTCCGCCATCAGCGTCCCAGTCTCACCCGTACCCCCGCGTTGACGACAAACCCCTCCAGCGGCGCCCAGGCATCAACCGTCCAGCGGCCGTCGGGCAGGCGCGCCGGGCGGACCAGCGGATCGGTCCGCGTCTGGCGCACGTTGCCCACGTTCTCCAGGTTGACGAACGCGCGCAGCGGGCCAAGGGCGCGCTCGAACAGGAAGCCGAAGAGCACGTAGGCCCGGCTCCGCGCGCGGTAGGGGTTGTCCTCCAGCGGCTGCCGGCCGGTGACGTACAGCTCGAAGCCGGCGCGACCCACGTCCTCGTCTTCCCACATCGCGTTGAACGACGCCACGTGGCGTGGCGTCAACGGTACGGACCGGCGCACGCCGGTGTCGGGGTCGTCTTCGCGGGCCGAGGTGAAGGCGTGGCCAGCCATCGCCAGCCAGCGGCGCCGGCGATAGCGCGCCGACAGTTCGGTGCCCCAGGTCTCGGTCGAGCCGTCGGCGTTCCTGAGCGCCACGCGCACGTCCGACACGTCGATGAGTTGCATGGGGCTCAGGACGCGAGACGCGAAGAACGTGCCGGTCACCTCCACGGCGCCGCCCGCCCACGACACGTCCGCGGAACCGGACATCGCCCGCTCCGCCTCGAGGTCCCGGATCAGGTCGAGGCGCGCGAGGCCGGTCTCGTCCGTCTCCTCCGTGAAGGGCGTCGGCGCGTAGGCGCCGCCCCCGGCCGACACGCGCAGCGTCCAGCGGCTCGCGGGGCGCGCCAGCAGCGAGACGCGCGGGCTGACCAGCGCGCCGTACTCGGAGTGCGCGTCCACGCGCACGCCCGCCGCCACCGTCGCCCGGTCGTTCAGCACCATCTCGTCCTGGGCGAAGACGCCGGGTGCGGTGAATCGATAGGAAAAACCTGGCAGGTCGCGATGCTCCAGGCGATCCTGCGACACGGCCGCGCCCACGACCCAGGTGTGCGCACCGCGCGTCCCGGTGAGCGACGTTTCGCCAAACCACGTGTCGCGGGACGTCCGCTCCGTCACGGCGCCGAAGTGCCGGGTCTGGTTGAGCCGCGAGAATGACCCGCGGATGCTGAGCAGCCGCTCGCCGACGAGTGCGCGCCAGGCCGCCCCGGCATCGCCGCGGCGCGTGTCGAGCGCCTCGCGGAAGGGACTGCCGTCCGGCGCGAACCCGCCGGGCGCGGTGCCGCCATCGCGGTCCTCGGCGATGAACCCGCCGGTGAGGAAGAGCGACCGGCCGCGCCCGTTGTCGAAGAAGACGCGCGGGCGCGCCACGCCGCGATCGTAGGCCGGCAGGTCCGCCCAGCCGTCGTCGTCCAGGTCCTGCCGCTCCTGGCCGTGGTAGCCGCCAAGCAGCGTCCACGACCAGCCGGCGCGCGGCGCCGCCCCGGCAAACACCGTGGCATCGCGCCCGGTCTGGGACGTCACGTTGACGAGCGCCTGCGTGGAGGTCTCGCCGGGCCGGCGCGACACCAGGTTGATGACGCCGCCAAGGGCAGACGATCCATACAAGGCCGAGGCCGCGCCCTTGATGATCTCCACCTGGCCGAGGTCGAGCGGCGGCACCTGGAGCAGGCTGAACGAGTCGCCGGCGGCGCCGTAGAGCGGCAGGCCGTCGGCCAGCAGCTGCGAGTACCGCCCGCGAAGCCCCTGGATGCGCACGTTGGCTGCACCGATGGAGGGGGCCGTAGTCTGCACCCGCAGGCCAGTGGTCTCTGCGAGCAGCATCGCCACGCTGCCGGGCGTCATCAGCGCCTTCTCTTCAATCTCCTCGCGGCCGATGACCTCCACGCGGAGCGGCTCGTCCTGGAGCCGCCGGTCGGACCTGGTGGCGGTGACGATCACCGTCTCCTCCACCTCGAGCGCCTCCGGCTCCTCGCCCTCTTCCTCACCGGCATCAGGAGGCTGCTGGGCTGGTGGAGGTGCCTGGCGCGCTGGCTGTTGGCCCGGGGGCGGCGCCTGAGCCCGGCCCGCCGCCGGGACCAGCAGGAGCAGCGCGAGAAGCACCGCAGACGTGGGCGAGCGAGTCATCACGGCGGCCAGCTGAACCCTGCAAGGGCTGCCATGTCAACCATGCCGGGGAGCGTTGCCGGTAGCGCCCTGACGCGCGGTCAGACGTCCTCGATCCGCACTTCGCCGGTGATGGCCCGCTGCACGGGACAGCGGTTCGCGATCTCGTGCAGGCGCGCCCGCTGCTCCTCGTCCAGGTCACCTTCGAGCGTGAGCTGGCGCTTGATCACGTAGACCCCATCGACGAACGAGGCCGTCAGGTGGACCTTCGCGTCGCGGAGCGCCCACCCCTTGCGCGAGGCGTACATCCGGAGCGTGATGGTCTCACACGCACCAAGCGCGGCCAGCAGCGTCTCCTGCGGCGTCGGGCCCGTGTCGGTCCCGCCCTTGTCGGCCGGCTCGTCGCACCTGGTGACGTGGTCCCCCACCTGGATCTCGGTTTCGAGCCCCGACTCGGACACCAGTCGCACGCGAACGCCTCTCATCGGTCCAGAGTATCAGAGCAGCGCGAACCTTCGTGCTGCGAACACCCGTGCTTCGAACTCCGTGCTGTGAACGCTCGTGCTTCGAGCCTCCGTGCTAGGCGTTTCTCAGGAACGTCGCCACCTGGTGGAAGAACGGCCGCAGCACGGCTTCGGCCTCGGCCGGCAGCTGCGTCTCGTCGAGCGCGCGGTCCATGAGCTGCACCCAGCGGTTGCGCGCCGGCTCGTCCAGGCGGAAGGGCGCGTGACGCATGCGCAGGCGCGGATGCCCCCGCTTTTCCATGTAGGTGGGCGGCCCGCCGAAGCGGCCGATGAGGAAGTCGCGGAGCCGCTCCTCCGCGCCGGCGAGGTCGTCCTTCGGATACATCGGCGCGAGGATGTCGTCGCCCGGCACCTGGCGGTAGAACGCCGCGACGAGCCGGCGGAAGCCGTCCTCGCCAATCAGCTGATACACGTCGCCATCGTCGATCACGCGCACGGAGCTCATGGCTCAATCATAGCCACGCGCCGTCTGCCGACTCCACCTGCCGTATGATCCCTCCATGAGTGACGACGCCCCGAAGAGCGCGCTGGAGATCGCGATGGCGCGGCTCCGCCAGAAGGACGCCGAAGCCGGCGTCTCCGGGCAGGCGCTGACCGACGAGCAGAAGGCCCGCATCGCGGAGGTGCGGCAGGCCGCGGCCGCCAAGCTGGCGCAGGAGGACATCATGTTCAAGGCGACGCTGGCGCAGACGTGGGATCCCGAGGCGCGCGCCAAGCTGGAGGCCGAACACCGCCGCGACGTCCAGCGCATCCACGACGAGCGGGACGGGAAGATAGAGAAGATCAAGAGGTTCTGAGGTTCTCGGGTTCTCGGGTTCTCGGTTCTCGGGTTCTCAGGTTCTCGGTTCTCGGGTTCTCGGGTTCTGTCCCCAAGCCCCAAGTCCCAAGTCCCAAGCCCCAAGCCCCAAGACCTCAAGACCTCACCAACAGGTTCTTCGCCACGAACCACACGTTCGCCGGGCGCTCGGCCAGGCGGCGCATGTACCACGGGAACCAGTAGGGCCCGTACGCGACGAGCACGCGCACCTGGGCGCCGTCGCGGGCCAGGC
>JBFWQE010000261.1:0-4827 GCA_050249615.1 Vicinamibacterales bacterium
GTCGCGTCGCCGCCGTCGTCCACGATGAGCGTCGGGCCGGAGCCGTCCGGCCACTTCAGGGCCTCCACCGTGCACCACCAGTACTCCGGCAGCGTCTCGCCCTTCCAGGCGAACACGGGCGTGCCCGTCGGGCTCTCCACCGTCCCACCGGTTTCCGGACGGCCGACCACGACAGCCGCGGCCGCGTGATCCTGTGTCGAGAAGATGTTGCAGCTCACCCACCGCACGTCGGCGCCGAGCTCGGTGAGCGTCTCGATGAGAACGGCCGTCTGCACCGTCATGTGCAGCGAGCCCATGATCTTCGCGCCGGCCAGGGGTCTTTGCCCGGCATACTGCTTGCGGAGCGCCATCAGCCCCGGCATCTCGTGCTCGGCCAGCCGGATCTCGTTGCGGCCGAACTCGGCCAGCGAAAGGTCCTTGACCTTGAACGGCTCGCGACCCGCCTTGCGGGCCGCCTCGAACGCGTGCATCTCCTTGACTGCTGTCGACATCGCTTGCTCCTTGTTGGTCTTGGGGCTTGGGGCTTGGGGTTTGGGGCTTTAGTCTCCGGAACCTACTGGGCCTTGCGGGCGGTGGCCGCGAACAACGCCGGTCCCTGCGCCTCCGGGTCCACCGGCAGCAACTGGATGCGCACGGCCGCGAAGCCAGCTGTCGTCAGGTGGCGCCTCATCGCCTCGTCCGAGAAGCCCAGCCACACGTGCCCCATCTGCTGCTGGTACTCGGTGCGGTCGTGCGGCAGCATGTCCACCACCAGCACGCGACCGCCCGGCCTCAGCACGCGCGCGGCTTCGCCCAGCACACGCGCCGGCTCGGGCTGGTGGTGCAGCACCAGGGAAACGATGGCCGCGTCGAGCTCGGCGTCGCCCATCGGCAGCGCTTCGAGCGCGCCCTCGCGAACCTCGACGTTGTCGTGCGCCTGCAGGCGCGTGCGTGCCGCTCGGAGCATGTCCGCCGATCCGTCCACCGCCACCACGCGCGCCACGTGAGGGGCGAGCGCCTCGGACATCTGTCCCGTGCCGCAGCCGAGATCCCCCACCACCATGCGGTCGTCCAGCAGCGAGAGCAGCGCCGTCAGGTGGACGCGCTCGCCGAACAGTTCCTCTCGGAGGCGATCCCACTGGCCCGACGCCGACGAGAAGAACGCCTCCGACTTCGCGCGCCGGCGGCTCAGGACACTCAGCAGCCGGCGTTCGTCCTGGCCGGCGCCATCCGTGCCGGCGAACTGCTCGCGGATGACGGGCCAGAGCTGACGAGCCCCGGGATCCAGCGCGTCCACGTCCATCCCGTAGAAGCGGCTCGTGCCATCCCGCCTGGATGTCACCCACCCGTCCTCCGCGAGGGTCTTCAAGTGGCGGCTCACGGTGGACTGCGGGAGTTGCAGAACCGCGCAGAGCTCCGTCACGGTCAGCTCATGCCGCTCCAGCGGCAGCAGCATCCGGACGCGGATTGGGTCCGCCAAGGCGGCCATGTGGTCGAGGATCTGCGCGGCGGCTGCATTCATCCGTATATCCGGATGAAAGATTACTTCTAGCCAGCCGTTTCGGTCAAGCCCGCTGGCAACCTTTTGTCTACGCTGGCCGTCTATGTGCGTTGAGCGTATAGTCGCAACGCACCTATGGACCGATTCCGAGCCGAAACCTATCTCCCACTCACCCCTGTCGCCTTCGAGGTTCTCCTCGCCCTGGCCGACGGGAGCCGACATGGCTACAGCATCCTGCAGGAGGTCGAGGCGCGATCGAGTGGCGCCGTGTCGCTGCACGCCGGCACGCTCTACCGCGTCCTGGCGCGCCTCCTCGAGCAGCAACTCATCGAGGAACTGGCCGCGCCTGCCGAACAAGCGAAGGAGGACGAGCGGCGGCGCTACTACGGGCTGACGGCCCGGGGCGTGGCTGTCGCGCGAGCTGAAACCGCTCGGCTCGAGAGTCAGCTGGCCGCCGCCCGGGCCCGAAGGCTGCTGAGCGAGGTCGACGCGTGAAACCCTCGCGCCGCCCTTGGCTCGCCGAGTGGATGTTCGGCCTGGCTCTGCTCGCCTACCCGCGTGCGTTTCGCCGCAGGTTCGGCGACGAGATGCGCGACGACTTCCGCCGCGCCGCGGGGCACCGCATGACGGCCGGCATGCTCGTGACGCTGATCAGGGAGGGCTTGAACGAGCGAGTGGGAGCCGTGGCCCGCTGGTCGTTCTGGCCAAATCATCAACCGCACCTCTACGAGCCTTCAGGGAGGCACGCGATGTTCTGGGACAGTGTTCGCGCCGACGTCCGCTACACCATCCGCCAGGCGATCCAGGCCCCGCTCTATACCGTGCTCGCCGTCGGTGCCCTGGCGCTGGGCATCGGCGCCAACAGCGCGATCTTCACCGTGGTCCAGGGCGTGCTGCTCAAGCCGCTCCCCTACGACGACCCGGACCGCCTGGTCACCATCTGGAGCCACAACACCGCGGAGAACCGCCCGGAGAATCCCATCTCGCCCGCGAACTTCGTGGACCTGCGCGACGAGGCCCGTTCGTTTGCCACTCTCGAAGGGTATTTCTCGTTCGTCACCAATACCCAGATCGTCCTCGATGGGCCGCCCGAGATCTCGGTGACCTCCTACGTGAGCCCCGGGATGTTCACGCTCCTGGGCCGGACCGCGATGCTCGGCCGCGCGCTGAGGGAAGGCGATGCTGACGGCGACATCGTCATCAGCCACGGCTACTGGCAGCGGCGCTTTGGCGGGGACCCGGCCGTGATCAATCGTCAGGTGACGCTCGATGGGCAGCCAGCCACGATCGTTGGCGTCATGCCGCCGGACTTCTCGTTCCCGTACAGAGGCATGCTCGGCCCTACGGGCTTCACGCGCTCGATCGACGTCGATGCCTGGGTCACCATGCTGCTGACCGGTCCGCGGATGGTCGATGCCTCCGGACGCTTCGTCCGCAACGTGCACTACCTCGGCGCCGTCGGCCGGCTGAAACCCGGCGTCGGCGTGGAGCAAGCGCGAGCCGGGGTGGCCGCCATCGCGTCACGCCTCGAACAGGCGTACCCGGAGACCAACAAGGGCTGGACGACCACCGTCACCGCGCTGCACGAGCAGGTGGTGGGAGCGGTGCGGCCGGCACTGCTGGTGCTGGCCGCGGGCGTCGGCGTCATCCTGCTGATGGCGTGCGTCAACGTGGCCAACCTGGTGCTCGCCCGCAGTGTGAGCCGGCAGAAGGAGCTGGCGGTGCGCGCAGCCCTGGGCGCTGGCCGGAAGCGACTCGCGCAGCAGGCGCTCACGGAAAGCCTCTTGCTTGCGGTGGCCGGCGGCATCGCCGGGTTGCTGGTCGTGCGATGGGGCGTGCAGGCGCTCGTCGCGCTTGCGCCGGCTAACCTGCCGCGTTTGCAGGAGGTGGCTCCCGACACGACGGTGCTGCTCATCACCCTGGCGATGGCGCTCCTCACCGGCACCCTCGTCGGCGTCGTGCCGGCGTTCTTCGCGACGCGTGCCGACCTGAGGCCCGCGCTGCAGGAGTCCAGCCGTGGATCGGTAGGGTCCCGATCACGCCATCGCGTGCGCGCGGCTCTCGTGGTGGCCGAGCTGGCGCTCGCGGTCGTGCTGAGCGTTGGAGCCGGCCTGCTGCTGCGAAGCTTCGCCACCGTGATGACCATCGATCCGGGATTCCGTCCCGACCACCTGCTGACGCTGCAGATGAGCATCCCCTACCGGCTGACGACACCCGAGGCCAGGCGCGCCTACTACGCCGAGTGGTTCGAGCGGCTCGAGGCCATCCCGGGAGTCGAGGCCGTCGGCGGCACGACACGCATCCCCCTTGGCAGCACGAGCGTCACGACCAGCGTGCAGGTCCAGGGCAAGGATGTCCCGGCGTCGGATCTGCCAGAGGTCGAGTTTCGCCGTGCCATGCACGACTACTTCGAGGCCATGGGCATCCCCGTCAAGCGCGGCCGCGGATTCAGCGCCGAGGACGGGCCCAACGCGCCTCCCGTGGTCATCGTCAACGAAGCGACGGTGCGCCGCGTCTTCGGCAACGAGGACCCGATTGGACAGCACGTTCGCACGGGGCCGAATCCCTCCGGCCCCTGGAGCACCGTCATCGGAGTCATCGGCGACATCCGACACGCCGGGCTCGAGACGGCGCCCTCACCGGAGTTGTATGTCAACTACCTGCAGAACCCGCCGGTTGCGCCCTTCATCGCCCTGCGTACGGCGGGCGACCCCGCCGCGTTGGCCGAGCGGGTGCGCACCGAGGCGCGTGCCTTCGACTCGACCCTCGCGATCTACGACATCCGGACGATGCAGCAGATTCGAGCGGCGTCGGTGGCGGAGCGACGATTCCTGTTGCTGCTGATCGGGGCGTTCGGGGCACTGGCGCTCGTCCTCGCCGCCGTCGGCGTCTACGGTGTCATGGCGCTGGTGGTTTCGGAACGCACGCAGGAGATGGGCGTGCGGCTTGCGCTGGGCGCCGCCCCCGTCTCCGTGCTCAGCATGATCGTAAGGCAGGCAGCGACGCTGGCGGCGATCGGCGTCGCGGCCGGGGTGCTGGCGGCGATTGGCCTCACACCGCTGCTGACGAGCCAGTTGTTCGGCGTGCGCGCCCTCGACCCGATCACGTTCGCGGCCGTGGCGGCGCTGTTGGCCTCGATTGCCACCGTGGCGGCACTGGTGCCCGCACGCCGCGCCATGCAGGTGGACCCGCTCGCGGCGCTCAGGGTGGAATAGGTGCGAACGGGTGCGATCAGGTGCGGGCAGGTGCGAACAGGTGCGAACAGGTGCGGACGGGTGCGAACGGGTGCGGACGGGTGCGAACGGGTGCGGACGGGTGCGAACGGGTGCGGACGGGTGCGGAGAGGC
>JBFWQE010000262.1:0-4806 GCA_050249615.1 Vicinamibacterales bacterium
AACGACGGCGTGCGCTTCGCCAGCGTGGGCGGGGAGCTCGGCCTGGACGATCCGCGCCGGACCGTCGGCGCGGTCTGGTTCGATTTCGACGTGGACGGAGATCTCGACGTCTTCGTGGCCAACCAGAACGGCGACCTGAACGGCCTGTTCAGGAACGACGGCGCGCGCTTCGTGGACGTCGCCGGCCGGTTGGGTGTGGACGCGTCCGGCCGGGCGCCGACCTCGGGCAGCAACGGCCCCGGCGTTGCGGATTTCGACAACGACGGAGATCTGGACCTCTTCGTCGCCAGCTACGGGCCCAACTACTTCTATCGCAGTGACGGTGCGGGCACGTTCACCGAGATCGCCGCCAGCGTGGGCCTGGGGGGCGGCGCGCTGGCCACGCCGTCACGCTGGGGCGACTTCGACAACGACGGAAGGATCGACCTCTACGTCTCCTCCTACATCGACAAGCCCGTGAACGAGCGCGACTTCCTCTTCAGGAACGAGGGCGGACGCTTCATGGACGTGATTCCCGAGCTGATCCTGAAGCGGGGCGCCACGCACGGCATCCAGTGGGTGGATTTCGACCAGGACGGCGACCTCGACTTCTCGCTCGCCAACAACAACCCGAACGGCACACACTCGCTCTATCGCAACCTGTTGCCGCCCGCCCAGGCGTCGCGTGCCGTGCAGGTGCAGGTCCTGGACGCGCGCGGGCGCGCCACGAAGGCGGGGGCCGAGGTGCGCGTCTATGCCGCCGGAACGCGGAGGCTGCTCGGCATGGGCATCGTGGACAGCGGCGGCGGGTACTGTTCGCAGAACGTCGTGCCGGTCCACGTGGGCCTCGGCACCAGCGCGCGCGTGGACATCGAGGTGACGACGATGGGGAAGGATGGACGGCCCGTGACGCGCCTGGAGGGTGTGGAGCCGGCAGCGAGGCGCGGGGCCGCCATCACCATCCGCGCGCGGAAAGAGCTACAGGTACGCGACCAGGCTGACCAGCGCTCGGCCCAGCGTCTCGGCAATCGATTCGACCAGGGGGAGGACGCTGATGTCGGCGGCCACTACGGCCGCCACTTCCGGATCGGTCACCAGGAGCCACGTCCCCACCGCCGCCACCGGCGCCAGGGCGGCCGCGACGATGCCCGCCGTGGTGGTGGCGGTGAAGAGCCATGAGCGGTGAGGGCGCTGGACGGGGCGGTCCATGAAGACCTGTTCATCTCCTTTAGAGCGAGACCCGTGCCAGATAGTTTCGCCACCTATAACGTGTTCCGATCAATGGATTTAGGTCACGCCCTCGGCGAGATCCGCCCGACCCGGAGTGTCCGTTCGCGGGACGAGGGCGTGACGGGTGCGGGCAGGTGCGAACGGGTGCGGGCAGGTGCGAACAGGTGCGGGCGGGTGCGAACAGGTGCGGGCAGGTGCGGAGCACCCTGCACGCCGCACCCTTGCACCGCTGCACCCCCGTCAGGCGTAGCTGTATCCCAGCGCCGCGATGTCGCGCGTGTCCACCTCGGTCTCCGACCACGGATCCATCACCGCGGCGGCGCCGGCCAGCGGAGGGTTCTGCCCGGCGTGCGACGCCTGCCAGACCGACCAGATCCGATCGATCTCGGCGTGGTGCATCCAGAACACCGGGTCGCACGGCGCCGTCGGGATGCTCTGCATGGTGCCGCCCACCCAGACGTGCCCGGAGTTGTGCACCCCTTCGAGGGCCGCGCCGAACGGGTTGAACGTGGCGTTGGCCATCACGGTGGCCACGTCGGTGGCGTCCGGCAGCGTGGCGAACGCGCCGATGTTCCGCGTCACCGTGTGCGGGCCGCTCGCCAGGTTCACCGTGGGCGTGAAGCCCGGCAGCCATGACGGGAACGCCTGCTCTTCGCTCGACTTCCAGTACGGGATGCACACCGACGGGTCCACCATCATCAGCAGCTCTTCGAGCCGCAGCAGGTAGATGCGGTGCCACGGCAGGAACCGTGGGTTGCCGTGCGGCTGGTGTGCGGCGTTGCCGTGAATGTCCACGAGCGGCCCCAGCGCCCCCATTGCGTTCACCTGTGTGTACGCGTTCAGGAACCGGTTCTGCTCGTCGGTGGTGAGCGCACGGTGATCCTTGCGGACGCACAGGTCCGGCTTCGGTTCCCCACACGTCTTCGGCGGCTTGTAGTCCTCCTTCCGCGGCCTGAAGCAACTGTGATCGAAGGGATGCGGCACGTACACCGGCGGGCGCTTGGTCGCATAGGACCCGTAGATGCGCTCGTCCGGGTAGCGCGGATTGGGCGGCGGCTCGTGCGGATGCTCCGGCGGTCGCGAGTAGTCCGGATTGTGGTACGGCGGCGGATGGTGACCGTGCGGACGCTCTCCGCCGCGCTCGTGTCCCCCTTCCGGATGTCCGGCGTGGCCGGACCCATGGCTCGGCTGTCTCTTCGCCATCGGCCTTGCTGCTCCTGCCACGCGTCGTGCGCGGCATCAGGCTGGTGATGGCAGGGAACGGAGCGTTTCAGGGCAAGGAGGCCAGGCGGCGTGCGGCGAGGTGCCCCGTCGGGCGTCGGCCGTACGCGATTTCGCGCAACCTTCTGGTTGCACGACCAGACACGATGATCTACCCTATGCAACCTGGAGGTTGCACATGATCGCGTCCAGCACCGACCGCATCGAAAAGCGCGCCGTCCTGAAGGCGCCCCGCTCGCGCGTGTGGCGCGCGATTGCAGACTCGACGGAGTTCGGCACGTGGTTCCGCATGGTGTTCGACGGGCCATTCGTGGAGGGCAAGAGCGTCCGCGGTCGCGTCACCTACCCGGGCTACGAGCACGTGGAGGGAGATTTCCAGATCGAGCGAATCCAGCCGGAGACCTACTTCGCGTATCGCTGGCACCCGTATGCGGTGGATCCCGACGTGGATTACTCCGGTGAACCCACTACGCTCGTCGAGTTCCGGCTGGAGGACGCGGGCACGCACACCGTCCTCACCCTCGTGGAGTCGGGCTTCGACCAGATCCCGGCGCACCGCCGCGCCGAGGCGTACCGCATGAACGAGGGCGGCTGGACCGGCCAGGTGGCGAACATCACCGCGCATGTCGAGACGGCTTGACCGCACCCGGCGCGCCGTCGCCGAGGCTTCGCTGATCTTCGCGGCGCTGGGTGATCCGACACGTCTGGGCGTGGTGGCGCGGCTGAGCGCCGAGGGTCCGCTCTCCATCACGCGGCTCAGCGAGGGCGCCGGCGTCACGCGGCAGGCCATCACCAAGCACCTGCAGACGCTGGCCGGGGCCGGTCTGGTGCACGACGTCCGGGTGGGACGCGAGCGCATCTGGGAACTGGAGGCCGGGCGGCTCGAGCTCGCGCGGCGGGAGCTCGACCGGATCTCCGCGGAATGGGACGCGGCCATCGGCCGCCTGAAGACGTTCGTCGAGGAGGAGCGATGAGTGCGACCGTGCGACCTTTCCTGATGTTCGAGGGTCGGGCCGAAGAGGCCATGAACACATGGGTGTCCCTTGTGCCGGGGAGCGAGATCCTCGAGATCACGCGCTGGGGGGCCGGCGGGCCCGGCAAGGAGGGCGCCGTGATGCGGGCCCGGTTCACCGTGGGCGGCCAGCAGGTCGAGTGCAGCGACAGCCCGATCTCGCACGGCTTCACCTTCACGCCGTCGTTCTCGTTTTTCGTGGACTGCGAGTCGAACGAGCAGCTGGAGAAGCTCTGGACAGCGCTTTCCGAGGGCGGCCAGGCCATGATGCCCCTCGACAACTACGGCTTCAGCAAGCGCTTCGGCTGGTGCAGCGATCGCTTCGGCGTGTCCTGGCAGTTGAACCTGGCATAGGGGACTTGGGGCTTGGGGCTTGGGGCTTGGGGCTGGGGGCTGGGGGCTGGGGGCTGGGGGCTGGGGGCTTGAGGATGGGGCTTGAGTGGCTCGAGACCCGGGCGGCCGCGTTTTTCTCGCGGCCATGTCGAGAATACGCTCATGGCTCCGACTTACCCATGCACGCGCCAATCGGGGCGCGCCAGCTCGACGAGGAGATGAGCGATGAAGTTCATGCTGATGATGCACGCGCCGAGGGCGGGGTGGACCGACGCCGGGATCGGCTCCTGGCCCATGGAGGACATCAAGGCGCACATCGGGTTCATGAAGCGCTTTCACCAGGAACTGACGACGGCTGGCGTGCTGGTGGGAGCCGAGGGCCTGGCCGGGCCCGAGGAGGCACGCATCGTCCGGGCCCAGGGCAACGGGTCGCCGGCGGTCACGGACGGGCCGTTTGCCGAGGCCAAGGAGTTCCTGGCCGGCTACTGGATCGTGGACGTCGAGGGCCCCGAGCAGGCCTACGAGATTGCCGCGCGTGCTTCCGCCGCGCCGGGCAAGAGCGGGGTGCCCCTGAACATGCCGATCGAGGTCAGGCAGGTGATGAGCGCGCCGCCCGTGGAAGCCTGATCGCGTGAACGAGTCGGTCGCGTTTCCCTGGGAGGACCTGCTGCGCGAGCTGGCGCCGCAGGTCCTGGGTCCCGTCGCCCGGCGCTACGGCGACTTCGCCGCTGCGGAGGACGCGGTGCAGGAGGCGCTGCTCGCCGCCACGCAGCAGTGGCCGACGGATGGCCTGCCGGACAACCCGCGCGGGTGGCTCATCCAGGTCGCGCTCAGGCGCATGGCGGACCACCACCGCGCGGAGCTGGCGCGGATGCGGCGGGAGTTCATCTCGGCGAGGCCAGCCTGCAGGCGCTCGCGACCGGCGACGACACGCTGGTGCTGCTCTTCATGTGCTGTCATCCAGCGCTGACGCCCTCGTCTGCCATCGCGCTCACCCTCCGCGCCGTGGGCGGGCTCACCACAGCCGAAAT
>JBFWQE010000263.1:0-4783 GCA_050249615.1 Vicinamibacterales bacterium
GACGTGCCGGTCGACCAGGATCCGGTTTCGGGATCCACGACGACGACACTGGCAGGGCCTGCCCTGGACTCGTCGGTCTGCTGCACGAACGGCACCCACTACGGCCGGTCCAGCAGTTCGCCCTCGATCGCGTCCAGGCGTTCGCGCTCGCCGCCCGTCCACCTCGTGAGAGCCAGCAGGAACGCTGCGCCACACGAGGCGAGTGCGGCCAGCAACGCCCAGCCGAAGGCTCCGCCAGAGCGGAGCGCGATGAGCGGGACGAAGACCATCAGCTCGACGGCCAGCAGCACCCAGCCCGCCGTGATGGCGCGCGACAGACGCGCGATCCTCAGCCTCGACAGGTCGATGAAGCCGGCGATCGACTCGCCCGACGTCCGCAGCGTGTCGTGCCAGTTCCACCAGGAGAAGGCCACGGCGGCCAGCCCCGCCGCGCCGAGTACCGCCATGGCCATGCGCTCGAAGGCATCGCCGGCGCGAAACACGCCGACGATCAGCGGCGCCACGACGGCGACGACCAGGGCCTCGCCTGCCAGCCAGAGGCGGATCAACCAGGCGCGGCGCCGGACGTGCCGATGGATGGCCTCGGGTGATGCGGCCGGTTCGTCCAGCGGCGCGCGCCAGGCCTGCACCCACTGCTCGAGTTCGCGATCAGACGGCTCGGTCATGACGGTCCGCTCCCCGTCGCCAGGTCCCTCGCAAGCGCCGCACGCGCCCTGGTCATCCTGACAGCCACGTTGTTCTCCGTGATGCCGAGCACCTCGGCAATCTCGCGCTGGCTCAGGCCCTCGAGCATGAGCACGGTCGTCTGCCGCAGGCCGAGGGGCAGCCTCGCCACGGCCCGCTGCAGCCGCTCGCGTCGCTGCCGGTCGGTGGCGTGGCGTTCGGGGTTGCCGGCCCGCGCGTCGACCGGATCGAATCCCTCCATGGGTTCGGCGTGGCGCAGCCGCCAGTGCTTCACATGGCTGACGCCGCGGTTGTGAGCGATGCGAAACACGAACGTCCGCTCGGAGCAGTCACCGCGAAACGACGGCAGCGCCTGCCAGAGCGCCAGCCAGATGTCCTGGAGCAGGTCCTGCCGCCGCGCCGGGTCACGTTCGTAGCTGGCCGACAGCCTGCGGATGGCCGCGTCGTGCTCGCGCAGCATCCGCAGATAGGCCGCCTCGCGCTCCGCCCGTTCGCCAGCCATCGGTCCTTCGTCAGTCCAGGCGGCGGACGATGCTCTCGTGTGAGAGCAGTTGGGCCGTTACGCCCGCGGCCGCCACGGCGGCCATCAGTGTCAGGCCTGCGAGCGCTGCCATGTCTCCCGCGGCAGGAGGCTCGCCGCGCAGCACCGCGCTCAACATCACCTGCTGCCCCAGCACCGGCGTCCACGCCATCCACGGCTTCACCTGGATGGAACCGAAAGCGAACAGGAACCCGGGGATCATCGGCAAGAACATCAGCAGCGAGAGCTGCGTCTGCGCCTCCTTGTAGGTCCTGGCGAACAGCGCCAGCAACAACTGGCCGGCCGTGACGAGCAGGGCCAACGGGGTGATGACGAGGAAGATGGTAGCGCCATCGCGCACTGACAGGCCGATCGGGAGGTCCATCGCCTGGATACGCGGGTGCTGGAGCAGCGCGCTGGCAGTGGCGATCGTGAGCGCCACGGTGGCCACGGCGAGGGTCGAGGCTGCGGCCCACTTGCCCGCGACGATGGCGCTCCGCTTCACGGGATGCGCCAGGAGGAACTCGAGCGAACGGCGCTCGCGTTCCCCCGCCATCTCGTCAGCGGCGACTCCCATGCCGCCGACAAAGGCGGCAACCAGCAGGCAGATTGGCAGCGTGCCCAGCACCGAGGCAGCCCGCGCCGCCGGCGTGGAGAGGTCCCGCTCGAGCAGCCGGATGGGATTCGCGCTCGCGGGCGCGACGCCGCGGAAGATGAGACGCGAGTCACTCAGGCGCCTGTCGTACTCTGCAATCAGCGCCCGCAGCCGGGCCGCCGCGCTGGACGATTCGGGCCACGATGCGTCGTAGAGGACCGTCAGCGGCGCCGGCCGCTGCTCCAGGAACCTGCTCGCGTAGGTGTCCCCGATGAGGAGCCCGATCGGATGTTCGCGCGACCTGACACGCTGCGCCAGGTCACCGACGGCATCCACCACCGTGACGCGCTTCTCGTGAAGGAACGACACCAGTGAGGCCGCACGCTCCGCGCCCGCAACCGGCAGGGTCAACGACCGTTCGGGACCACGGTCGCGCGCGAGTGCCATGACGGCCATGGCCATGACGGCCGGCCCCCAGACCGCGTAGAAGGCGGATGAACCGAGCGACCGGCGATCGCGGACCGCCTCCCGCAGCACCTTGGTCATCACCATCGACCACGCACCCATCAGTTGAGCCCCTCCTCAGAGCCAATCAGGCGCACGAAGGCGTCCTCGAGCGTCGAGGCCGACGCCTGATGCTGGATGTCGAGCGGGGCGCCCTCCGCGACGACGCGCCCCTTGGAGAGAATCACGATGCGGTCGCAGACTGCAGACACGTCGGGCATGATGTGGCTCGAGAAGAGCACCGCCCGGCCGATTTCGGCGAGGCGGCGGACCTCCCGCCGGACCTCGCGCGCGCTCACCACGTCCAGCCCATTGGTCGGCTCGTCGAGGATCACGTTCCGCGGGCCGTGCACCAGCGCCCGGCCCAGCGCGACGAGGCGCGCCTGGCCCTGCGAGAGCTGGCCGGCCAGCCGGTCGGCCAGCGCCGAGAGCGCCAGCTGTTCGAGGATCCGCGCGACCGCTGCCGTCGCGTCGGGCACCGATAGTCCCTGCAGCCCGGCGCTGTACATCAGGTGCTCTCGAACCGTGAGCCGGTCGTACGACCCGACGCTCTCCGGCAGCACGCCGAGGCGCGAGCGCACCGCGCGTGGCGACCGGGCGGCGTCGATGCCATCGACCGTCGCCGAGCCGCGGTCCGGCCTCGACAGGCCAAGGATGTGGCGAATGGTCGTGGTCTTCCCTGCACCGTTCGGACCGAGCAGCCCGGTCACGAGCCCGTCCTGAGCCACGAAGGAAATGCCGTCGGCCGCGACGACACGGCCGTAGCGCTTGGTCAGTCCGGCACACGCGATCATGGACGCCCTCCGGCCAGTCCCGTCTCCACGGGTGGGGCCGGTACGTCATCGACGCACGCGGCGTCGATGTCGACACCATCGAGGAACGACGCGATCAGGTCGGGCACGCAGCCGGTGAACGAGGTGTTGTGGGCGGCACCGGGGACAATCACGTGGCGGTTGTCCGGGAAGTGGCGTGCCATCGTGTCGCCCGCCCGAGGCGGCGTCACCGGGTCCAGCGCTCCGCTGAGGATGAGCGCCGGCGCGTTCGAGATCGCGGCCGGGTCGACGCCAATCGCGGGGCCGACCGGCCACCCGTTGCAGCGCTCAACCCATCCGTCCGCATAGGAGGTGCGCAGGAACGAACCGCCCGCCGCCGCCTCCAGGTCCTCGCCCACGACCCGCGGCAGGTCTTCCGAGCAGAGCACGGCGATGGTGGTGCCCCGCGCCATGTCGTCGCTCGAGAGGCGTGCGGAGTGGTGGTACTGTGCGACGAGCGGCGCGAAGTCGCCGAGCGCGGCGCGGCGCACGATGGCCGGCACCCGTGCGGCGTCGACTGTCGTGTACAGCGCCACGCGCAAAATCTCGGCGGCAGTCTCACGCGTGATGGTGACCGTCACCCGCGCACCGGTGCGGGGATGCGCGATGCGCACGCGGGCCGGCGTGCGCTCGAGACGAGCCAGCATGCCCTCGAGTTCCTGGCGCGAGTCGGGGAACTCGCGTGCGCAGGCCTCGTCATCCGCACACCGCGCCGCCAGCAGGTCGAAGGCGCGCTGCGCATCCTCTGCGGCCGTGACGGGAAAGCGCATGCCGAGACCAACGGCACCGTCGAGCACCACTCTGCGGACCGCCTGCGGATAGCTGATGGCATAGAGCAGCGCCGCCCGCGTTCCCCACGACCCGCCCCACAGGTTGATCGTGTCGTAGCCGAGACGCTGGCGAACCGCGTCGAGGTCGGCGAGCGCATCTCGATGCGTGTAGTGCCGCGGATCGGCGTCGAGTCCCGCGACGCAGCCGGCGCCACTGCCCAGCAACGCGTCCCGGCCGCGCGACAGCGCTTGGACCTCGTCCAGAGCGTCCCCGCAGCGCAGCGGTGCGGAATCGCCCGTCCCCCGCAGATCGACCAGCACGATCGCACGTGTCGCGCGAACTCGCCGGAAGGACCGCGCCACGGCGGCCGCGTAGCTGCGCGCCCCCTGGCCGGGGCCTCCCGCCATGATGAAGAGCGGATCCGGCGCCGCTTCCCGCCGCAGTGGCCCGAGCACCGACACGTGAATGGGAATGGTCCGGCCGCTGCCAGCATCGCGATCCTCGACCACGTCCAGGACGCCGCACGACACTTCCTCCGCAAGCCCTTCGAGGTGGCACGGCGCGAGATCAAGGCGGTCCACTGGCGCCGCGCCGTGCCCGGCGCGCGCCACGTACGACGACGTGCCGAGCGCGACGGCGAGAACGGCGAGGATGATGCCCGGGATTCGCATGAGGCGTTCGGCCCTCCTGCACCCGGTAGTCTGCCGGCTGGCGGGAACCTTACATCAGCCTGAGGCCATGGGGGATTGCTGTGACCACGTTCCTGTCCCTTCGCGCCTTCGTGGTTTCTCTCGCTGGCGGGGTCAGTTCGTCGGTGACGCCGCGCCGGGCCTGAGGATCACGTACGCGGGCAGACCCACCGCCCTGAACCGCTTCATCACGTCCACCGCGGGCGGC
>JBFWQE010000264.1:0-4759 GCA_050249615.1 Vicinamibacterales bacterium
GAAGTGCGGCACGACCACGCGGTGGACGCTCTGGTAGGGACGGCCCCAGCGGAGAATCGGAAGCTCGATCATGGGTGGCTCTGAGGGGACGTGGGTCTTGGGGCTTGGGGCTTGGGACGTGGGGCTTGGGGCACGGGCGCTCCGGTTCCCGGTTCCCGACTCCCGGTTCCCGACAACGTCAGTACACCCCCTCGACCACCGCCTTCTGGAATCGCGAGAACGGCCGGACGTTGCGGACGCCGTCCCACGGGTACTTCGCGCACGGGCGCTCGCGCTCGCACTCGTCGCGCTCCAGGAAGCGCGGCATGAAGAACTCCTTCGTCAGGGTCGTGAGCCGCACCCGGCCCGTCGCGCCGTACTCCACGATGCGCGTGGGATCGTCCGGGTCCACGACCTCGATCATCGCGCGTGGAGCCGGCGGGTAGTAGATGATGGCCCAGTCGTCCTCGGGCTCGGGCGGCTTGTGTCCGGCCAGCCCCATCAGCGTGTTGCCATACGTCGGCGCGAAGTAGGCGCCCTCCATCAGTTCCTCCACGGCGAAGCGGTGGAACTGGGGCGTCATCTCCGTGCCGCCGCAGAACACGCCGGTGATGCCCGCCTTCTTGAGCGAGATCCGCTCGCAGAGCGCCTCGAGCAGCTTGGGCGTCGTGAACAGGCACTTGATGGTGTCGTGGGCCTTCAGCAGCGTGAGCGCCTGGTCGATGACGTGACGCTTGTACAGCTCCACCATCTCCAGGTCGCCCTGCTTGATCAGCTTGATGACCCACCGGGGGTCCAGGTCCACCATGTAGCAGATGCCGCCGCGGTGCTGCGCCAGGTGCTCGATGGCGAGGCGCAGCCGACGCGGGCCGCTCGGCCCGATCTCGAGCCAGTCGGCACCCTTCGGGAAGTACTCATCCGGCAGCGTGTCGCTGAACGTGGAGTAGTCAATGCGGAAATCGTCGATGTTGATGCGCGACTTCGGGACGCCGGTGCTGCCGCCGGTCTCGAACACGTACACCGGCCGGCCCGCGTAGCCTCCGGGCACCCAGCGCCGCGCGTCGCCGCCGCGCAGCCACTCGTCCTGGAACCCGCCGAACTTGTCGAGATCGTCGTAGACCCGCACCTCGCGCCGGGGATCCCATCCCGCGCGTGCGGCCCAATCCAGCCAGAAGGGGCACCCGGTCTCCGGGCTGAAGTGCCACTGCATCAGCTCGCGAACCCACTGGTCCAGGACCGCACGGGCACGGCTGAGCTCTGGGGCGGCTGGCGCAGGGGCGGCGGGCATGTTCAGGATTCTAGTGCAAAGAAAAACGGGAGCAGGCTGTATACCAGCCATGCTCCCGTCTGGTCGGACGCCGGGGAGTGAGAGATGCGGAATGAAGGCCCCGGCGCCGGCCGCTAGTTGGTCGCCGAGCTCTTCGGCAGGATGACCGCGTCGATGACGTGGATGACCCCGTTCGAGGCCGCGATGTCGGTCTTCACGACGTGCGCGTTGTCCACCATCACGCCGCCGCCCATCGTGGAGACCTTGATGGAGCCGCCCTGAACGGTCTTCGCCTCGCTCACCTTCACCACATCGGCCGCCATCACCCTGCCGGGCACCACGTGGTAGGTCAGGATCGCCGTCAGCTTCGCCTTGTTCTCGGGCTTCAGCAGGTCCTCCAGCGTGCCCTTCGGCAGCTTCGCGAACGCTTCGTCCGTGGGCGCGAACACCGTGAACGGGCCCGCGCCCTTCAGCGTCTCCACCAGACCCGCCGCCTGGAGCGCCGCCGCCAGGGTCTTGAACTGGCCCGCCGCCACCGCCGTGTCGACGATGTCCTTTTCCTGCGCGCGGGTGACGGTGCCGGCCGACATTGCCAGGGCCGTGACCGCCGCGCCGAACATGACAGTCTTCAGTGCCTTCATGAGTGTCTATCTCCTTGGTCTCGGGATTCTTGTATGAGCGCTGGGACCTCAGGCGACCCGCACCTCCCCGAATCTGCCAGTTACGACGCCCCGGCACCCGGGCGGGTCCCCGGTTCCGCGCCCGCTTCGCAAGGTCGTTTGACCGTGGAGCTCCAGGAAGATAAATTGTTTGACTGAGGAGAAAATGCTGTCGCCAACCCTCAGAGAAGGGCTCGGAGCCTATGGCATCGGCGGGAAGCTGCGGGCCCTGCGCCTCAAGCGCAAGCTGGGCCTCGTCGACCTGGGCCGGCACACCGGACTCTCACCGGCGATGATCTCGAAGCTCGAGCGCGGGCTCATGTTCCCGACACTCCCCACGCTGCTGCGCCTCGCGATGGTGTTCGACGTCGGGCTGGATCACTTCTTCGAGGCCTCCACCTCGCGCCGCACCCTGGGCATCGTCCGGGCCGCCGAGCGCCGGCGGTTTCCGGAGAGGCTCGGGGGGCGCGAGGTGGTATGGGAGTTCGAGTGCCTGGACTTCGCGGCAACCGAGCGGGTGACGAACGCCTACCGCGTGCGGTTCCTGCAGGCGGCAACCAAGCCGCGGACCCACGAACACGCAGGAGCGGAATTCCTGCACGTGCTGGCCGGCCGGCTCGGCCTGGTGGTCTCAGGCGAGGAGCACGTCCTGGAGCAGGGGGACTCGATCTACTTCGACTCGTCGCAGCCCCACGGCTACCGCCGTCTCGGCGCGAAGCCGGCAGAGGCCATCGTCGTCACGGTGCCAGGGTGAACAGGGAACAAATCGCGAAGTCAGGAAACTCACGTCCCAAGACCCCAAGACCCCAAGACCCCAAGACCTCAAGCCCCAAGCCCCAAGCCCCAAGCCCCTACGCCCGCGGCGGCCACGGCACGAACGCCGAGGTGCGGGCGATGTATTCCTCGTAGCCGGGCTTGCTCTTCACCAGCGTGCGCTCGAGCATCGCCACGCCGGACACGCGCAGGAGCAGCCACGTGATGAGCAGCGGACCGAGCAGCCCGATGGTCCCGCCCGGGGTGCCCGCGCCGATGATGCCGAGGCCCCACCAGAGGACCGACTCGCCGAAGTAGTTCGGATGGCGCGAGTAGCGCCAGAGGCCGCGATTCATCACGTGCCCGCGAGTTGCCGGATCATGCTTGAAGCGGGCGAGCTGCCGGTCGGCCACCGCTTCGAAGAGCCACCCGGCCGCGAACATCACACCGCCCGCGACATCCCACGCGTTCGGAAAATCGCCTGCATCGCGGACGGCGAAGTAGAGCGGCCACGACACGATCCAGGCCACGACGGCCTGCAGCAGGAACACCTGCAGGTAGCTGCGCCACCACCACGTCGAGCCGTGCTGCTCACGCCACGCGCGGTAGCGCGGGTCCTCCCCGTGCCCGACGTTGCGGCGGCCGATGTGCCAGGCCAGCCGGGCCGCCCAGAGCGTCGTGGCGCACAGCACCAGCCACGCTCGCGCGTGCGCAGGCCATGCGAACCCCAGGTACGCCGCCAGCGCGACGATGAACGCGGGTCCCCACCACATGTCCACGATGGACGCATTGCGGAGCCGGAGCGATGCCATCCAGAGGATGGTGAACAGGACGAGAAGCGCGAGCAGGCTGTCGAGCATGGAGGTCACGGCCATCCTGCACGGCCGCGTCGTCTACAATCGCGGACGAAGGAGTCCACACGCATGCGATCCCTCTTGATGGGCCTGGTCCTGCTCACGTGCCCGTGGCCGGCGACCGGCCAGCCGGCCGGGACGGCGTCCTCCGCGGAGCAGGAGGTGCGCGCATTCATCGCGAGCTACAACGCCGCCTACGGCCGCAACGACTTGGACGCGTATTTTCGCTCGTTCGCCCCCGACTTGACGCAGTGGTTCCCGTCCGGCCGGGTGGACCTGCCGAGCTACGAGCAGTCGTGGCGCAAGTACATCGGGTCGGGCAACCGGCTCGAGGGCGTCGAGGTCAGGGACCTTCGAGTGCAGGTCGGGCCGTCAGGAGACAGCGCCGTGGCCACCTACATCCTGCGCGTCACCGAGCGGACGGCGAAAGGGGAGGTCTCCACCGAGGACAACCACGAAACCGACGTGCTGTTCAAGCGCGAGGGCACCTGGAAGATTGTGCACATCCACTACGCGCCCGCCCCGAAGAAGGCGGCGCCGTAGGGGCGTCATGGCGGGCGTCTGCAGCGAGCGGATGAACGTGACGGCGCCCTGCCACGCCAGTCACGACGGTGGCAGATCGACGACGTCACTCGATTGGCGTCAGCGGATGGGGTAGGTCGCCGAGAGGTAGTCGACCAGCACGGCTTTCTCGGCCTCTGTGACCGAGGCGCCCCAGCGCATCATCTTCTCCACCTCCCGGGTCCAGCCCGTCGGGCTCAAGCGCTGCTGCTCCGCGAGGTCGGCGCCGTGGCAGGCGAGGCACGCGCGTTTGAAGATGGCCTCACCTTCCGTGGCGCTCGTGCGCGATGCCACCGGCGCGGCCGGTGGGACATGGGTGGCCAGGTAGGAGAGGAGGGGCGCACGATCGGCGTCCGGCACGCTCGCGCCCCACCGGATCATCTTGTCGATTTCGCGGGCCCATCCGTCGCGCGAGAGGCGCTGCGACACGATGAGGTCGCTGCCGTGGCAGGAGAGACACCGGGCCCGCAGCACCTCGACTCCCGCGCCCTCGGGCAGCGTCCCGCCACGCGCGGCCGGCGCCTGCGCGGCAAGCCCGACGCCAAACGCCAGGCCCAGCCCGATGATCACGAGTCGCCGCATTCGATTCGCCCGCATCCCAACTCCAGAACCCGAGAACCCCAGAACCCCAGAACCCGAGAACCTCAGAACCCGAGAACCCGAGAACCCCAGAAGCCCGTAACCTA
>JBFWQE010000265.1:0-2224 GCA_050249615.1 Vicinamibacterales bacterium
AATCACCCAATCACCCAATCACCCAATCCCCAATCCCCAATGCCCCAATGCCCCAATCGCCATTCGCCCATTGAATCGCCAATCACCAATCGGCAATCGCCCAATGGACCCGCGTCAGTACTGTCGCCCCTTCTGCCGCGCGATGTCGAACTTCGCGGTATCGGCAATGGCCATCACGGCCATCACCCCCGCCTGCAGCGGGTCCGAGACGACCAGGTCCGCCACGTCGCGCACGCTGCCGACCATGTTGAGGGCGATCACCTTCAGGCCCTGGGCCTGGATGTCACGCACGGCCCCGGTGATCTCGCCGCCCATGATGGCCCCGGCCAGCACGAGGATCTTCGCCCGTGGCAGCCGCGCCACGGCGCGCACGGCGCCGGCGAGCGCCTGCTCGCCGACGAGGGGAATGGTGTCCACCGAGATGCGCTCGCCGCGGAGGTGGTGACGGTCGGCCTCGCTGAGGGCGCGCACCGCCACCTGTCCGAGTTGTGCGCCGCCGCCGATGATGATCACCCGCTTGCCGTAGACGGCCATCAGCGACGGCTCGCGGGTGACGCGATGCACCACGGGGAGCGCCAGCAGTTCCTCCACCAGCCGGGCCGGATCGGTGTCCCCTTCGGCCTCGATGGTCATGGCGGCGCGGCCCTCGGCGCTCGACAGCATCTGGATGCCGCTGATGTTGGCGCCGCGCGCGGCGAACACCGCGGCCACGCGCGAGAGCACCCCCGGGGTGTCGTCGGCTTCGATGAAGAAGGTGTGCGGCGTGCTGGCCATGCTCAACGGGTCACGACAAAGGCGGCCAGGCCCGATTCGGCCACGGGCCGATCGTCCTTCACGGCGACCACCGACCAGAAGTACGTGCCGAGTTCGAGGGGCGAATCAGGGGGCCACGCCAGCGACGTGTCCGTCAGCCGGTCTGCCCGGAACACGGGCCTGTCCACCTCGTTCCACACGCGGAGCAGATAGAAGTCGGCGCCCTCGATGCGGGACCATTCGAACCGGGTCGGCGTGGCGCCGACCGAATCGGGCACCGGCACCAGGTGATCGATGTCGCGGGTTTCGGCCGCCGGGGCCGGTGCCTGGGCGGCGGCGGCCGGCTCTCCGGAGGCCGACGGCTGGGCCGCACAGGCCGCGCCGAGCGCCGCGGCGAAGGCCAGCGCTGTCAGGGGGATTCGCATCATGAGGACGTCCACTGCAAGCATCCAGCTTAGCAGGAGAGGTACCGGCACGCGAACGGTCCAGAGGGATGGCCGGGCATCCCACGCCGCGCAGATGGCCATGGGACGGCCCTCTGGTAGACTGCCGCGCATGAAACGCTTCGTGCTCGGCCTCTTCCTCGTGCTGGCAGCCCACTCGCCGGCGTTTGCCACCTGGTCGGTCATCGCGCTCGACGCCCGCAGCGGCCAGGTGATCATCGCGTCGGCCACCTGCGTCCGGCAGGCGGGCTTCCCGCAGCGGCAGCCCAACGCCGCGCGGGATCTCATGGACATCCAGGCGGTCATCGTCCCCGGCATCGGCGTCGCAGCGTGCCAGGCCGGCGTGGACAACACGCGCGAGAACCAGATGCTCGTCTACAACGAGCTGAAGAAGGGCACGCCGCCGGCCGACATCATCGAGATGCTGAAGAAGGATCCGAACATCGAGCGGCGCCAGTTCGGCATCATCGCCATGCCCAACGGCGGCACGATCACGGCCCGCAACAACCGCGCGGGCTTCAACGGCAGCGGCAACTCGCAGTCGTCGCTCTACTTCGGCGGGCAGGTCGGCGACATGTACTACCAGGTGCAGGGCAACACGCTGCTCGGCGACGACGTCGTGATCAAGGCGGCGCTGGCCTTCACGCGCGCCAGCGGGAGCATGGCGGACCGGGTGATGGCGGCAATGGAGGCCGCCGATGCCAATGGCGGCGACCACCGCTGCAACTGCGGCAACAACCCGCTGGACTTCGTGCCGTGCGACAACCGCACGGCGCACGTGGCCTACATCGCGATTGCCGAGAAGGCCGATCAGCCTGGCGTCACGCACAACGACGGCAAGTACTACGCCTACCTCAGCGTCACCGACGACAATACCGTCCGCGGCGAGAGCGCCAACCCCGTGAAGACCCTGCGGATGCGCTACGACGCCTGGAAGAAGGCCGGTTCGCCGAGGACCGCCCGGATCGAGCCGAGCCTGTACCGGGGGAAGTAGGAGGGGATCGCGTCGGGAGTCGGGAGTCGGGAGT
>JBFWQE010000265.1:2324-4757 GCA_050249615.1 Vicinamibacterales bacterium
ACCTCGCCCTGCTCCGAGGAGGTCGTCCTTCCCGACTTCGGCATCAAGCGCTTCCTGCCCGCCGGGCAGACGACAGCCGTGGAGTTCGTGCCCACCCAGCCCGGCCGTTTCGACTTCACCTGCGGCATGAGCATGCTGCGCGGGCGCATCACCGTTGAAGCGGCGGAGGCGCGGGTAACGGCCATGGCGATCCCAGACACGGCCATTATCGCCAGGGGAGCGCCGGGGGTTCAGCCCCGGCGGACGCCCGACGCGTCGCTCAGCCTTCCCGTCTCGGGCATGACCTGTGCCTCGTGCACGGTGCACGTCGCCAAGGCCTTGAAAGCAACGCCGGGCGTGAAGGACGCCACGGTGAACCTGCTGCTCGAAACCGCCCAGGTCACCTACGACCCCTCGGTGGTACGACCGGCCGAGCTGGTGTCGGCCGTGCGAGCGGCGGGCTACGAGACCCGTCCCACGGCCGACACGGCCGCGGACGAATCCGAGGCCCGGGACACCGCGCAGGCGGCCGAGTACCGCGAGCTCCGCCTCAAGGCCGGCGTCAGCCTCGCCGCCGCCGCCCTGGGCATGATCGTCTCGATGCCCGTGATGCGCGCCATCGCGGCATCGGCGCACCACGCCAGCACGGCGGCCGACCCGCTGATGCAGTGGAGCCACGCGTGGATCGATCCCTGGCTGTCGGCGGCGCTGCCCTGGCTCTACGCCGCCGACCCGCGCGGGCTACTGGCGTTCCTCGTGGCCAGCACGCTCGGCGTGATGGGCTGGGCCGGTCGGCACTTCTACACGCGCGCGTGGTCGGCCTTCCGCCACCACGCGGCCGACATGAACACGCTGGTGGCCGTCGGCACCGGCGCGGCGTTCCTCTACTCGGTCGCGGCGACCCTGGCGCCGGGGTTCTACCTCTCGCGTGGCATCGCACCGGACGTCTATTACGAGGCGGTGCTCTTCATCATCGCGCTGGTACTCGTGGGCAACATGTTCGAGGCGCGCGCGAAGCGACAGACCTCGGCGGCGCTGCGCGCGCTGGCGGGCCTGCAGCCACCGACGGCGCGCATCTCGCGCGGTGGCCGTGACCTTGACGTGCCGCTGGCCGAGGTCGTCGCCGGCGACCTCGTGCTGGTGCGCCCCGGCGAGCGCGTGCCTGTGGACGGTGACGTCGTGGACGGGGCGAGCGCGGTAGACGAGTCGATGCTGACGGGCGAGAGCGTGCCCGTGGCGAAGAGCGCGGGCGACGCGGTGATCGGCGGCACCATCAACCGCACGGGCGCCCTCCGGTACCGCGCGCGCAACCTGGGCGCCGACAGCGTGCTCAGTCGAATCATCCGCCTGATGCGCGACGCGCAGGGCTCGCGCGCGCCCATCCAGCGCCTGGCGGACCGCGTGAGTGGCGTGTTCGTGCCGGTGGTGCTGTCCCTGGCGGTCGCCACGTTCGTCGTGTGGTTCATCGCGGCCGATCAGGCGGCGCCCGTCCGCGCGTTCGCCGCGGCCGTGTCGGTCCTGATCATCGCGTGCCCCTGCGCCATGGGCCTGGCCGTCCCGACCGCGGTGATGGTGTCCACGGGGCGCGGCGCGCAGGCGGGGCTGCTCATCAAGGGCGGCGAGGCGCTGCAGCGCGCCGGGGACGTGACAACGGTGGTGCTGGACAAGACGGGCACGATCACCGAAGGCCGCCCGGGCGTGACGCGCACGGCCCTCGCACCCGGCGTGGCCGTGGACGAGGCGCGCATGCTCTCGCTCGTCGGCAGCCTCGAGACGGTCTCCGAGCACCCCCTTGCCGACGCCATCGTGCGGGCCGCGGAGGCGCAGGCCCTGCCCCGGCTTCCCGTGAGCAGCTTCACCACCGTGGCCGGCCAGGGAGCGATGGCACAGGTGGACGGGCGGCTCGTCGCGGCCGGCAACGCGCGCCTGATGGCGAGCCTGGGCATCGACATCAGGCCGCTCGGCCCCCAGGCGGAGGCGTGGGCGGCCGAAGGGGCCACGCCGGTGTTCGTGGCGGTGGACGGTAATCTGGCCGCGGCCGTGGCCATCGCGGATCCAATCAAGCCCGGGGCCCGCGAGGCAATCGGACGCCTGCGTGCACTGGAACTGGACGTCGTGATGCTGACGGGCGATCATCGAACGACGGCGGGCGCCATCGCGCGTGCCGCCGGTATCGACAGGGTCGTCGCCGAGGTGCTGCCCGAAGGCAAGGTGGCCGAGGTGCAGCGGCTGCAGGCGTCGGGCGCGGTCGTGGCCATGGTCGGGGACGGCATCAACGACGCCCCGGCCCTGGCACAGGCGGACGTGGGCATGGCCATCGGCACCGGCACCGACATCGCGATGCAGGCCAGCGACGTCACGCTCATGCGCGGCGATCTCGGCGGCGTGGCCGACACCATCGCGCTCTCGCGCCGAACGATGCGGACGATGAAGCAGAACCTGTTCTGGGCGTTT
>JBFWQE010000266.1:0-4667 GCA_050249615.1 Vicinamibacterales bacterium
GCCCGCCAGACGCTACCATCTGCGGCCCATCTGCGCCATCTGCGCCATCTGCGTCCCATCTGCGCCCCATCTGCGTTCGCGTATCATCCGCTCATGACCCAATCCCCCGAGAGCGTGGACCGTCTGAACGCCGTCGGTGTCCTCACCCGCCGCGAGATCGAGGCGCGCATTCTCGCCCCGGTCGTCGATGCGCTCGGCCGCGAGTTCGGGCGCGACCGCGTGGTCGCGATCCTGCGCGACGTCATCGTGGGCATCGCACGGGAGCAGGGGCGCGCGATGGCCGAGGCGCGCGGCGACACGTCGCTCACCAGCTTTGCCGCCACGCTCGAGCCATGGACCCGTGACGGCGCGCTCGAGATGGACGTGCGGGAGCAGGCCGACCAGCGGTTGTCGTTCGACGTCACCCGCTGCCGCTATGCCGAGATGTACCGGGCGCTCGGCATCCCCGAGCTGGGGGCGGTGCTGTCGTGCAACCGCGACGCCGCGCTCATCGAGGGCTTCAACCCCGACGTGACGCTGACCCGGACGCAGACCATCATGCAGGGCGCGCCCTGCTGCGACTTCCGCTATGCGCGTCGGCGGGGCGGGCCGCGGGGACAGCCCCGGTGACACGGGGCGACCTATATTGGAACTCGATATAGGTCGGCTCCGTCCAAGTCCCCGTGGGCACCAGCACGCTCAGCTTCGGGACCGTCGCCGTCCTCCACGCCGTGGCCGCGGGCCACCAGTTCGGCTTCGACATCGTGGACGCGACCGGCCTCACGGCCGGGTCGGTCTACCCGGCCCTGGATCGGCTCGAGGAATTGGGGCTGCTGCGCTCGTCGTGGGAGGACGCCGCCGCCGCCCAGGCGGAGAAACGGCCCCCGCGGCGCTACTTCACGCTCACCGGCGAGGGTGCCCGCGCGCTGGCCGAGGCCCTCCAGAAGCACAAGACTTTCCGTTCCGTCTCGCTCGAAGCCTTCGGGATTCCCGGCCAGTGGCCGGCACGGAAGCGCGCATGACCGGTCCCCGCCTGCGTCGCGCCGGCCTCGCCATCGTCAACGGTGCGGCCTGGATCGTCCCCGGGCGCGACCGGGAACGGTGGCGCGCGCAGTGGCACGCAGACCTCTGGCACCGGTGCGACCGGCTGGAGCGCGCGGGGCTGGTCAATACACGAACGGCGGCGGGCGTGCTGGGCCGCGCGGTGAGCGCCGCGTGGCACGCCGCATGGCTTCGATCCCGTTCAGGAGGCTGGGAGATGCTGCTGCACGATTTCCGTCACGCGGCCCGCGCGCTCGCGGGCAAGCCGGGGTTCACGGCCGTGGCCGTGCTCACCCTCGCCGTGGGCATTGGCGCCAACGCGATCATCTTCAGCTGGGTCGAGGCGACCCTGCTCAACCCCATCCCGGGCGTGAAGGATCGCGGGGCCCTCGCCGCGCTCTACTTCACGACCGCGACCCGCAACGACCTGAGCCTCTCGTATCCGAACTACCTCGATATCCGCGACCAGGCCGTGCCCGGCGTGGCCGGGGTCGCGGTCTTCGGCACCGGCGCGCTCAGCCTGCGCACGCCCGAGGGAGCCGAGCGCGTGTGGGGGGAAGTCGTGTCCGGCAACATGTTCGACCTGCTCGGCGTGCAGGCCGCGCAGGGGCGGCTGCTCACACCGGACGACGACCGCGTCCCCGGCGGCCATCCCGTCGTGGTGGTCAGCCACACGTTCTGGCAGCGGCGCTTCGGCGGCCGCGGCGACATCGTCGGGGCCACGATCGTGCTCAACGAGCAGCCCTTCACCGTGGTGGGAGTCACGGCACCGGAGTTCCACGGCACGCAACCACTGATCGCGCTCGACGTGTTCGTGCCCGTGGCCATGCAGAAGACCTTCATCGCCGGCGACCGCTTGCAGGCGCGCGGCAGCGGCTGGCTGCAGGGCCTGGTTCGTCTCGCGCCGGGTGCCACGCTGGCCGACGCACAGGCGGGCCTGGATGTCGTGGCGCGCCGGCTGGCGGCGGAGTACCCGGACGTGAACGCCGGGCGCGGACTGCGGCTGTACGAGTTGTGGCGGCAACCCTCCGGCGGCACCGGCATGCTGCTGCCGGTCATGACCGTGCTCGGCGGCCTGGTGGCGATCCTGCTGGCGCTGGTGTGCGCCAACATGGCCAGCCTGCTGCTGGCCCGGGCCGGCGGACGCCAGCGCGAGCTGGCGGTTCGTCGCTCCCTTGGCGCCAGCCGTGGACAGGTGATCCGGCTGCTCGTGGCCGAGAGCGTGGTCCTGGCCCTGGCCGCCGGCGTACTGGCCAGCGGCCTGGCCCGCTGGAGCGGAGACCTGCTCCGGGCCTTCATCCCGCCGATGCCCATCCCCATTGCCATCGACGCCGGGCTCAACCTGCGCGTCCTTCTCTTCTCCACTATCGTCAGCCTGGCCACGGGCCTGCTGCTCGGCCTGTTCCCGGGACTCCAGGCGTCGAAGACCGACCTGTTGACCCCGCTCAAGGAAGGGACGGGCGGCAGCGTGGCTCCGTGGCGGCGCGGCCGTGTCCGGCAGGGCCTCATCGTCGTACAGGTGGCGCTGGCGCTGGTCCTGCTCGTCAGCGCGGGGCTGTTCGTCCGCACGCTCGACGCCGCGCGCGCCATCGATCCCGGCTTCAGCGCCCGCGACGGCCTCGTCGGCTCGATCGACCTCGGCACGGGCTACGACGAAGGGCGCGGGAGGGCGCTGTTCCGGAGGATCACCGACGAGCTGCGGGCCCTGCCGGGCGTGGAGGCCGCCGCCCTCGGTCAGCGGCTCCCCCTCACGATGACCGACAGCAGCGATCGCTCGGTCGAGATCGAGGGCTACACGCCGGCGCCCGGCGAGGAGATGTCCGTGTACTACGCGTCGATCGGCCCGGGGTACTTCGAGACGCTGGGCATGCTCATCGTCGAAGGCCGCGACGTCTCGACGAGGGACACGGCCGATGCGCCGTTCGTCATCGTCGTCAACGAAACGATGGCCCGGCGGTACTGGGGGGAGGGCCGCAGCATTGGCGGCCGCGTGAAGATCGGCAATCGATGGGCTGAGGTCATTGGCGTCTCGAAGGACGCCAAGTACTCGAGCATGAGCGAGGCGCCACGCAGCTTCATGTACCTCCCCGTCGAGCAGGCCTGGCGCCCGACCATGCGGCTCATCGTCCGCACGACGGGCGCCCCTGACGCCCTGGTCGGCTCCGTACGCCAGGCGCTCCGGCGCGTGGACCCGTCACTGCCGCTGTTCGACGTCCAGACCTTCGAGCAGCACATCGCGTTTGCTTTCTTCCTGTTCGAGATGGCGGCCACGCTGCTCGGCGTCTTCGGCGCGACGGCCACGCTGCTGGCGGCGCTCGGGCTCTACGGAGTCGTGGCCCACAGCGTCGGGATGCGGACGCGCGAGATCGGCGTCCGGATGTCGCTCGGCGCCACGGCCGGCGACGTGCGGCAGATGGTCGTTCGACAGGGCCTGGCGCTGGCGGCCCTCGGCATCGCTCTGGGCCTCGGGGTGGCGCTGGCGGTCACCCGGCTCTTTTCGTCCCAGCTGCTGGGCGTCAGTCCCTACGATCCGGCCAGCTACGCCCTTACGGCCCTGCTGCTGGTTGCCACGACGGCCGCAGCCTGCTACCTTCCTGCGCGACGGGCCGCGCGGCTGGACCCGGTGCAGGCACTCAGAACCGAATAGGGGGCATGATGTCCGGCAGACCACGAAGGGTGACCTCGCTTCCCATGCTCGGCATGGCGGTGTGCATGGCCGCGGGGCTCGCGGCGCAGTCGCCGGCCTCCCCCGATTACTGCCGGGTGCACTCCGACGGCACGGAGGTGCTCGTCACCCGGCCGGCGCCGGACGAAGCGCCCATCGACGACGTGAACTGGTTCGCGCGGCCGGTGCCGAACCCGGACGGCCGGTGGGTTGTCGGGTTCGCGACCCACGACCAGAACTACCTCTACGACCTCACGCGCGGGCGCCGGGTGAAGATGCCCGACAAGTCGGACGCCGTGGCCACGCCCGACGGCCGATACGTCACGGTGCCCTCGCACTACACCGCCACGCACACGGTGAACTTCTACGACACCGCCACGCTGCTCGCCCGCCTCGACGCGGGCCAGGACGCCCTGGACGTGAAGCCGGCGTTCGCTCACGAGGATCCGGACGTGGCCGACGTCTACTACCAGTCCACCGGCGTGGTGTCGGAGCGGAGCGAGGGAAGCGCGACGACGACGGTCTACCGCATGATGTTCTCGGGCTCGAACGTGAAGCCCGCACCCGGCTTCCGTATCGTGGACTACACGTTCACGTCGAAGGGCGGCACGCTCCAGGTGTCGGCGACCCGCGCGATGCGCCTCTGCCCGCAGATCACCCGCGACCTTGCGACTCCGTTCATCTCGAAGGACGGCCGCTACGTCATCGCGCACGACGGCGGCGGTGAAAACGAGCCGGGCACGCTCAAGATCTTCGAGATCACGGGCGTGGATCCCGCCGCCCAGACCACGACGTGCGAGCGGCGCGTGGATTTCGGGTTCGCCGCCGGCAAGGCCGACTTCAGCTTCGACGGCCGCCGCGTGACCTTCCACATCAGCAAGCACGCCTACCTGACGCCCTTCGTCAATGGCGGCCTGGTTTCGCCCACCATCACCGACGTCGTCGTGGCCGACCTCGTGCACGACGCTCAAGGACGCATCGT
>JBFWQE010000267.1:0-4616 GCA_050249615.1 Vicinamibacterales bacterium
TCACCAGCTCCGAGCCCTCGGGCAGCCGGGTGCCGGAGTGCAGCTCGGTGACGAAGCGATCCCTGTCCTGGAGGGCGATGACGACGAGCCCCGTCAGCGTGCCGATGGCGCCCTCCTGCAGCGTCCGGTTCACCAGCTGCGGCGGCACGGCGCGCGTGAAGAGCGCGACGCCCTCGCCGAGGATGACCGTCTCGCGGTGGCGGATGAGGGCGAAGAGCGTCTCGGCGCCGAGCGAGGCGTAGCTCAGCACGAAGTCGGCGCCCGCCCGGTGGAGGGCCTCGACGTTGCGCTCGTGCGTGATCCGGCTCACGATGCGAAGGTCCGGCTTCAAGCGCCGGCAGTACACCGCCAGGTAGATGTTCATCGCATCGTCGTTGGTGGTGAGGACGACGGACGCCGCCTCGGCCAGCCCGGCACGGGCCAGCACCTCGCGATCCGCCGCGTCGCCCTCGATTCCCTCGTCGGCGACGTGCGCGAGCGCGGCGAGCGCTCGCGCGTCCTTCTCGACGACGTGGGTCCGGATGCCGTTGCGCTTCAGGGCCGCGGCGGCCGCCTGGCCCACGCGGCCGGCGCCGATGATGAGGACGGCGCCGCCTGGCTCGGCGTCCCGCCCCTTCGAGAGCCGCTCGTTCAGGCCGTCCACCTGCGCGCGCGTGCCTGCCACGACGAGCACGCCGGCCGGATCGATGCGCGTGGTCGGGTATGCCGGCTGCAGCCGCCCGCGCTGCCAGATGCCCGCGACGCTCATGCCACTGGCCTCGCGCAGGCGTGTCTGGCGCACCTCGATGCCCGCAAACGGCGTGTGCCGGACGGGCACCTCGGCAATCAGCAGGTCGCGGTAACTGCCCACGACGTGCGCCTCGACGCGACCCACGTCCACGCGCTGGGCCAGGTACTCGCCGAGCTGGGCTTTCACGGGCAAGACGTGCGTGGCGCCGCTCAGCTGCAGGATGTCCACCGAGTCCTCGTTCTCGGCGATCGCGGCGATGGGGAGGTCGGCGCTCACCTCCCGCGCGGTCAGGGTGATGTTCGTGTTCGTCGTGTCCTCGCGGTTCACGACCAGCATCCGCGCGCGGGCCGCTCCGGCCGCGCGATAGGTGTCCGCACTGTCGATCTCGCCGGTGATGACCGAGACGCCGTCGCCGGCGAGCTGGGCCGACCTCGCGGGATCCGGCTCGATGACCGTGTACGGAATGCCGTTGGTCTGGAGGCGCGGAATGAGCCCGAGCGCGATGGCGTCGTGCTCGGCGATGAGGATGTGGTCACGCACGTCGGCGGGGACCGCGCGCGGGGCCCGCATGCGCATCCGGGCCTCCAGCCACGGCGCGTAGAAGAGGCGGATGAACAGGAAGGGCAGCATCACCAGCAGGAACACCACGCCGGAGAGCAGCACGACGATGCTGAAGAGGCGCCCGATGTCGCTGGTGAAGGTGATGTCGCCGAAGCCGAGCGTGGTCATGACCACGAGGGTCCAGTAGAAGCCGGTGATCCACGAGTGCGACTGCTGCTCGGCGCGCTCCATGATCAGGTGGAACAGCACGGCGTAGAGCGTGACGAGCGCCGCGAGGAACGCGATGTACCGGAGGAGGCTGTTCAGGTTCGTGCGGAGCTCGCGCTCCGAGAACAGGTAGGCGAGCTGGCTGGGGAGGAACTTCATGCCGGCGACGACCGAACGGAGAGTCTACCAGCGATACAATCTCCCGTGCCGCGGGCGTTCCCTGTCGGGCGGCCGGGAGGCCTGGCTGACCGACGCGGGGACACGTCACGAACGCTGCCGGGGCCGCGCGGCCCGGGCGGTCCTGGCCCGACTCGAGTATCGCGTCTACCGGCACGCCGGGCGCAAGGGATGGGACGCCCGGTTCCTGGACGATACCGACGCACGCGGGCGCGCGACGCGGATGGTCCCCATGACGCTCGACACAGCCCTCGTGGAACTGGGCGCGGCTGTCGGGGTGCGCCACGCATCGCATCGACGAGGAGCGTGCCGAAACCATCGTCAAGCACCTGCTGGTTCGGACCCCCTGCGCCGACTACCGCGTGCGCAACGAGATCATGGTGGACCTCTGGCGAGAGGGGCGGGAACCGCGTTCCCGGCGCGCGGCATCTAACCGGAGAGGGGGTTCTTCATGTCCATGCGGCCGGTGAAGTACGTCAGCGAGTCACAGCCCACCATGGAAGGCGCCGGGGTCCACCTCAGGCGGGCCTTCGGCTTCGGCAAGACCGGGGACTTCGATCCGTTCCTCCTCTTCGACGACTTCCGCAACGAGCGGCCGGAGGACTACGTCGCCGGCTTCCCGTGGCACCCGCACCGCGGTATCGAGACCATCACCTACGTGCTCGCCGGCACCGTGGACCACGGCGACTCGCTCGGCAACCAGGGCTCGCTCGGCGCCGGCGACGTGCAGTGGATGACCGCCGGCAGCGGCATCATCCACCAGGAGATGCCGAAAGGCGACAGCCAGGGGCGCATGCACGGATTCCAGCTGTGGGCGAACCTGCCGCGCGCGCTGAAGATGACCGCGCCGCGCTACCAGGACGTGAAGGCCGCCGACATCCCGGCCATCACCGACGACGATGGCACGCACGTGCGGGTGATCTGCGGCGAGTTCTGGGGCAGGCGTGGACCGGTGGACGGGATTGCGGCGGACCCGCGCTACCTGGACATCTCGGTGGCGCCAGGCCGCCGGAAGACGCTGCCCGTGACGCTGGGCGTCAACGCGTTCGCGTACGTCTTCGCCGGCTCGGGGACCTTCCGCGACGCCTCGAGCCCGCGCACCGTGGCCACCGAGCTCGTCGGCCTGGGCGACGCGCCGGTGATGACCGACGTGGGCAATCGTTCGCTGGTGGTGTTCGATCGCGGCGACGAGGTCACCGTGCAGGCGGGGGACGACGGCATCCGGTTCCTGCTCGTGTCCGGCCGGCCCATCGAGGAGCCGGTGGCCTGGTACGGCCCCATCGTCATGAACACCCAGGAGGAACTGCGGCAGGCCTTCGCGGAACTGCGGGAAGGCACGTTCCTCAGGAAGTGAGAAGTGAGAAGCAGGAAGTGAGAAGCAGGAAGTGCAAGGAGGGAAGTGAGAAGCCGGGAAAGACCGTGCTTCTCACTTCTCACCTCCGACTTCTCATTTCTTCAAGGTCGCCTTCACCGTCGAGGGCGTGGCCGCCAGCGCGCGCGCGATGATGCAGCCCGTGCGCATCTTCTCGGCCTGTTCCTGAAACGTCGCCTCGTCCACGCCGGGCACGTCGGCCACGACGGTCAAATCGATGCGGGAGATCAGGAAGCCCTTGTCGTCCTTGCCGAGGTGCACGTCGGCGGTGGTGTGGACACTGTTGGCGACGAAGCCCATGCCCGCCAGCGTGTTGGCCAGCGCCATCGAGAAGCAGCCGGCGTAGGCCGCGCCCACCATCTCTTCCGGGTTCGCGCCCGGCTTGTCCTCGAAGCGCGAGGTGAACGAGTAGTCGCCCTCGTAGGCGCCGCTCCCGAACTTGACGTGTCCCGACCCGCCCTTGAGGTCGCCCTTCCACTCCGCCGTAGCCTGACGTGCCATTCGAATCCTCCTCGATGAGTGCCGTGAAGCCTCCCATCGTAGCAGGGTCGGCGGACCGCGGGCGTGCTACTTCGGCGCGACGTCCTTGACGATGATGAGCTTTTCGCCGGGCTTGATGAGGCCGAGGTGGCGCCGGGCGATGGCTTCGATGGCGCTCGGATCTTCTTTCAGGCGGCGCGCCTCTTCGCGGAGGGTTTCGTTGTCCTCGCGCGCCCGCTCGAGAGCACGGTCCACGGCAGCCAGCTCGCGCCGCGCCTGCAGCAACGCGAGCAGGCCCTTCTCACCGACCAGCGCGTCCACCACCAGGACCGCCGTGATCGTCACCAGGAGGTAGCGCACGAGGCGCCGCGCCCGGCCGGGCAGCCGCGAGGGCGGAGGGGGGCCGGCTGCCGGCCGCGGCCGATCCATCGGGGTGTCGGGCTCCCTCATCGGTCCTCGGAGCCCGTTCGGGCAGTAGGTTGCGCGGCGGCGTGGCCCAGGTATTCCTCGAGGGCCCGGATCAGAACCGATCGCAGGTCCGAGCGCTCGTCCATGGCGCGGATCTTGGCCGCCCGCCAGAGCTCGCCCGGGAGCTCGACAGTGGTCTTCACCGTATCGCTGTCGGTCCGCTTTACCGCCACGGCGGTAAGCAGTCTAGGCTTGAACACAGGCATACGGCAAGGCTTAACCGTGGGTATCCGGGTATCCGCGCACAAACTTATACATAAGTGCGTCGATACATGCAAACCTTTTTATGTTGAAACGGCTTTACGGGTATACTGCGAGCCGTGAGGTGACACACTTTGGCACTTCAGCCCACCAACGTCGTGCTCGTCCTGACCACGATTCCCCTCGATCTGGATGCGGATCGGTTCGCGAGAGCCCTGGTGACGGAGCGCCTTGCAGCCTGCGTCAGTGTCCTGGCCCCCATGGCCTCGACGTATCACTGGCAGGGAACCGTCGAGTCGGCGAGCGAGCGGCAGGTGCTGATGAAGACCACCGCCGGGCGCGTGGCGGCGCTCGAGGCCCGCGTGGCGGAACTGCATCCGTACGACGTCCCTGAGCTACTGGTCGTGCCGCTCAGTGGGG
>JBFWQE010000268.1:0-4506 GCA_050249615.1 Vicinamibacterales bacterium
ACGCGGCGCTGGCCACGGCCGCCGGCAGGCCCGTCCGCGCGAAGGTGCCACCTATTTCCACCCGCTCGCCCGCCGCGTTGTAGGTATACGTGAGGTCGCCGAGCACCGCGGCGCCCAGCCGGTAGGTCAGGCTCGTCACCCGCGAGGCCGCGTCGTAGCCCGTTTCCACCAGGATCCCGTTCGGCAAGGTCACCGAGGTCCGGCGGTCGGCATCGTCGTACGTGTAGGTGACCAGGGTCGCCCCCTGCTGGATCGTCAGCAGCCGGTTCGCGTTGTCGTAGGTGTAGGTGACGGTCGGCTGCCCGGCCACCGTGAAGCTGGTCCGCCGGCCGGCCGCGTCGTAGGTGTACGTGACGCTGCCCTGCGGCGTCGTCTCCGTCACGAGGCGGTCGAGCCCGTCGTAGGTCCGCTGGATGGTCCCGGCCTGCGAATCCACGAGCGTCACCACCCGGTTGCCCTCGTCGAAGGTGGTCGCCACCGTGCTCTCGTAGGTCGCGCTCGGCGGTGAGCCCACCGTCCCGAAGCCGGCGAACGTCCGGCGGTTCAGCGGATCGTAAGCGTAGGTGGTCACCTGCCCCTTCCGGTCGGTGTGCCGGGTGAGATTGCCCAGGAGGTCGCGCACCGAGGTCTCGGTGTGCGTCAACGGATCGGTCCGGGTGTCCAGCCGGTCGAGGATGTCATAGGTGAAACCCGTGGTGTGGGTCCGGGCGTCGGTGAGCGACAGCAGATTCCCGTTCGGATCGTACGCCAGGTTCGTCACGCCGCCGACGGCATCGGTGACCGACGTCTGGCGGTCGAGGTGGTCGCACGTGGCCGCGGTGCGCTGGCCGCCTGGTGGAACGCGGGGCCCACGACAATAGAGACGGCCGCAGTTCTGCAATGTCTCTGGTGCCTCCGACGTCGCCAGCATCGACGTGCGGAAGTAACATGACGGGTCGGGACCCGATTCATGAGCGATCGCCCATCCGACCTCACCCACCTGCCCGACCTGCGCCACAAGCCCGAGCACGGGCCCGTGCGCAGCCGCCGGCCCATCTACATGGACCTGCTGCCGCCGTGCAATCACGCGTGCCCGGCAGGTGAGCCGGTGCAGGGATGGCTGGCCCATGCGCAGGCGGGCCGCTACCGCGACGCGTGGGAGCTGCTGGTCCAGGCCAACCCGTTCCCCGCCATTCATGGGCGCGTCTGCTACCACCCGTGCGAGTCGTCCTGCAATCGGGAGCGACTGGACGGGGCGGTGAGCATCCATTCGGTGGAGCGGTTCCTGGGCGATCTGGCCATCGAGCAGGGCTGGCCCCTTCCGAGCGGCGCGCCCTCGTCTGGCCACCGCGTCCTCGTCGTGGGCGCCGGGCCCAGCGGCCTGTCGGCCGCGTATCACCTCCGCCGCCTCGGGCACGAGGTCGTCGTCCGTGACGCGGGGCCCGTGGCCGGCGGCATGATGCATTTCGGGATTCCCGCGTACCGCCTGCCACGGAACGTGCTGGACGCAGAGGCCGCGCGCCTCGTCGGGCTCGGCGTCGTCTTCGAGTTCAACCACCGCGTCGAGCACCTCGAGGCCGAGTGGAAGGACGGCGGCTTCGCGGCGGTGTTCCTGGCCGTCGGCGCGCACCTCTCGAAGCGATCGGGCATCCCCGCGCGGGATGCCGGACGCATGTTGGACGCGGTATCGTTCCTCCGCGACGTGGAGGCGGGCGCGCCGCCGAAACTCGGGCGACGCGTGGCCGTGTACGGCGGCGGCAACACCGCGATGGACGCGGCCCGCACGGCGCTTCGCCTCGGGCACGAGCCCCTCATCATCTATCGCCGCGACCGCGAGCACATGCCGGCGCACGACTTCGAGGCCGCCGAGGCGATCGAGGAGGGCGTGAAGATCCACTGGCTGCGCGCGATCAAGGGACTCGAAGAGGGCGCGCTCACCGTGGAAGTCATGGCGCTCGACGCCGACGGACGCCCGCGCCCGACCGGCGAGGTCGAGACCATCGAGGCGGACGATCTCATCCTCGCGCTGGGCCAGGAGACCGACACCCGGTTCCTTCGCACGGTGGGCGGCGTCGAGTTCGGGAGCGACGGCACCGTGACGGTGGATGCCGGCATGATGACCGGCCGCCCGGGCCTGTTCGCGGGCGGCGACATGGTGCCGGCCCAGCGCAGCGTCACCTACGCCGTCGGCCACGGCGCCACGGCCGCGCGGCACATCGATGCCTTCCTCCACGGCGGCACGTTCACCGCGCCCACACCGCCGCCCATCGCCACGTTCGAGAAGCTCCACCTCTGGTTCTACACGAACGTGGAGCACCGGCCCCAGTCGCGCGCCACCATGGAGCAGCGCCGCGCCACGTTCGGGGAGGTCGTGGCCGGCCTGTCCGAGCCGGCGGCCCGCTTCGAGGCGTCCCGGTGCCTGTCGTGCGGCACGTGCTTCGAGTGCGACGGCTGCTACGCCGCGTGTCCCGAGGACGCCATCATCAAGCTGGGCCCCGGGCGGCGATACGAGTACGACTACACGAAGTGCACGGGGTGCGCGATCTGCTTCGAGCAGTGCCCCTGCCACGCCATCACCATGGTGCGCGAGCCCGAGAAGGGCTGAGACGATCGATGCCGAAGCCCGCCGACCCTTCACGTCCCCGGCCCGCCACCGCCACGATCGACGGCAACGAAGCCTGCGCCAGCGTCGCCTATCGCCTGAACGAAGTGTGCGCGATCTACCCGATCACGCCCTCCTCCACGATGGCGGAGCTCGCCGACCAGTGGTCGGGCGAGCGTAAGCCCAACATCTGGGGCGACATCCCCACGGTCATCGAGATGCAGAGCGAGGGCGGCGCGGCAGGCGCCGTCCACGGATCGCTCCAGGCGGGCGCCCTGACGACGACGTTTACGGCGTCGCAGGGCCTGCTGCTGATGATCCCGAACATGTACAAGATCGCGGGGGAGCTGACCTCCGCGGTCTTTCACGTGGCCGCTCGCTCGCTCGCGTCGCACGCGCTGTCGATCTTCGGCGATCACCAGGACGTGATGGCCGTCCGAGGCACCGGCTTCGCGCAGCTGTCGTCTGCCTCCGTGCAGGAGGCGCACGACATGGCGGCCATCGCGCAGATGGCCACGCTCGAGTCCCGCGTGCCGTTCGTCCACTTCTTCGACGGCTTCCGGACGTCGCACGAGATCAACCGCATCCACCTGCTCTCGGACGCCGACCTGCGGGCGATCGTGGACGACGAGCTCGTCATCGCGCACCGGAAGCGCGCGCTCAACCCCGATCACCCGTTCATCCGCGGCACGGCGCAGAACCCGGACGTGTATTTCCAGATGCGCGAGGCCGCGAACCTCTTCTACCAGCGCGTGCCGGGCGTGGTGGAGAGCGCCCTGGCACGCTTCGAGGCGCGCACGGGGCGGCGCTACGGCCTCTTCGAGTACTCCGGCGCGCCAGACGCGGAGCGGGTCGTGGTGCTGATGGGGTCCGGCGCCGGCGCCGCTCGCGAGGCCGTGGACCGGCTCGTGACGAGCGGGGAACGCGTCGGCCTGCTGCAGGTGAGGCTGTTCCGTCCGTTCTCGGCGGGCCACTTCCTGGCGGCGCTTCCCTCGTCGGTCCGCGCCATCGGGGTGCTGGACCGCACCAAGGAGCCGGGCGCCACCGGCGAGCCGCTGTACCAGGACGTCGTGGCCGCGCTGGCCGAGGGGGCGTCCGAGGGCACGCTGCCCATGCCGTCGGTGCCGCGCGTGCTCGGCGGCCGCTACGGCCTCTCGTCCAAGGAATTCACGCCGGCGATGGTGAAGGCGGTGCTCGACGAGCTGTCGGCGTCCGAGCCGCGCAACCACTTCACCGTGGGCATCACCGACGACGTGTCGAAGACGAGCCTGCGGGTGGACGCGTCGTTCGCCACGGAGTCGAATGACGTGTTCCGGGCGGTGTTCTACGGCCTGGGCGCCGACGGCACGGTGGGCGCCAACAAGAACACCATCAAGATCATCGGCGAGGATCCGAAGGTCCACGTCCAGGCGTACTTCGTCTACGACTCGAAGAAGTCGGGCTCGCAGACCGTGTCGCACCTGCGGTTCGGCCCGGAGCCCATCCGCTCCACCTATCTGGTGCGATCGGCGCAGTTCGTGGGCTGTCACCAGTTCGGGTTCATCGAGAAGATCGACGTGCTGGGCGTGGCGGCGCGCGGGGCGACGCTGCTCCTCAACAGCCCGTACGGCCCGCGCGAGGTGTGGGATCGCCTGCCGCGTCAGGTGCAGGACCAGATTCTCGCGAAGGGAATCCGGCTGTGGGTGATCGACGCCGATCAGGTGGCGCGCGAGGCCGGCCTGGGCTCGCGCACGAACAGCGTGCTGCAGACCTGCTTTTTCGCCGTGTCCGGCGTGCTGCCGCGGGGGCAGGCCATCGAGAAGATCAAGAAGGCCATCGAGAATACCTACCGCTCGAAGGGCGCGGAGGTGGTGGGGAAGAACTTCGACGCGGTGGACCGGACGCTGGCCGCGCTGGACGAGGTCGAGGTGCCGCGACAGGCCTCT
>JBFWQE010000269.1:0-4389 GCA_050249615.1 Vicinamibacterales bacterium
CGCCGTGCGGTGGGTGAGCTGCACCATCTTCTCGACCCCGGATCACGCGGCCGCGGCTGTCGTGGTCGGCCGTCCGGAACCCGGTGGGACGGTGGAGAGCCCGAAGGGCACGCCCGTGTTCGCCTGGAAGGGCGAGACGCTGCCGGAGTACTGGTGGTGCACGGTGGAGGCCCTGAAGTGGCCGGACGGCTCCGGCCCGACGCTCATCGTGGACGACGGCGGCGACGCGACGCTGTTCGTGCACAAGGCGAGGGAGTTCGAGTACGCGGGCGTCGTGCCGGCGTTCAAGCCCGAGAGCGAGCCCGAGGAGTGGGGTGTGATCCTCGACACGCTCCGCAGGGAGCTGAAGACAAACCCCGGCCTCTGGACGAAGATTGCGGAGGGCATCAAGGGCGTCAGCGAAGAGACGACCACCGGGGTGCACCGGCTGTACGAGATGACGGCCGCCAACACGCTGCTCTTCCCGGCCATCAACGTCAACGACTCGGCGACGAAGAGCAAGTTCGACAATCTCTACGGCTGCCGCCACTCGCTCATCGACGGCCTGAACCGCGCGAGCGACGTGATGCTCTCGGCGAAGGTGGCCGTCGTGTTCGGCTACGGCGACGTGGGCAAGGGCTGCGCCCAGGCCCTCAAGGGCCAGGGCTGCCGCGTCATCGTCACCGAGATCGACCCCATCTGCGCGCTGCAGGCCGCGATGGAGGGCTACCAGGTGACGACGATTGACGATGTCGTCGAGACGGCCGACATCTTCATCACGGCGACGGGGAACAAGAACATCCTCACCGTCGATCTGATGAAGCGGATGAAGGACAAGGCCATCATCGGCAACATCGGCCACTTCGACAACGAGATCGACATGGCGGGCCTCGCGAAGAGCGGCGCCAAGCGCGTGAACGTGAAGCCGCAGTACGACGAGTGGGTGTTCCCGGCCGAGGGTGCGCGCCCCGAGCACAGCGTGCTGGTGCTGGCCGAAGGCCGCCTGCTGAACCTCGGCTGCGCGACCGGCCACCCGAGCTTCGTGATGTCCTCGTCGTTCACCAATCAGGTGGCGGCGCAGCTGGATCTCTACTTCAGCGCCACCGGCAAGGAGACCCTGTCGGGCACCGCCTACGACGCAAAGCGCGTCTACATCCTGCCGAAGAAGCTGGACGAGATGGTGGCTCGGCTGCACCTGGACAAGCTGGGCGTCAAGCTGACGACCCTCACACAGGAGCAGGCCGACTACATCGGCGTGCCGGTGGAGGGGCCGTACAAGGCTGCGCACTATCGGTACTAGGCCGCTCGCGGGGCTCGCGGTGGGCCACTCGCTCACGCTCGTGGTGGGCCACTCGCTCAGGCTCGTGGTGGGCCGCTCGCGTCGCTCGCGGTGGGATGGGCCGGCTACAATACGTACGGAGCGCCGGGGCTTCAGCCCCGGCGTCCTCTCCGCATGGCACGCGCCCGCCTTCCTCTCGTCGTCGTCGCGCTCATCGCCGCGGGCTGGGTCGCCCTCGTCGCCCAGCGGCGCGACGCGTTCGTGGATTCCCGTAACCATCCCGCGATTGCCTACGGGACCGCCCCTGTTTCGACACCGGTCACCGCGCTCAACGAACGGCTCGCGTCGGGCGCGGCCACGCTGGCCTTCGATCGCGCCACCGGCTACCTGCAGTCGGTGCTCCGGGCGCTGGACGTCCCCGTCGAATCCCAGGTGCTCGTCTACTCGCCCACGAGTTTTCAGGCGGGCAAGATCAACCAGCAGAACCCGCGCGCCATCTACTTCAACGACACCGTGTCGGTGGCGTGGGTGCGCGGCGGCGATCTGCTCGAGATCACCACGCAGGACCCGCGTCAGGGAACCATCTTCTACACCATCAGCCAGGTGCCGTCGGACCGACTGCAACTGGGCCGGCAGGAGCACTGCGTGTCGTGCCATCTCACGTGGGACACGCTCGGGGTGCCGGGCCTGACGGTGAAGACGACCTTCCCGCGCAAGAGCGCTGGAGACTTCCTGGACGCGGGCCCCGTGGACCACCGGCGGCCGATGCACGAGCGGTGGGGCGGGTGGTTCGTCACGGGGACGCGGGTGCCGGCGCGCCACAAGGGCAACGTGCCCCTCATCCAGCCGGCCGTCCTCGATGGACCCGCGCCCGCGCTCGCGAGCGTGGAGGGACAGTTCGACACGGCGGGCTACCTGCGCAAGACCAGCGATATTGTGGCGCTGCTTGTGCTGGAACATCAGGCGCAGGCGGCCAATTTGATGACGTGGCTGGACTGGGAGGCGCGGCTGGGCGATGCGTCACGCGTGCGCGACGCGGCTGAGGCCCTCGCGGACTACCTGCTGTTCGTCGGCGAGGCGCCCATCGAGGAGCCCGTGGAAGGCAACTCGGGCTTCGCCGAGGTGTTCACCGCGCGTGGCCCGCGCGACGCGAAAGGCCGGTCGCTCCGCGATCTGAAGCTCGACGGGCACCTGATGCGCTACCCGCTCAGCTACATGATCTACACGCCCATGTTCGATGCAATCACCGCGTCGGCCCGCGCGCAGGTGGTCGAACGCATTGCGGCGGTGCTCACGGGACGCGAGACCTCGGCGAAGTACGCACACCTGGGCGCCGAGGACCGTCAGGCCATCCTGGAGATCCTGCGAGACACGAAACCTGACCTGACGCCAGCCCTCCGCTGACAAGCCCCCAAGACCCCAAGACCTCCAAGACCCCAAGCCCCAAGCCCCAAGCCCCCCTGTGCGCGACAAGCCGTGACACACGCCTCGGGCCCCGCGCTAGAGTAAGAGCGGTCCCATGCGCATCGCGGCCGCCTTCCTCGTCGTCACCGGCGTGTTCGGCCTCAGCCTGGTCTCCGCCGTTGCCCAGCGCCCCGGTGCATTTGGCGGCAACCGGGACCATCCCGCCATCGCCTACAGCACGGCCGCTGTGAACGATCCCGTGGCCGAGCTGAACCGGAGGCTCGCCGACGGCTCGGTCACGCTGACCTTCGAGGCCGGCGCGGGCTACCTGAAGTCGGTGCTGGACGCGCTGCAGATCCCCGTGAACTCGCAGATGCTCGCGTTCGCGGAGACCAGCCTCCAGGCGAAGAAGATCAACAAGGGCAATCCGCGCGCGGTCTATTTCAGGGACGACGTGGCCGTGGCCTGGGTCAGGAACGGCGACGTGCTGGAGATGGCCGGGCAGGATCCGCGGCAGGGGACGGTGTTCTACACGCTGCCGCAGCAGCCGATGGCCGCGCCGCGATTCGAGCGCAACGATACGTGCCTGGCGTGCCACCTGTCGTGGGACACGCTGGCCGTACCGGGCCCCGTGCTCCAGACTGTGTTCCCGCGGCAGAACGAGCTCGAATACGCCAACGGCGGCTTCGTGGATCATCGCCTGCCCCTCGACGAGCGGTGGGGCGGGTGGTTCGTGACGGGAAAGCAGGTGCCGGCGCGACACATGGGCAACCAGCCGATGCTGCAGCCGGCACCCCGGAAGGGGCCGGCGCAGAAGCTGGCCACGGTGGAAGGGGAGTTCGACACGTCCCGCTACCTGGCCCACACCAGCGATATCGCCGCGTTGCTGGTGTTCGATCACCAGGTCCACGCGACGAACCTGATCACGCGCCTCAACTGGGAGTCCCGTGCGGGCACGCCGGCCCGCGTGGACGAAGCCGTGAACGAACTGGTCGACTACCTGCTCTTCGTGGACGAGTCGCCGATTCCGGGGCGGGTCGAAGGCTCCTCCGGTTTCGCCGAGGCCTTCGAAGCCATGGGCCCGCGCGATGCGAAGGGGCGGTCGCTCCGCGACCTGAAGCTCGAAGGGCGGACGATGGCGTATCCGCTCAGCTACATGGTCTACACGCCGATGTTCGACGCGCTGCCGGCGACGGCGCGCGATGCGGTGGCGGCACGGCTCGGCGCCGTGCTCGCAGGGCGCGACACGCGTCCGAAGTACGCGCACCTCACGCCCGCGCTGCGCACGGCCATCCTCGAGATCCTGAGGGAGACGAAGCCCGGATTGGGGGTGATCAGGAGCGAGCAGTAACCCGATGAAGTGCCTGTAATAGACGGACGCATACCGCGGTTTCCCTGCACTGGAGCGAACCCTCGTCCGCGGCTTGCGGCACTCGTCCCATGATGCGAGACTCTGCCACGCGGAGGCAGACATGCCACCACGCCGATCGTTCTATCCAGGAACGGTTCTTTCCTGCATTCTCATCCTCTCATTCGCCGTGCCCGCGACGACGCAGTACGCCGAGACACCGCAGGAGTTGATCGCCTCCGACGGCGAGATCACGTCATCAGTCCAGATTGGCCGCCGCCTCTTCGTGAGCGGTGGCTTCAACCGCCTCTCGACACCCACCGGAAACGCCGTGATCGTGAACGCCGCAGGCGCGCATGTGCCTGGCGCCTTCCCGCGC
>JBFWQE010000270.1:0-4377 GCA_050249615.1 Vicinamibacterales bacterium
GGTGGCATAGGTACTGATGGACGGCAGCGTCGGCACGCCGTAGACCGCGGTGACCGCGGCTTCCACCGCCGTGAACAGCGCCGAATCCATCCGCGTGGCGGGAATCGGCGGACGCTCCGCCCCACCACCGCCGGCGAACTGCACCTGCACCTGCGGGTCCGCGATGGCCGCGCGAATCTGCTCGAGCAGCGCGGGAGCATCCTCCCCCGGCACCATCCGCACGTCGAGCCGCGCGCGTGCCTCGGACGGGATGACGTTCGAACGATAACCGCCATTGAAGATGGTGGGCGACACCGAGGTCCGCGCCATCGAGGCGTACCGGGGCTCGTGCTCGAACAGCCAGTCCGCCGCGGCGCCTGCCACCTTCGGATCCGGAGACAGGACGTCGCGGTAGTAGCGCGCCCGCTCGGGCGGGGCCAGCATGGCCAGCCGACGGAAGAAGGTGCCCGTGGTCTCGTCGATGCGCACCGCGGGCTGCCAGGTGGTGAAACGGCCCACGGCCGCGCCCAGCCGCGCCACGGCGTTGGACTTGAGCGGCACGGATCCATGCCCCGACACGCCCGTGGCCACCAGCTCCACGCCGCGCACCACCTTCTCGGTCACCTGCACCGCGGCATACCGGACGCGACCCCCCTCGCGAATGGTGTCGCCGCCCTCCGCGATGCAGTACTCGGCGTCGATCTCCGGATAGTGCTCGCGCATCATGTAGCCGATGCCGAGCTGCGAGGCGCTCTCCTCGCCCGACTCGGCCAGCAGGATGACGTCGCGGTCCAACGGCACGTTCAGCCGCTTCAACAGGATCATCGTCATCAGCGCGGCCGCCAGGTTGTCCTTGTCGTCGATGGCGCCACGGCCGTAGACGAAGCCCTCCTCTCGCGTCGCACCAAAGGGCGGGAGCCGCCACTTCGATTCGTCCACGGGCACCGTGTCGGTATGGCCCATCAACAGCACGGGCCGCTGCCGCCCGCTGCCGGTCAGCCGCGCGACGACGTTGGGGCGCTGAGGGTCGGTGAACAGGACCTTCGCCGGGATGCCCTCCTTGTCGAGCACATCCTTGATGTACTCCGCCGCCGCGCGCTCGCTGGTGACGGTGTCGAAGCGGATGAGCGCCTGGTAGTGCGCCAGCGCCTCGGCCTCCACGGCCCTCCAGTCCGGTTCGGGCGCACCCGCCTGGGCCACCAGCGCCACCGCCGCGGCCGCGGCCATCACCAGGGCCACTCCCCATCTGCTCGTCGTCTGGATCGGCGTCATGTCGTCGGTTCCTGCCGCCACATCGTCTCTCGGGGATGCGGTTCCTGCAACTACCGTGCGTTCGTTGTCGGGAACCGGGAGTCGGGAGTCGGGGGACGGCTTCGCTGACGGGAGTCGGGAGTGGGCAGTCGGGAGTCGGAAACCCGACGCGGCCCGGCGGCGCGGCCCCGGGCGCTGGCCGCCTTGGGAGCGATGCGAGGGGCGCCAGTACGAAACCGGGCCGGCACGAGCGAGGAGTGCACGCGCCAGCTCCGCTTCTTGCGGAGTGGCGCGTTCAGCGGCAGTCCCGCAATCCGAGCGAGTCGCCGGTCCGGTTTCGAGCATCGGCTCCCGGCGGCCAGCGGCCGGGGGCGCGGCGACGGGCCGGCACGGCGATAGTGTCGGGAGTCGGGGGTCGGGAGTCGGGAACTGGAACCAGCTGTAGAATCGCCACACGGACTGGCACGCAAGCATCACCGTGAACCCGGCGGCCCTGCACGGACGGCCGGCTCACCGTGACTGCCGGCCACACGCCAGATGAACGCCATCACCGCCATCTTCCCCTACAAGCACCACGGCCTCTGGGTCTTCGACGATGCCCGCAAGGGCCTCGACCGGGAGCCCTTCGTCGCCGGCGCGGACACGCTCATCGACCGCGCGCTCGCCCGCAAGGGCATCCAGGGCGACCACGGCTTTCGCCTGCTCTTCAGCGCGGGCGAGTTCCCCGGCTGCGACTTCCGATTGACGTGGGTGCGCGAGGGTGACGGCGGGAACTGGTATCACGCGGACGACTTCGATCACGACGCCTGGCTGTGCCCGGCCCTGCTCGAGTACTTCGACGCGGCGCCGAAGCGCCTCTACGTAAAGCTCGAAGAGATGACGGCCGAGGGCGCCTAAGGGTGCAGCTCGAGGGCGCGTCTGGCAGCAGCTCACAGAATCTGCTACCGATCGCCGCCCTGAAGATCGCAGCAACTGCCGCCACTCCGCGCCGAGGCGGCCGAGTGCAGGCCTTTTCCACGTCCCCTCACCTGGCACGACCCGTGCGCTGCACTCTCCGCGAGACGGTTGCGGAGAGTGTATATACACACGTATACTGGTCCGAGACGCTTCACCTGGGACGCTCGCAAGAGTTCGGAGAACTTCGCCGCGCGCGGCTTCGACTACGCGTTCGCCGCCCGGGTATTCGAGGGGCTTACCCTGGAGCGCGAAGACACGCGACGGGACTATGGGGAGCGGCGTGTCATTGCCATCGGCATCGTCGAGGGCATCGCCCTCACAGTCGTATACACCGATCGGACCGCCACCGCCGGCCACGTCGTCCGGCGCATCATCTCCGCCCGGGTCGCCAGCCGTCGGGAGCGCAGGATCTATGAAGAAGCCATCCAGACGCCGTGAGCCGCCCGCACGCGGGCGCGCGGACGTTCGCCGGCTGCGGCGCATGACCGACGCCGAGATCGAGGCCACCTCGCCGCCGGAATTGGCGAACCTGCCTGAAGATTTCTGGAAGACGGCCGTCGTTGTCGAGCCCGTGCCCAAGACGCCCATCTCACTGCGAGTGGACGAGGACGTGCTGTCGTGGTTCAAGGCGCAGGGGCCGCGCTACCAGTCCCGCATGAACGCGGTCCTGCGCTCGTTCATGCTGGAGAAGCGACGAGCGCTCTGACTCTGCTCAGGGCTTGATCAGCCGGAAGTCCACCCGCGTGGCCTCGCTCACGCGCCGCGAGGCGTCCAGGATCTCGATCGCCACCAGCTCGCCGGCCTCGTCGTAGTCCAGGATGGCGCCCGGCTTGCCATCGTCACTCACCGCCACCTGCGCGTGGTCCTTGAAGACCACCGTGAGCGAGTCGGTGCGCTGGTCGTAGCTGACCTTCATGAGATGCCTCTCCCGGCGCACAAGGTTACGCCAACCGGCCCGCCGCCGCCCACAGCGCCTCGAAGTGGCCCTCCCCCACCTCGATCACCCCATCCGTCGCGTCGAAGAGCGCGTGCGCGAAGTCCACCAGGTCGTGCGCCTCGTCGTGGCGCAGGTAGCGTGGGTCCAGGTCCGCCAACCGCACGCGGTCCAGGCCGTCCGCATCCTTCAGCAGCGCGATGAGCGGCCAGTGCTCGTGAGTGCGTGAGACGTCCTTCGGCGCGGAGTGCGCCGTGACCGCTGCCTGGATGGCCGGGAAGTCCGCCTCGGTGAGGCCCGCCTCGAACAGCCGCTCCCGCAGCGCCGGCTCCTCCGCCAGCCTGCGCGCGGCGTCCGCGCCGTGCCGATGACACACGCCATCGTGACGACGGGCGAGGTCGTGGAGGAAGACGGACGCCCAGAGCTGCGGAGCGAGGGCGTGCTTGCCGGTGAGCTCCACCAGCCGGATGGCGTGGACCATCACGCGCGAGACGTGCGCCTGGCCGTGCAGCGTGCTGCGATGCCAGAAGAGGTCAGGCGTCGGCACGAAGCGGGAAGGCGGGAGGGAAGGGAAAGACTGGTGCATGGGTGCAGGGTGCAGGGGTGCAGGGTGCTCCTGCAACGTGTGACGGACGCAGGTTCGCGAATTCTGTCGGGAGTCGGAAGCCGCACTCCGGCCCGGCGGCGCGGCCCCGGGCGCTGGCCGCCTTGGGAGCGAGGGAGCGGGGCGCCCGTCACGCAATCCGAGCGAGTCGCCGGCCCGGTTTCGAGCATCGGCTCCCGGCGGCCTGCGGCCGGGGCCGCGCCGCCGGGCCGGCGATGCGATCGTGTCGGGAGTTGACGTACTATTCCCATCCCCCGGTCGGCTCCCAGTCGTTTCCGCAGAGGTGTGCTCCGATGGCAAAGCGATCGGCGGCGAAGAAGCGCAGGTCCACGGGCCGGAAGCCCGCAGCGGCGGCGTCCCGGCAGAAGAAGAACGTCAGGGCGGCCGCGAAGGCGAGGCGAACGCGCCAGGGGAAGGGGCGCGCGCGACCGGCCGTCGCGGCGCAAGCGGCAGCGGCGCGCAAGACCGACGAACAGGCAAAGCTCCTCGAGCTGCTCGGCTGCGAGCCCGCCCCCGCGGGACGCGTGGCGGCGGGACGCGTCGCGGCGGGCGGACGGGCGACGGCCGCGCGCGCGAGGGCGACGGCGGCCGGCCCCCCCGCCATCGATGCCGAGGCCGTGCGCGCGCTCCGCGAGAAGCTGCTGGCCGATCC
>JBFWQE010000271.1:0-4375 GCA_050249615.1 Vicinamibacterales bacterium
CACAGCGAGGTTCATACGCGCTCCTGCGACGAAACGAAAACGGCCCTCCGAGGATCGGGAGGGCCGGAAAGGTTGACGCGCATTGCTGTCACGGGTCCACGAGTCTCATGGCGTCGACGCTCCCGGCTTCCTGGACAGGAAGCCGCCGCAACAACAGCAGCCGAGGACATGGTGACGGCGGGACATGGAAGCGTTTGCGCGGCCCCGGAACCGGGAGAGCGCCGCGACTCGTCGGGGCAGTCTAGCCCACTTACCCTGAGATGTCGATGGGCCGGACACGGTGTCGCGCCCGGCCGAGCCGGAGCCCCCGGGCCCGGTGCTGGACCCCGCCGGATGGCATAATCCCCAGGCAGGAGGCCCGGTATGTCCACCGTTCGCGTGCTTGCAGTGTCCGCTGCCCTGCTCGTCAGCAGCCCGTTTCTTGCGGCCCAGTCGCCCCGCTCCGAAGGGTCGCAGCCCCCATCCGCCAGCACGCAGGTCGCAGGCCTCGAAGGCAACGTCGAACGTGGACGCTATCTCGTGGAGCACGTGGCCATGTGCATCGAGTGTCACTCCACGCGGGACGCCAGGGGAGAAATCATCCCAGGCCGGGAGTACATGGGCGGCAACATCCCGTTCACGCCGCCGTGGCCCAACGACTGGGCGGCCGTCGCGCCGCGAAACGCCGGCCTGCCGGGTTACTCGGACGCCGCGGCCATGCGGCTGCTGACCGAAGGGGCCATCGGCCGACTGGGCACGCGGCTGCGGGCGCCGATGCCGCGGTTCCGGATGATCCCGCAGGATGCGGCGGATGTGATCGCGTTCCTGCGCTCGCGCTAGCCAGGCGGGCGGCCCGTCCAGCCTCACCAGGCGACGTCCATGGGCGGCCGCGGTGTCATGGCCGCTCGTGCCTCGATGACCTCTGCCGCGGCCAGGCAGAGATCCTCGCGGAACCGCGGGCCGAGGATCTGCACGCCCACGGGAAGGCCGTCCACCACGCCGGTGGGCACCGCGAGCCCTGGGACGCCCAGCACGGGCACGGCCGTCAGCGTGACGCACTCGCGCCACAAGTCGGCCGTGCGCTCCCGGCTCTCCAGGTCGAAGCCGCGCTCGTACACGGGCTCGGTGCAGACGGGCGCCAGGACCAGCGGCACGCGCTCGAAGAAGCGCTGCCACTCGCGGACGACGCGTGCGCGCTCGGCCAGCGCCTTCATGTAGGCCACGCCGTCCTCCTCGGGGTAGGCGTCAATCATGAGACCCATCGCGCGGTTGATGCCCACGTCGCCGTACTGCTCGATGACCGGCCACAGGTACTGGCGGATCTCGGGCATCTGCATCGCCAGCCACAGCTCCATCGCGCGCGTGAAGCCGGGCGTCGGCGCCTCGACGATCTCGTAGCCTGCGTCTTCGAGCCATCCGGCCGCCTTGCGGAGGGCATCGGCCACCGTGGGGTGCAGGCGGGCGCCGGCCAGGTCCTCGGGGTCGGAGACAACGGCCACCTGCCGCGGGCGGGGCTCGCCCTCGAGCGGGGCGGGCACCCACCAGGGATCCCGCGCATCGCGCGTGGCCATGGAGGCGAGGGCGAGGCGGGCGTCGCGCACGGAGCGCGCGAGCGGCCCCTGCACGGAGAGAAGCTGCGAGGACATGGAGCGCTCGGCCGTGGCGCTCGGGTTGAACGCCGGGACGCGCCCGAATGACGGGCGCAGCCCAACGAGGCCGCAGCAGTAGGCCGGGTAGCGGATGGACCCGGCAATGTCATTGCCGTGCGCGATCGGCGTGATGCCCACCGCCACGGATGCCGCGGCCCCGCCGCTCGACCCGCCCGGCGTGTGTCGCTCGGACCACGGGCTGAAGGTGCGGCCGCGCAGATCGTTTTCGGTGTCGAGCCTGAAGCTGAAGGCCGGCGTGTTGGTGCGGCCGATGATGACGGCGCCAGCGGCCTTCAGGTTGGCCACCACCGGGCTGTCCTCGCGGGCGATGATGTCGCGGAAGGCCACCACGCCGTTGGTGGTGGCGCAGCCGGCCTGGTCCACGTTCTCCTTGATGGAAATGGGCACGCCGTGCAGCGGCCCGAGCGCCTCGCCCCTCGCGACGGCCCCATCGGCCCTGTCGGCGGCCGCGCGCGCCTGGCCTCCAAGGTCCACTGTCACCGCGTTGAGCCTCGGGTTGACGGCGGCCAACCGCCCCAGGCATGCCTCCACGGCTTCACGCGACGAGATGTCCCGCCGGGCGATCGCCCGGGCCATCCGTGTCGCGTCCCACTGCCAGATTTCATCCGCCATCTCATCCGTCCTGTGCCAGCATACTCCGGCCGGCGATCGTGTCGTTCGAGGCAACGGCGTTCGGATCCGCAGCGGAAGGGGAGGTGACATGCGTGTCGTCCATCCGTGTGTCGTGCGTCTCGTGTGCCTGCTGACGATATTCGCTGTCAGCGTCAGCGCCTGCACGAGCATGCACCGAGTACCCGTCGTCGCCGCTGACCCGGCACAGATCGGCGACAAGATCGTTCCGGGCGATGAGGTGCGCGTCACCATGCGTGACGGGCGTCAGGCTCGGTTCACGGTGCAGCGGGTCGAGGAAGCCGCGCTCATCGCCAGCGATGGCGCGAGGTACGAGAACCCCGACATCGTCACGCTCGAGCGACGGACGTTCAGCGGCGGCAGGACCGCGCTACTGGTGGCGGGAGTGGTCGGAGGGGTGTTGTTCTTCGCCTATGCCGTGGCGGTGGCGTCGCTGGGGAACCCGTAGCAGCTCAGGTGAGGCCTCGCGCGCGCCACCGCGCCGCGGGCACGCAGTCGCCGGATCGGGCGCCGGACGGCGCGCGGCTCATGGGATCATTCCGCACGCCGCCGTGCGCCGTCGCGCCCAGGTCAGGCGACCCGACGGTTACGGAAGGCGCAGCACCTGTCCCGGCTTGATCTTGTCGGGGTCGGTCAGCTGATCCTTGTTCAGCTCGAAGATCTTCATATAGGCGTTGGCGCTGCCGAGGTGCTCCTTGGCAATCGCGCTCAGGGTGTCGCCGGCCTTCACGGTGTAGGTCCTGGCCGCGCCCGCCGGCGGGCCCGTCACCTTGATGTCGGCCACGATGTCGTTCTGCCAGGTGGGGATGGTCTTGATGGCGTCCCAGATCTCGTTCTTGTCGGCCTCCGTCGCGACCGTCCCCTTCCAGTACAGCTTGCCTTCGCGTTCCTCGGCGCCGCCGTGGAACCTACCCTTCGCCTTCTGGATGGCGTAGGCGTACGTGTCCCTCAATCCCATATGTCACCCCCAAGATGATCGTTCCCAGTCTACTTCGTCTCCTTCGTCGACCGGGCGCGATTCACCCCGAGATCGCGCCAGCTCAGCGCTTGGCCAGCAGGTCTCGGATCTGTGTGAGCAGCACCTCTTCCTTCGAAGGCTCCGGCGGCGCCGCGGGGGCCGGCGGACGCTTGGCAGCGTTCACTGCCTTGATGACCATGAAGAGCGCGAACGCCACGATGAGGAAGTTGACGATGGTGTTGATCAGCAGGCCGTACGCGAAGGTGACCGCACCGGCCTCCTTCGCCGCCGCGAGCGAAGCGTAGGGCCCTGGCGTGGCGCCCTCCTTCAGCACGATGAACAAGTTCGAGAAGTCGGCGCCGCCGAGCGCCAGGCCGATCACCGGCATCAGCACGTCACCCACGAAGCTGGCGACAATGGCGCCGAAGGCGGCCCCGATGATGATGCCGACCGCCATGTCGACGACGTTGCCGCGCATCGCGAATTCCTTGAATTCCCTCAGCATGGGATGGTCCTCCCCCTGCAGCACAGCATATGCGCTTTCCATGTCGCCGGGCGCACGTCCTGCGCGGGATCAGCGTCGAGGCGGAGGCGCGAGCACGCGATCGCCGAAGCGCCGCAGGGCCTCGATCTGGGTCGGGGTGAACTCGACCGGAATGCCCAGGATCACGCCGCTGATCCGGCGGGCCTGGAGCACCTGGATCAGCTCGAGCAGGGTCATCGTCGCGGTGCCGCTGTTGATGGCCGCCCCGGGACCGGGCACCGAGAGGCGGAGCCGGTTCGACATCTCCACGGCGCGCAGGTCAGGGGTGTCGCGATCGAGGATCAGGGCCAGCGCCGCCTTGCGGAGGAAGTTCGGGTTGACGCCGAGTCCCGCCTCGACGCGCACCTCGAACTCGGTGACCTGCTTCTCCGGCACTCGGCCGGGCCATCGCGTCGAGAGGACCACGGTCGGCGTACCTTGCGGCCCCGACGGCATCACGGCCACGAACACCCGGGTCTCGCGGGCGGACTGATCGTAGGCCTCGCGGATCTCGCCGTCACGCCACGTCGCCAGCGGCCCGGCGTCCGGCTGCGTGTGCACGGGCGCCGAGCCGGCAACGGCGATGGCCATCACGGGAACACGAAGGCCACGAAG
>JBFWQE010000272.1:0-4363 GCA_050249615.1 Vicinamibacterales bacterium
GGTCAATGCGACATCGAACTCGATTGAGGGGCGCACAGCGGTCCGGCCATCCCCAGAGGCCGCCCTGCTGACTCAGTTCCTCCCTTCCGGCGCGAAAACAGCAGCAGCCTGCTTCCCTCTCGGCGTCGTGGCAGCGAAATTCGCCGAGGATGCCCACATTTTCGAAGAGGCCGTCCGCTCGGCCGTCAGAGCGACAGATAGCATGGTCTCCCTGGAGAATGGCACGTTTGTCCTTCTGCTCCTACGCGCCTCGGAGTCCTCGGTCCGGCGGGTCATCGACCGGCTGATTACCGAGTGTGAGGTTCGTGGTGCCAAGGCACAGTTCGAGTGGACCGTCCTGAATGAGATGACAGATCGTACCGAGGGTCAGTTCACAGCTGTACTCCAAACGCTGGGACGCGGGTTTACAGGTCCGATGTCAACGAAACTACATTGACGCAATTTCGGAGCCCGGTCACCGCCGGGCCCGGCGCGCCGGCTGGCCGCATCACCGTCTGCGAGCGCGTTCGTGTTGATGCACCAACGGTTTCCGCCGCATGAGCCTAGCCCAAAGAATTGAAGCGCTGGTTCAAGAAGGCCTCTTATCTCAGGCGCTTGAGCAACTCAAGCAGGAGAAGTCACTCCCGGCTTCCCTAGCCGCCACTCGCGTGCATCTTCAGTCGCATGCCGGAGATCTTCTGGGCGCTCAGGCGGCAGCGGAACACCTCCTCCGTAGAGAGCCGGAACCGAGGACTATTGCGATCTGCAAGGAGGTGATCGGGAGATCATTGCTGGTTCATGGCCGCTCACAGAGCGACGGCATGCGTCTCCTCAGAGAGGCTCGCGACGTCGCATCATCCAAGCTCGGCGCCCCTGATAACGTTAGGTACGCATGCGCCTATGTCGACGCTCTTCTGCACCGAGTCGGAATTGAGGAGGCGGCCGCCGAGCTCCCAGCACTTCGCAAGGCAGTCTTGGCTTCAGGTGACGTATTTTCCCTCGTTCTGACCCACCTGCTCCAAGCAGAGGTGTGCATTAAGCAGGCTCAGCTGGGGCGAGCAGCATCGGTTCTTGTCACTAGTGGCGATCTGATCAACCGAAGGCCCAACGTCCTACTGGAGGGGAAGTGGGCGCTTGCCAGCTCGGCAAGAGCGATTCTCGATTGCACCTTCGTCGAAGCCCGCCAGCTGGCCGAACGTGCAGTTTCTTGCGCGGAGCGTTCAGGTTCGATTCCTCTGAAAATTCCGGCACTCGGGACTCTCGCGCATGTCCTGATGGTGATGGGCCAAAGGGAGCTGTGCGAGCGAAGGCTAAACGAGGCATCAAGAATTGCGCGGCCGGGCGGAGCGACTTTGGTTGGAATTCAAGACACGCGCCTACAACTAGCCATGGCGTGCAAGTCAATCAAAGAGATCTCAGAGCTGGCCGAGGGGGTGTTCGCATTATCAAGCAGGTTCGAAGGCGGCTACTCCTACTACGGCCTCTGGCACCTCCACACCCGCGCCCGCTGGCTGCTCCGCACCAACCGCGCCGACGAGGCCGTCACCCTCACCCAGGACGCCATCCCCCGCATCGAGAAGATCGCCGACCGCAATCTCCTCGAACGCATGCAGCTCCTCGCCGCCGAAGCCCTCGGCGCCGCCGGACGCCCCCTGGACGGCGCGGCCCTCCTCGCCGCGACCGTCCGCGCCAATCCCGACCCCTCGCTCGAGATCGTCGCCGAGGCCGCCCGCGTCGCCGGCTGCCTCGCCACCGACGACCCCACCGCCGCCCGCGCCCACTTCGAGCGTGCCATCCGCGTCTTCTCCGCCATCGGCCAGCACACCGCCGCCGCCGACACCCGCCGACAGGCCGGCCTCGGCGACACCAGCACGCTGCCCGCGGTCACCAGCAGCACCACCCGGCCCGGCGCCGCGCTCGCCGCCCTCGCGCCCACGCCGGCGCCGCGCACCATTCCCCCGGCTCGCATCATCGAAGCCACCGCCGCCGTCACCACCCTCGCCGCACACCCGCCCCTGCTGGGCATCGAGGTCATGGCGCTCCTCGGCGACGCGCGCGCCTGCAGCCGCGCTGCCCTCGTCGAAGAGGACCAGACCGGCGTCCGTCGTGCCCTCGTCACTCGTACCGACGGGTCGACCGCCGGCGACGGCGGCACCCCGATTCCACTGGGCGCCCTTGGCACGCGCCGTTACGAGCTGATCGTCGAGCCACGGCCCAGCCCCTCGGCCCGCAGCACCGTGATGGCCGCCGAACGCCTCGCCCACACCTCGGTGACGCTCTCGCGGATGCGGCGCGAGGAGCGCGAACGCGCCTCCCTGTGGCCGGAGCAGTCGCCGGAGGAGCAGCTCGGCCTCGTCTACACGTCGGAAGCCATGGTCGAGCTGGTGAAGACGACCAGGCGCATCGCGCCGAGCAACGTGACCGTGCTCATCACCGGGGAGACCGGGGCCGGCAAGGAGGTGATTGCCCGCGCCCTGCACCAGGCCAGCGGCCGGCACGACGGCACGTTCCTCCCGTTCAACTGCACCACCGTGCCGCGCGAGATGCTCGACAGCCAGCTGTTCGGCTACCGGCGCGGGGCCTTCACCGGCGCCGGCGACGAGTACCCGGGCCTCATCCGATCCGCGGCCGGCGGCACGCTGTTCCTGGACGAGATCGGCGAGATGCCCCTCGACCTGCAGCCCAAGCTGCTCCGCTTCCTCGAGTCCGGCGAGGTCCTGCCGCTCGGCGAGACCCGTCCCGTCACCGTGGACGTGCGCATCGTCGCCGCCACCAACGCCGATCTGGAGCAGCTGGTCAACGAAGGGCGCTTCCGCGAGGATCTCTACTACCGCCTGAACGTCGTCCGCCTGCGCGTGCCGCCGCTGCGCGAGCGCCGCGAGGAAGTGCCCCTGCTGGTGCAGGCCATGCTCGAGCGCTTCGCGCGCGAGGCCCAGCGCGACCCGATCCGCGTGTCGGAGGCCGCGATGGAGTACCTCACGCTGTACCACTGGCCGGGGAACGCGCGGCAGCTCGCCAACGAACTGCGGAGACTCTCCGCGCTCTCCGAGCCGGGCGCCGTGGTCATGCCCGAGCACCTCTCGCCCGAGATTGCCGCGAGCCGCCCGCCGGCGGCCGCCACGCGTGCCATCGCCGACGCGGAACTCCTCGTGCGGACCGATCAGCCCCTGGCTGCCGCCACCGAGCACGTGGAGCGCGTGCTCATCGCACAGGCCCTGGACCAGCACGGCGGCAACGTCGAGAAGGCCGCGCAGACGCTCGGCCTGTCGCGCAAGGGCCTCTTCCTGAAACGCCAGCGGCTGGGAATGCTCTAGCCCACGAGGAACTCGCGCGCCCACTGCGCGTTGTCCTCGCGGCCGCTCGCCAGGCCCTTCCGCCGCTCTTCCGCCGTGGGCTGCACGACGCCGTTGGCATCGATCGCCCGTGACACGACCCTGTGGGTACCCGGCGCCAGGTCCTTCACCGCCAGCGACCACAGCAGCCACGCGTACTGGCCGCGGCGATCGTCGATGTGCGCGTGCTGCCATGCTCCGCCGTCGATCTGAACCTCCACGCGCTCGATGGGCGCCTGCCCGCCCCACGCCGGGCCGGAGATGCGGTACTCCCAGGCGGCGCCCGGACTGACGCCGGGACTGAAGTCCCGCCGCTCCGTACTCGACACGCGCCGCCGCGTGACACGCGCCACCAGCGACTTCAGGTTCGTCTTGCTGATCGACTGGTCCAGCCAGATCGGCCCCTCGGGGGTGTCCACCGCGCGCAGGCTGAGGTAGTTGCGCACCTGGTGCTGGCCCTCGTAGCGGCGGTCGATCACCTCGATGCGCGACAGCCACTTGACCTGCGTCATGCCGTACCACCCGGGCAGGATGAGCCGCAGCGGAAAGCCGTTCTTCGCGGGGAGCGGCTGTCCGTTCAGGTGGAACGCCAGCAGCGCGTCCGGGTTGAGCGCGTCCTGCACGTAGACGCTGCGCCCGTGCGGGGCCTCGAACTCGCGGTTGCCCGCCTGCCACTTCTTCTCGCGCTCGAGGTCCGCGCCCAGGAAGACCACCTCGCGCGCCTCGGGCTTCACGCCGCATTCCTTCAGCAGCTCCGCCAGCGGCACGCCCGTCCAGATGCCGTTGCTGAGCAGCCCCGCCATGCGCGTGGGCCGGTTCGAGTTGCCCGAGCACTCCAGCGTGACCGCCTCGTCACGCCGGTCGGGGCGGGCCATGATCTCCTGCAGGGTCAGCTCGCGGGGCCGCTCCACCAGGCCGCCGATCCTCAGGCGGTACGTCGCGGGAGCCACCACCGGCGTCACCGTCTGGTGGAACGCGTAGAACTCGTCGTTCGGAGTCGTCCACGAGGTGAGCGTCCGCAGGTCGTAGCTCTGCACCGGCGGGTTGGCGGC
>JBFWQE010000273.1:0-4278 GCA_050249615.1 Vicinamibacterales bacterium
GGGCGCGCGGAGCACCACCCCCTGGCCGAGGTGGTCGCGCGCGACCTCGAGCGTGGGACGGGCGTAGAAACGTTGCGGAAGCGTCAAGGCACGGGCACGCCGAGCTCGGCGAGATAGGACCGGGCTCGCGGGCCCAGCGAGCGATCCGAGGTCGCTTCCTGCAGCCTCTTCACCGAGCCATCGTGCAGGTACTTCTCGCGGGCGAAAGCTGCTGCGAGGCCGGCCGCGTCGTCGCGATCGGCCCAGGGGTCGTCGGCGAGCGACCGGACCAGGTCGGCCGCCTGGGGATCGCCGATGCGCGCGAGGGCCTCGAGCGCGGCACCGGCCTGTCGCCGCTCGCGCTCCCGCCAGCGGCTGAAGCGTTCGATGAGGGCGGGCACGGCGGCCGTTTCGCGCAACAGGCCAATGGCCTCCATGGCCGCCAGCTGTTCGGCCTCGTTGCCGGAATTGAACAGGTTGAATACGCCTTCGAGCAGGCCGGCCGGCCTCATCGGCGGCGGCAGGCCATCGATCGGCGCCGCGAACACGTAGCCCGCGACGCGGCTGGCCGTCACGCGAGAGGGCCTGTGATCCGAGGCCAGCATCTGCACGAGGGCCACGCCCGCACCAGCCAGCTCGGCGGGCGGCACGTGCCGCGCGGATCGACCGGCAAGCACGCCAAACGCATAGGCGTTGCGCACGCGTGCGGCATTGCCCACCGGGCCCATCCCGACGATGAGCGTGGCGAACGCGCCGGGAGGCACGGGCTCGGGGCCCGTGAGCCCGGCGTCGAAGGCCGCAGCGGCGCCGCCGCGCGGGAGCGCCACGCCGGCCGCGCGCAGAATCGCATTGCCGTCGGGCGCCTGGGCGTGGAGCGACGAGACGGCGGCCAGCAGGATCACCGCGACGGCCGACCGACGCCTCATCGCTCCACCGTCTGGAGGAGCTTGCCTGACGACAGGATCTGGCGCAGGTAGCGTCCGGTGTGCGACGCCTCGACGTGTGCGACCTGCTCGGGCGCGCCCATCGCGACCACTTCCCCGCCCTGCTCGCCCCCCTCGGGACCGAGGTCGATGATCCAGTCGGCGGTCTTGATGACGTCCAGGTTGTGCTCGATGACCGCCAGCGTGTGCCCGGCCTCGAGCAGCTTGCGAAAGGCGGCCAGCAGCTTGGCGATGTCGTCGAAGTGCAGGCCGGTGGTGGGCTCGTCCAGGATGTAGAGCAGGCGCTCGCCGGCGTGCGACGCCAGGTGCGCGGCAATCTTGATGCGCTGCGCCTCGCCGCCCGAGAGCGTGGTGGCGGGCTGGCCCAGGCGCAGGTAGCCGAGGCCGATCTCGTCCAGCACCTGCAGCCGGCGCAGCACCTTCGGCGTGTTGGTGAAGAAGACCAGCGCCTCGCGCACCGTCATGTCGAGCACAGCGGTGATGTTCTTGCCGCGGTATCGCACCTCGAGCACCTGCGACTTGAAACGGCGCCCCTCGCACTGCTCGCAGGGAACGAACACGTCGGCCAGGAACTGCATCTCGACCCTCACCTCGCCCTCGCCCTGGCACGCCTCACAGCGGCCGCCGGGGACGTTGAACGAGAAGTGGCTGGCGGTGAGCCCGCGCGCCAGGGCGTCCTTGGTGGCGGCAAAGAGCTCGCGGATCGGATCGAAGGCCTTGAGGTAGGTGACCGGGTTCGAGCGCGGGGTTCGGCCGATGGGCGTCTGGTCCACCAGCACGACGTCCGTGACGAACTCGTGGCCCTCCAGCCGGTCGTGCGCGCCGACCTTGCGGTCCCAGTCGCCCTTGGCGCGCTTCAGCGCAGCGTAGAGCACATCGTGCACGAGCGTGGACTTGCCGGAACCGCTGACGCCGGTGATGCACGTGAGGGTGTTGAGGGGGATCTCGACGTTCACGCCCTTCAGATTGTGCTCGCGCGCGCCAATCACCCGGATGCGCTGCGGAATCCCCTTCCGGCGCGTCACGGGCACCGCGATGGAGAGTTCCCCGCGCCAGTACTTCGCGGTGAGCGAGCGCGGCTCCCTGGCCAGGCCCTCGAGCGTGCCTTCGTAGACCACGCGGCCGCCGTGCTCCCCCGCGCCCAGGCCCATGTCCACCAGGTGGTCCGCCACGGCGATCATGTCGGCGTCGTGCTCGACGACCAGGACGGTGTTGCCCTGGTCGCGCAACTGGCGGAGGATGGCGATGAGCCGCTGGTTGTCCCGCGTGTGGAGGCCGATGGACGGCTCGTCCAGCACGTAGAGCGTGCCCACGAGCGCGGAGCCCAGCGACGTGGCCAGGTTGATGCGTTGCGCCTCGCCGCCCGACAGCGTGGACGACAGGCGATCCAGCGTCAGGTAGTCCAGCCCCACGTCGCGCAGGAAGCCCAGGCGGCGCCGGATCTCGTTCAGCACCTTGTCGACGATGGCGGCGTCCTTCTCGGAGAGGCGCAGTGCGTCGAAGAACCGCTCCGTCTCGCGCACGGTGAGGGCCGACACCTGGTCGATGGACAGGCCGCCGACCCGCACGTCGCGCGCCTCGCGCCGCAGACGCGTGCCGCCGCAGTCCGGGCACGTGAGGTAGCCGCGGTACCGGCTCAGGAACACGCGAACGTGCACCTTGTACTTCTTCCGCTCGAGCCACTGGAAGAAGCCGCGGATGCCCTCGTAGTCGGCGCCATCGCCTTCCACGACGAGCCGTCGCTCCTCGTCCGTCAGGTCCTTCCACGGGACGTCCAGCGGGATGCCCCGCTGCTTGGCCACGCGCTTCAGCCCGGCCAGGTTCGAGCGATAGTGCGGCTTGGTCCACGGCTCGATGGCGCCCTGGTTGATGGCCTTGGCCCGGTCAGGCACGACCAGGTCCAGGTCCAGCTCGATGACGTTGCCGAACCCGTGGCACGTGGGGCACGCGCCGAAGGGGTTGTTGAACGAGAAGAGGCGCGGCTGCGGGTCCTCGTACGTGATGCTGCAGGCGCGGCACTCGAAGCGCTCGGAGAATTCGTGGCGCCGCGGCTCCCCGCCATCCGCGGGCAGCTCCACCGCCCACGCGGCGCCGCCGCCTTCCTGGTAGGCAATCTCGATGGAGTCGGTCATCCGCGAACGCAGATCGCCTTCGACACGCAGGCGGTCCACGACGACGCCCACCGAGGATCGGCCCTTGAGGGCGTCTGGCGGGAGATCGTCGAAGGCGACGGCCTGGCCGTCAACGAGGAGGCGGCCAAAGCCTTTACGCCGAAGGGCATCCAACACGGATGACGCAGATGACGCGGCCGCAGATGGCGCAGATGACGCAGAGGGATCAGCCGCAGATGACGCGGAGGAATCGGCCGCAGATGACGCAGAGGGATCGGCCGCAGACGACGCAGATGGATCAGCCGCAGATGCCTCAGAGGGATCAGCAACGGTGTCCGAATCCGACAGGTCCAGGTCGCCCTCGGCCAGTTCACCCGCATCGTCGGGTGGGGCGTCGCGGAAGTCCATCAGGGGCAGGTCGTAGCCGAGGAGGAGGCGCGTGCCCTCAGGGAGGCGCAGCAGGCGGTTGGTGACGACCTCCGCGGTCTCGCGGACCACTTCCTGACCGCACTGGCGGCAGATGGTCTTGCCCACGCGCGCGAAGAGCAGGCGCATGTAGTCGTGGATCTCGGTGACCGTGCCGACGGTGGATCGCGGGTTGCGGACAGCGTTCTTCTGGCGGATGGCGATGGACGGGCAGATGTTGTCGATGCCGTCGACGTCGGGCTTCTCCATCCGCTCGAGGAACTGGCGGGCATAGGCGGAGAGCGACTCGACGTAGCGGCGCTGGCCTTCGGCGTAGATGGTGTCGAACGCGAGGGACGACTTGCCGGACCCGCTGACGCCGGTGATGACGATGAGCTTCCCCACCGGCAGCGAGAGGCTGACGTTCTTGAGGTTGTGCGTACGCGCGCCGCGGACGACGATGGCCGAGCGGTCGAAGGGAACGGGCTGCATGGAGCGTCGGGCGCAAGGGGACCGCCGGTGATGGTCCCCGTAAACACTCGATGGTACAGCCGATGGGGTCGCAGTTCAACAGCGGCCGACACGGACACGCCGCGGGTGCGGCAGACACCGACGGCCGCAGATGCCGCAGACTGGGCAAGGCCGCAGATGCGCGGACAGGGCCTGCACTGGGTAGCCCCGACAGGCGGAGGGCTTGCCGATAGGGCGTCCGGCCGTGCTAACATACGGAGTTCGCGCCTTTCGAGGGTGCGCCTCCCAGCCGGCCGGCGTAGCTCAGTTGGTAGAGCAGCTGATTCGTAATCAGCAGGTCGTCGGTTCAAGTCCGACCGCCGGCTCCA
>JBFWQE010000274.1:0-4236 GCA_050249615.1 Vicinamibacterales bacterium
GCCTCCCAATCCGCTCAGCTTCGCTCACAATCGGAGGGCCTCGCGAAGCGTCCCGAAGCAGAAGGTTCGGCACAGCCGCTCGAGCCGGTGTGCCGTCCGGTCGAGGGCCCAGTAGTGGCGGGCGCGCAGCGCCATCGGCAGCGGAATCCGCGGCTGCTGAGGATCGAGCTCCCAGGGATGAAGGTAGAAGACGATGGGCTCGCCGCGACGATCGAGCCGGTGCAGCATCGAACAGGTCAGAGCAGCCGGCACGGCCCGGAAGTACACGCCGCCCGCGCATGGCACGTTGAGGCGCCCCATCGGGAACGTCGAGATTGGCGCTTCGACCACGCCGTCGGTCTCGTGCGGCAGGCGAGGCGCATCGGGAATGCCGTACCGGTGGTTGTGTACGGGGTGCACGCTCGAGTCGTACCGGATGCCGAGTTCGCGGAGCACCGTTCGGGCCCAGAGCGACCGCTTCGTGATCGAGAAGTAGGGCGCGCGGTAGCCGACTGGCCGCTCGCCGGTGATCTCCTCGAGCAGATCGAGCGACGCCGCCACGTCCCGCTCGAATTCCGACCGCGTCTGGCTGTAGATGAAGCGATGTTCCGACCCGTGGCTCGCGATCTCGTGCCCGGCAGCCGCAATCTCGGTAATGAGCGCCGGGGCGTGCCGGGCCACATCGGCCAGCACGAAGAACGTGGCCCGCGTGCCGGTCCTGGCGAAGATCTCCAACACCTGGCGGGTCGAGTGGTCGGCGCGTCGCTCGTAGCGGTTCCAGTGGCGGGGATCCGGATCGAGGCAGTGAAACCAATCCTCGAGGTCGATGGTCATTGCGTGACGCCGGGGCTCTCCCGATCCGGCGACGCCATCCGGTCCCGGGCGATTCTCGAAGGGCCGGCCCGCCCTCACGAACCCGCTCCTTCCAGCGCGCGCGGGGCCGGCCCCGCCCCATGTGCCGCGGTCCCGGCCGGACTCTCGCCGACCTCCCATCGCAGCAGCAGCATCGCGGAGGTTGCCGCTGCGGCGCCGGTGCCGAGTCCGATCGCGGGAAGCACGGTGATTCCGAAGCGCAGCAGTGCGAGCGCGCCCACGCCGCACAGGCAGCCCGCCGCGCACGCCACCAGCGTGGTCTGCGTCCGGCTCAAGCCCGCGGCCTGCAGGCGCAGTGCGAAATGGTCGGGGCTGCCTCGCCACCACGGCAGGCCCTTGCGGATCCGCACGGCAGTCAGAAATGCCAGCTCGAAGAGGGGGACGCCCAGCACCAGCGCACCCGCGAGCGCTCCCGTCACGGGCGACGCGGATGCGGCAGCAACCTGCAAGGCCAGAGCTGCGCTCACGAATCCCACCAGAAGGCTTCCCGTGTCGCCCAGGAAGATGGTCGCCGGCGGCCTGTTGAAGACGAGGAACCCGGCGCAGGCCCCGGCGCACGCCAACGCGGCCGGCGCAACTCCGGGCAACGCTATCGCCATCAGCAGCATCGCCACCACGGTGAGGCCACTCAGCAGCCCATCGCACACATCCGTGACGTTGCACGCGTTCACGATCGTCAGGATCCACAGGAGTGCCAGCCCAAGGTCCAGTGCCTCGAGGTGCGTCAGCGGCGTCCAGACGCCGAGCGCGACCGCGCTGGTCGCGACGACCGCCTGCAGTGCGAATTTGGCCGCCGCGTGAAGTGGTGCGATGTCATCCAGTGCGCCCAGCACGAGGAACCCGAGCGCCCCGGCGATGAGACCGGCGAGATCGGCACCATTCACCGGCGACCCTGGCGCGGCCGACGCCGCAGCGAGGAGCCCCGCGCCAAGGCCTGCGGCAACGCCCAGGCCACCGAGGTGCGCCACGGGTCGCGTGTGTTGCGGCACGATCGGATTCGGCCTGGCCACGAACCCGAGGCGCCGGGCGCCGGCGCGCGTCAGCCACGTGGCCCCGGCAGACACCACGAGGGCAATGCCACCCGCCAGCAGACCCGTGGCGTCGCTCATCGGCAGGTCACCGGCAGGCGCTCGCTTCCCGCGGCGCCCGGTGTCTCGGCCGAGTCGAGCGAACGGGCCCAGTCGAACCCGGCCCTCAGGCAACTCGACATGCTCGAGTACTCCCAGCTGCCGTACCTCCCCAGCGACGCGATGCCAAACGAGGCGAGGAACGTCCTGGCCTGCTCCACGACCTTCTGCCTCCCCGGCCTGAAGACGACGTACGCCGGGTCGATCGGGATGACCCGGTGCGCGACGACCCTGGCCCCCTCATCAATGGCCCCGGCCCGCTTCGCATCGCCGATGACGCGACGCACGAGGGCATCGCCTTCCGGGAGCGGATCCTCGGCCCGCTCCGTGACCTCGGCCAGCAGGCCCCAACCGCCCGGCGGTGCACTCAGAGCATCGAACTCGTGCATGAAGATCAAGCGCGTGAAGATGAGCGAGCCATCACCGTAGTATCGCCAGTGTCCCGGGGCGTCCGGACGGACGCCCTCCAGCGCGAGCGCAACCGACAGGACGCGATTCCGCTCCAGGGCGGCGCAGGCCTCCTGCAGCTCGCGGGGCGCCTGCGCGCACAGCGCAATCAGCGAGGGCAGGGGCATCGTCGATAGCATGCCGTCCCGGTAGGACAGCTTCGCGATCGACTCGCGGCCGTCGGCGCGCCGGCGTGCAACGGTCACGATGCGGCGCTGCAGATCGACGCCGCGCACCGTGTGCCGCACGCGGAGATCGGCGGCCTGCGCAGCCAGTGCCGTCGTGACCACCTCCATGCCCCGCACCTGCGCCCCCGCCGGGGGGCGCGGGTACCATCCGGCGGCGTTGTACGATCCGCTGTCCCACTCCGGCGCAATGGCGCCGCGCAGCACGCGATCCAGATCCGGCGGCGCCACGTTCCACGTGAACCCGGACGGCGCCAGCTCGCGCAACGGACGCTTCCACATCTTGCGGTTGTAGGGGAGCAGGAATCGCTCGCACAGCGTCGCGCCGAAGGTGCGCAGGAGCAGTTCCTCGAAGTTCTCCGGACGCCCTGCCGGGGGCGCAAACGTCAGGGCCGCGATCTCGTGGCAGCAGCGAATGCACGTCTCGGCGTCCAGGTCTCCCAGATGCAGTTGGAGCGGGAACCGGGCGACGCCGCACCCTGTCTCGACCCATGCCCGTGGCGGGCACGGCACGAGGGTGTCCCCGAGCAATCCGCAGATCCGCTGCTCGGTGTCCTCGTCCTGGAAGTAGAGCAGATGCACCACATGGTCGAACCAGTAGTCGCCGATGCGCTCCGTACGCACGATGCCGCCAGGCCGCGCCTCCCGCTCGATCGTGATCGCCCGGTCACCCAGCGGCCACGCCGCTGCGAGGCCTGTGAGGCCGGCGCCGAGGATGACGACATCCGAGGCTTCAACCACCTGGCTCCTCCGGGCGCGCGGCCGCTCACAGAAGCGATGGGCAGCCCGCTCCGCCGGCAGTCTACAGGACGGCAGGCGAGATGAACAGGGACAGGTGTGCCATCGCATAGGATCGTCGGGGTGCCGGAGACGCGCTCGCGCTCGGAGCCTCGCGGAACCCTGCTGATCGTCGGCTACCGGGCCTACGACGAGCTGGCCTTGTGTCTGGGCTCCATCGCGCACCACGAGCCCCACGCGCGGGTGGTCCTCGTCGACCACGAGGCCGACGAAGCCCGAGGCAGGCGCCTCACCGAGCCCTATCCCAATGTCCACTACGTCCCGGCGCCGGACAATCCCGGATTCGCGGCGGGTGTGAACCGCGCGGCGCGGCTGGCGGAACCAGGCCCGCTGCTCGTGCTCAATCCGGACTGCCTCCTGCAGGGCCCCGTCCGGGCGCTCCTGGTCGAGGTGCTCGATCGGTTTCCCGACGTCGGCGTGGTGGGCGGACTGATCCACGAACCCGACGGCCGAGTACAGCCATCGGCACGACGCTTTCCAGACATCACCACGGCCTTCGGTGGCCGCACGTCGTGGCTGTCCCGTGTTGCGCCCCGCAACCCGCTGACGCGGCGCAACCTGCAGGGCGATCCCGCGTGCGGTCCGACGAGAGTCGACTGGGTGATCGGCGCCTACATGTTGATCCGTCGTGAGGTCTTCGACCAGCTGAATGGCTTCGACGAGTCGTTCTTCCTCTACTGGGAGGATGCCGACTTCTGCCGGCGGGCGCGCGACCGCGGCTGGCAGACGGTGTTTGCCCCGGTGGCGGCCGTCACCCACTTGACCGCGCGAACGAGCCGTCACGCGCGCCTCCGGTCTCTGATCGCGTTTCACACGAGCGCCCTCCG
>JBFWQE010000275.1:0-4212 GCA_050249615.1 Vicinamibacterales bacterium
GCCGTCCTCGTTGATGGCCGTGAGCTCATGTCCGACGAACTCGAGGGCCGAGGCCCGCCCATTGTAGGTGCTGGCCAGCATGCCCGTGTCGATCAGCACGATGGCGCCGCTCAGGCGCGTGACGATGCGCCGCGCCTGCAGCGGCGAGTGCGCGACGACGATGCGCGTGGCGTTGTGGCGCGAGAGCAGCGCCTGGAGGGGCCCGGCCAGGGCGGCGTCGGGGGCGATGGCGTAGCCGCGGTACCAGAGTGGGCCCTGCTCGGCCAGCACGTCCCACTCGCCGATGGTGACGACCTCCGCGCCCTCGCGAACGAGGCCGACATCGAACCCGCGCAGATCGGGTGCCGTGCCCTTTTCCTTCGCGTCCGCCACGACGGCGTTCACCGCGCGAATCTCTCCCGCCGCCACCTGCAGCATCTCGTTGAGCGTGAAGAAGGGCAGGGCCAGCTTCGCGTCCACGAGCCGGTCGAGGAACCGATCCATGCGGGCGATCTGCGCGCGCACGCGCGACTCGGCGTCCGACGCGCGGTCGTCGCCGGGCGCCGTCGGGTTCAGCCCGGCGTGCATGAACAGCGTGCCGGCCACCTGCGCAGAGATGGGACGCCGGCGGAGCCAGGCGCCGTACCGTCCCTTCGGGCCGAACGCCTCGCGGTACTCGAGCCAGCCCCGGGGATGCGCGGCCATCCAGGCCTCCCGTGTCTGCGTGTAGACCTCCGACACGGTTGCGCGAGCCTTCGCGCGCGCGGCGCCGAGGGCGGCGTATTGTTCGAAGGCCGCCTCGCGGCGTGCGTCCGACTGCGCATCCGCGAACGTCGCGTAGATGTCGGGCGTGACGTCGCGCTGTTCGCCGAGGAGGTTCAGGATTTCGTGATTGCCCAGCAGGGTGATGACGCGTCCGCCGGCGGCCGCCGCCTGGGTCTCGAGCGCCATGAGCAGGTCCATCACGGCGCGCACGTCGCGGCCGCGATCCGTATAGTCGCCGGTTTGGACGAGCGTGGCCGAGCCCCCGATCCACCGTTGCTGGGCGTCGATGAGGCTTGCGGCGCGGAGGATGCCAACGAATGGGTCGAGCGCTCCGTGAATGTCACCAACGGCGACAATTCGTGGCACCTGCGCGTCCAGCGTTCCCGCGGCCATCAGGGCCAGGGCAAGCCGCGCGACGAGGCCTAAGAGCTTGACGCGCATCGAGATAATGAGACTATCAGAAGTCCGCGTCGACTGGTTGTCAACCGTGGCGCAGACTTTGCTATGCCGTTTGCGAGGTTGGCGGGAGCCGGGCCGGACAACCTGCGGACGGCGGAAGACTGCGTATTCTTGGTTGCATTTAAACGAATTCTAACGTACTTTAAACGACATGGCTGCCATCGATGCCACGACATTGGCGCTTCTGGGCCTGAACCCGGATAAGCCATCCGCCACGCTGGGGCGGCGGGCGGGGTCGCGCATCCGCCTGCTGCACGCCAGTTCGGGAAACGCGCCGGCGCCCAGGCCAGCCGAGGACCGGCGAGGCACTCCCCGGTTGAGCCCGGAGATGACCGGGCTTTCCGACACCGCGCGCCTGCGTCTGGGGACGGACGTGCGGGTCGTGGACATCGGTCCCCGGGGGGTGCTCATCGAATCGCCCATCCGCCTTCACATCGGTCTTCCCGTGGAGATCGTGTTCACGGTCAGCGAGACGCAGGAACGGCTGCAGATGGCGGGCCGAGTCCGGCGCTGCCATGTGGCGAGCCTCAGCCCGCTCTTGTACCGCGGAGCGCTGGAGTTCGATCGCGAACTCTCGATGGAAGCGCTCCAGCCCTTCGTCGCCAGCGCGCGCACGGCCTGATTCGGCCTCCGCACGAACCCGGGTAACGACGGTTGCGGCCGCGCAACCCGCGTTGCCTGCGCTCCTGCGCGATTTTGCGCCTGTTTCCCATCGAGCCAGGGCGCACCCGCAACCACGGTTACCAGCGGGCCCGCGCCCGGTAGCCGGCCTCGATGCAGAGTTCCTCCACAAACACTGCAGGCTCAGTGGCTTACCGTCGCTGCACGGCGACGGCGCGCTCGTTGCTCTTGCCGGGGTGACCGGACGATTCCCGGCCCATGGCTGGCGCCCCTGACCTCCGCTGTCCACCGGCTGGGATCTCCGGTCTTTCCGCACGGCACTTCGTGCGACAGGAGGACCCATGGCGAAGTACATCCTCGGATGCGTAATGGCTGGCGCCCTGGTGGTGCTGGCCACCGCCCCGGCAGTGCTGGCGCAGCAGCCACCGGCTGCGGCTCGCACGGCCACGATCGACCTGAACACGGCCAGCGTTGCCGACCTCGAGACGCTGCCGGGCATCGGCCGCCGCACAGCCGAGCGCATCGTCGAGTACCGGCAGAAGAGCGGCGGCTTCAAGAAGATCGAAGAGCTGATGAACGTGAAGGGCATTGGCGAGAAGAGCTTCCTGCGGCTCAAGCCGCTCATCGCGGTGACCTCCAAGGGGGAGAAGGCGGGTGGCGGTCAGTAGCGCCCGGGGGCTCGCGCTCGTCGATGTCCTGGCGGCCACGGCCCTCTCGGTCCTGGTGTCGGCGACCGCCATCCCGGTGGTCGCCGGCGCGATGGAACACGAACGGGCGACCGCGGGTGCGCATTACCTGGCCACGCGGCTGAAGCAGGCACAGCTCGAGGCCCTGCGGCGTGGCACCTCAGTCGCCGTCCGCTTCGGGGCCGATGGGGAGGCGGCCGACATCCAGATGTTCGCCGACGGCAACGGCAACGGCGTGCTCGTGCGCGACATCGAGCAGGGGATTGATCGGCCGCTCAGCCCGCCGGATCGCCTGGGCACGCACGCCCGCGGGGTGACGCTGCGGGTCAATCAGCCCGTGCCCGACGTCGGCGGCAACGGCACGCTCGACACGGGCAGCGATCCGATCCGCATCGGCCGGACCGCGCTTCTCTCGTTCAGCCCAACAGGCTCCGCCACGGCGGGCACGGTGTACGTGGCCGCGGCCCGCGGGCCGCAGTTCGCCGTGCGGATCATGGGCAGCACGGGGCGTATGCGCGTGCTGCGTTTCGACGCGGGGGCCGGCGCGTGGCAGCCGTAGACGATCGCCGGCGCGAGCGGCGGAGGTCGGCACGCGTGCGGCCCGAGCAAGGGCCCTGGCAGGCGGAGGCCGTGCTCCGCCCCGGGGTTCCGGTCAGGATCATCGACCTGGCGCCGCACGGTGTGCGGGTGTCCTCGCCCGCGCGCCTGCGCCCCGGCCGTCGGGCGGAGATCCAGTTCCTGGCGCGCGACACGGACGAGCGATGCCTGGTACCCGGTCGCATCGGGCGCTGCCGGGTGACACAGTTGTCGCCGCTCTGTTTCGAGGGCGTCATCGAGTTCGAGGGCGACTCGCGGCTGGACAACGGGTAGAAACTACCCGTTGCGCCAAGGCGGCTGATTAGTTTGGGCACTTACTACCCGAATTGAGGGTGGCGTCCGCTGATGCGCCAGCGGCTCTCGCTGAAATCACGAGGAAATCACGCGACGGACGAAGTGGCACCGCGATTGGAGACGGTCCGTGCACTCGTCACCGGGAGGAACCGATGCACAGCATGGAACCGTCGGTCGTCATTCCCATCCGTCGCCAGCCGCGCCGCGCGGACCGACGGCCGGGGCTTCACGCGCTCGTCCGCGAGATGGCATCCGATGTCGCCGATGCCCGCCGCGTGTCCGACGTTTCGGCGGCGCTGGCCTCACGACTTTCGGTGCTGGCGCACGTCCGGCACGTGCGGCTCTCGGAGGGGGTGGGTGGCCCTCCGGTACGGCCGGGGCATCCCGTCCTCGCACGTGACTACGCCGCGTTTGCCGTCCCGCTCCGCACTGGCGGGCGCCACGTCCTCCTGGAGGCGAGTTTCGAGCACGACACGCGGCCGGACGAGTGGACGTGCCAGCTGCTCGAAAGCGCGGCCAGCCTCGCGGCGCTGGTGCTCGAAGCCGAACGCGGCGCGCTGCCGCGCGGCGGCGCGCTCGCTCCCGCGCGCGACGAGGTCGTGCCCCTCATCGGGTCCAGCGAGGTCATGCAGGCGCTGCGCGAGCGCGTGGATCGCGTTGCCGCCACCGACTTCACCATCCTCATCGAGGGCGAGAGCGGCGTCGGGAAGGAGCTGGTGGCGCGCCAGATCCACGCGTGCAGCCGCAGGCGGCACGGGCCGTTTGTGGCCATCAACTGCGCCGCGCTGGTCGAGACACTCCTCGAGGCCGA
>JBFWQE010000276.1:0-4200 GCA_050249615.1 Vicinamibacterales bacterium
TCCCCCTTGCCGCCCAGGTCGCCCTTGCCGCCGAGATCATCGACACCGAGATCGCCCTTGCCGCCGAGGTCGCCCTTGCCGCCGAGCGCGATGCCGGAGAGGTCGCCCGGGCCCAGATCGCCCGTGCGCTCGCCCAGGGACAGCGGGCCGACGCCGACGACTCCGACGGAGCCCTCCTTGTCGTAGAGGTAGAAGTACCCGCCGGGGCTCCGGCGGCTGCCCACCTGGTTCAACCTGAAGTGCGCCCAGTCGTCCGACGGGTTCAGGACGTCCGTCAGGCTGCCGTCGAAACTGAGGTCCTGGGCCGCCGCCGTCGGATCCTGGACGGAGTTTGCGTTCCAGTCGATCAAACCCGGCGCGCCGGAGGCGTCGGCGTAGAACGCATCGACACGCACCATCAACGGCTCGCTCGGGGCGAAGGGTGTCCCGTTGCAGTGCCGCTTTGCGGCCCTGGCGAGCCGCGCCTGGGCCTGGCTGGGGCCCGGCGGCGGATCGAGGTAGCTGCCGACGAGGGGCGCGTACCAACCGAGGCGGTACGGGTAGACGCCAAGCGAACCATCGGTGAGGTTCCCCTCGTTGATGCCTTCCCAGGGTTGGGTCAGCGGGCTGGCGAATCCCAGGTGCGGCTTGCCGTCATCGTCCAGCAATCCGCGCAGCTGATAGAGGTAGTTCATCACGCTCAGGTAGGGCGTCTTGCAGTTCGGCTCGTCGGGCTCGCCGCCGTGCCGCCGCTGGCCGTTGTGCCCCAGCTCGTGCATCAGCGTGGATGCCTGCATGAAGGCCGTGCCGCCCGGCGTGGCGTTGTCGTTGTCGAGGAAGGCGCCGAGCGTGATGAGCACGTCGCCGCCGGGGAAGTCTCCCACGCCCGTGTTCGTGACCGGCTTCCGGAAAGCCGGGTTCTCGGTCGTGCCGTCGGACAGGTAGGGCTCGTTCACCTCCGCCAAGCCGAGGTGGTGCGCGAAGAAGGCGTAGTGGAAGATGTCCTTCCGCTCGGCGTCGAAGCGGCGCGTGCAGCTGTACCCCGGCAGGTCGCAGTAGTTCTCCGCCGGCGTGGGCGGAACGGTGGCTGGCGGCGCCGGCGAGATGCTCAGCACCTGGTCCTTGATGAACCGGAAGCCGGTCTTCCAGCCCACCGTGCCCGGGTAGTCGGCGTACTGGCAGACCCAGGGCGGGTCCTGCGGCCCGCGCTGGCACACGGTGGCCATCTCATCGACGCGCTCGCCCCCACGCGCGAGCGACGCGAGCTCGCCTGCGCGCCGTCCGATGATGTAGTGGTTCGCGCAGTCGGTGTTCGCGCTGCTGCACGTGGGGTCGGAGTAGCTCGGTCCGACGTCGAAATGAACGGCGATGCCGTTGGGGCCCGTCTTCCCCTGGCCGTAGTCATTGATGACCGGTGCGTCGTTGAAGGCCTTGCCGACCAGCGTCAATGCCTCGAGCCTCGGCAGGTGCGAGTGTGGCGGCCTGAGCTGGCCCCCGTAGGACACCGAATCCGGCGTCGTGTCCTCATCCGGGCCGTCCACCTGTGCGGCCACGTCCATGTAGCCGACTTCGACGAAGAGATCCTTGCGATACGGGTTGGCGCCCATCGATCCGAGCGGCGGCAGGGGATTCCCCCGCGGATCGATCACGGGCGCCGCCGCGGTGGCCGTCTCCCAGACGTCCAGCAGGCCGTCCTCGTCGGTGTCCTCGACCGCCGTCTTGAACACGATGGCCGCCAGGGTGAGGCAGTCGCGCCCGCCCTGAACATCGGTCGTGACAGTGGTGGTCACCTGCGAAGGACTGCCCCTCAACGCGACGTCGTAGGTGAGCGTGTCCCAGGACGCGCCGCTGGAACCCACGAACGGGTTCGGCACGACGACACCGTCCGGAAGCACGATCGCGTCGCCCTTGTCGGCCTGGCCGCTGCCCGCGAGGTAAGAGATCCGGGCGTTCGGTGTGGCCGAAGGCTTGTAGAACCCCTGTATGGGCTGGACCACCGTCCGCTGTGCGTTGGTCAGCGACACCCCGTCGTCAACCACCACGATGGAGTTGAGCACGTTCCGCCGGGCGGCGTACTCGGGGCGATCGGGATAGCGGAAGACGATGAGCAGGCTGGCGCCGAGCGCCATTGGCGGGCGGTTGCCGTTCGGCCCGGAGTCGGGCACCTGGATCTCGTGCAGCCCATTGACGATGGTCTTCCCGAAGTACGGGCTGTTCTCATCCAGATCGAGATCGAAGAAACGAAGGACGTCCAGGCGATAGCTGTACGTGCGGCGGTTCCCCGGCTCTCCGGTGCTGCCCCCGGGGTTGTAGCAGGGCGCCGTGCCCTCGAACGTCATCGTCCTGGCGTACGGCTCTGGATCGAATCCCGTGGTGACTGGATTGTCCGGCGCCTCCAGCGGGTACCCCTTGAACCTCACCCCGAGGCTTCCAGCCAATGGCCCGGAATCCGACACCACCTGCCAGTACAACTGCGCGGAAACAATCTCCGCACCGGGGGGCACGCCATCGACGTTGATGTCGGCGGTGGCGGTGCCGCCGACGCCGCGCCCGCGAAGCCCGACACCCGCCACGACGTAATCGCCGGTGACGAAGTAGTTCCTGAAGAACGTCAGGCCATCCGCCGGTCCTTGCGCAGCGACGCCACCGCCATCAGCGATGTGGAAGAGCGCTGCGACGGCGAGCGCGAGGAGAAAGGCTTGCGATCGGGTGCTGGCGACGAACGACGACTGCCATGAGCGGAGGCGACGGGAGGACGACGCAGCTGAGGGGGCAGCATGAGCCAAGGGGAGCCTCGTGGCCCGACCGTGGGCCCGAAATTCTTGGTTGCAGTGGGTGACAAATACAGGGACGAGCGACTGTAGCCCGGTTTGCAGCAAGAGTTCAACGCACGAATGGGCAGGAGCGAACAGACGGGTCAGGACAGGAGGAGGGGTCAGGCTGGAACCGAACGGTTGATTGGTTCCGCGGCAGGCCCGGCGGCTCACCGCCCCCAGATACCTCGCCGAGCCTCCCGGGCCTCGCGCTCGGCCCGGCGGAAGTCCGCCTTCCGGCGGTAGTCGAAGCTGCGGTAATACTCGGCCCAGCCGGCGCGGATGATGGCCTCGTTCAACAGCGTGCCATCTTCGAGGTAGACGTATGCGAGGGTGCGGTTGTAGCGGTCCTTGCGCTCGCCGTCGTACTCGAGGCGCACGAGCTGCCCGTCCGCGAGCGTTCTCAGGTAGGCCGTCGCCTGGTCGCCGTAGGGCTCTGCCTCTCGGAACCCGCCCTGTTTCTCCGGCGCGTCCACCCCGATCAGGCGGATGGTGCCGATGCCGGCGACGGTGAGCGTATCGCCGTCGATGACCTGGCGAACGCGGCGCAGATCCGCGCCGGGGTGAGGCGCGGGCGCGGGGCGGGGCGGGGCAGACGGCGGCGGCGCCTGTGAGGCGGCGGCCTGTACCGGGCCCCGCGCGCCGGGCTCACCGGCCACGCCGGTGGGGCCGCACGCCAGTGCCGCGAGGGCCACCATCACCGCCGCGACGCGGAACGGTGTCACGCCGGTGATCCCTTTCCGGGCGAAGTGCCCTTCGCGCGGAAGCGGCGCAGCTTTTCCCGGTTGCCGCAGATCTTCATGTCGCACCACCGGCGGCTGCGGTTCTTCGTCTCGTCCACGAACCACCACCGGCAATCCTGCGCCGCGCAGGCCCGCACGCGTGCCAGTTCCGCGGACGTCACGAGCCGGCCGGCGGCACGCGCCATCTCGGCGCCGACGTGGTCCAGAGAGGTGGCGACGCCCGGCGCCCACTGCAGGGCGCCCTCGTGGGGGACGAGGCGTGCCTGCGCGTAGGCCGCGCCGATGTGAGCGGACAGGGTGGCCAGCACCGCATCCGATGGCGCGCGGCCGTGGTCCACGGCCGCGAAGAGCGCGTGCAGCGTCTCGCGCAGTTCGCGGGCGCGGGCCAGCGCGTGCCTGGCGGCGTCCGCGTGGTGCCGAGCCTGGCTGGCCAGGCGATCCGCGGCGGCCGCCGTCACGACGCCTTCGGCGCGCGCCCACTCGACCAGCGCCTCGTAGCTCGTGAGCCGCTCGTTCGGCGCAGGAGTCTCGCGCCCGCTCAGCGTGTTCACGAACGCCATGACGCGCGCGGTGTCCACCTGCGCGTCGGGAAGCGCCGGCCGGGCCCGGCGGGGAGTGCCCACAGTGCGATTGTACGCGCGGCGAGGTAACTTTCAAAATACTCT
>JBFWQE010000277.1:0-4149 GCA_050249615.1 Vicinamibacterales bacterium
GCTTCAGCTACAACGGCGGCTTTGCGCTTCGGCTCGCATCGGTGGCCGAGGCGGTGGAGGCGCTGGACAGCTCGGCCGACGCCGTGGCGCGCATCACCCACAACGCCGCGAAGAACCAGCTGGCCAACGTCACGGCGCGCGAGGCCAACGTCTTCGACGAGCTCCGGCGCCTCGAGCGCGAGGGCGCGCGCTACGACACCATCGTGCTCGACCCGCCGGCCTTCGCGAAGAACAAGGCGTCGGTCCCGAAGGCGCTGGCCGGCTACAAGGAGATCAACCTCCGGGCCCTGCGGCTGCTCAATCCGGGGGGGTACCTCGTGACGTGCAGCTGCTCGTACAACGTGGACGAAGCGATGTTCGGCCAGGTGCTGTACGAGGCCTCGGTGGACAGCCACACGCCCGTCACGGTCGTCGAGAAGCGCATGCAGGGGCGGGATCACCCCGTGCTGCTCGGCGTCCCCGAAACCTACTACCTGAAGTGCTTCATCCTCCGGAAACTTGCATGAAGGACCGAACCATGCCGCGTATCGCACGCTCCCTGTTTGCCGTCGTTGCCATCACCGTGTTCCTCGCGCCGGGGCCGAGCGCGCAGTCGGGCGCCATCCGCGGGTTCCCGTCCGACGCCGTCGCCACCCAGCGCGGGCGCGAGGAGCAGTTCCGCCGGGTGCCCGACAGCGCTCGGCTGAAGGAGTACATGGAGGCCATGGCGGGCGAGCCGCACGTGGCGGGGAGGCCGGGCTCGCGCAAGGTAGCCGAGTACGCGCTGGAGAAGTTCAAGTCCTGGGGCCTGGACGCGCGCATCGAGAGCTTCGAGGCGCTGATGCCGTGGCCCACCGAGCGCGCGCTGGAGATGACGACGCCCACGCGGCACACGATGGACATCCGCGAGACGGTCCTTCCCGAGGACCCCGACTCCGGCGACCAGGATCACACGCCCACCTACAACGCCTACTCGGCGGACGGCGACGTGACGGGCGAGGTCGTCTACGTGAACTACGGCATGCCGGCCGACTACGAGCGGCTGGACGAGATGGGCATCAGCGTGAAGGGCAGGATCGTGCTCGCGCGCTACGGCGCGGGCTGGCGCGGCATCAAGCCCAAGGTGGCGTGGGAACATGGTGCCATCGGGTGCCTCATCTACTCCGACCCGCGCGATGACGGCTATTTCCAGGGCGACGTGTACCCCGAGGGGCCGTTCCGTCCGGAGCAGGGGGTGCAGCGTGGAAGCGTGATGGACATGCCCATCCACCCGGGCGATCCGCTCAGCCCGGGCTGGGCATCGGAGCCCGGCGGGAAGAAGCTGGCGCAGGCGGACGCGACGACGATCCTGAAGATCCCCGTCATGCCCATCTCCTACGGCGACGCGCTGCCGCTGCTGAAGGCGATGAAAGGCCCTGTGGCACCGCAGGAGTGGCGTGGCGCGCTGCCGGTCACCTATCACGTCGGCCCCGGCCCGGCGCAGGCCCACCTCAAGCTCGCCTTCGACTGGCAGAGCCGCCCGCTGCACAACGTCATCGTCCGGATCGAGGGCTCGACCTTCCCGGACGAGTGGGTGATATTCGGCAACCATCACGACGCGTGGGTCAACGGCGCGGACGACCCCATCAGCGGCGCGGTGGCCCTGATGGAGACCGGGCGAGGCCTCGCCGAGCTGCTGAAGACCGGCTGGCGGCCGAAGCGCACCATCATCCTCGCGCTGTGGGACGGGGAGGAGTGGGGGCTGCTCGGTTCCACCGAATGGGCGGAGAAGCACGCGGCGGAGCTGCGCGACAAGGCGGCGGTCTACATCAACACCGACAGCTCGGGGAAGGGCTGGCTGAACGTCGGCGGGTCGCACGGGCTGCAGCAGCTGATGACCGAGGTGGCGCGGGACGTGATGGACCCGCGCACCGGGAAGCCCGTGGCGGAGGAGTCGCGCCGGCGGCAGGTGAACGGCACTCCGGAGACGCACAAGGCTGCGCGCGAGAAGGATGCGGCGCTCTGGCTCGAGCCGCTCGGATCGGGCTCCGACTTCACCCCGTTCCTGCAGCACCTGACGCTCTCGGCGCTCAACGTGGGATTCGGCGGCGAGAGCAGCGGCGGCATCTACCACTCGGCGTACGACACCGTCGCCTGGTACCAGAAGTTCTCGGACGGCGACTACGCCTATGGCCGGACGCTGGCGCAGCTGACGGGCACACTGCTTCTCAGGTTGGCCGACGCACCGGTGTTGCCGTTCCAGTTCACCGACACGGCCGACACGCTGATGCGTTACGTGGTGGAGCTCGAAAGGCTCGCGGCGGAGAAAAAGGACGCGAAGGTGGACGTGGCCCCGGTGCGGGCGGCCGTCGAGTCGCTCCGCCGCGCCGGGCAGGCCTTCGAGAAGGCGTATGCGGGCGTGGACCGCGTGCCCTCGGCGTCTCTGGTCGGCCGCGCGGAGCTGCGCTCTCTGAACCGGCTGCTGCTCCAGAGTGAGCGGAAGCTCGGGAACAGCGACGGCCTCCCGCGCCGCGACTGGTTCAAGCACCAGATCTACGCGCCCGGCTTCTACACCGGCTACGGCGTCAAGACGATGCCGCAGATCCGGGAGGGGCTGGAGGAGAAGCGCTACGACGAGGCGCAGGGTGGCGTGCGGACCGTGTCGGCAGCGGTGAACGCCCTGGCCGCGCAGGTGAACGAGGCGGCGGTGGTGCTGCAGAAGGTCTCGAGATAGGCAGGGCAGGTGCGAACAGGTGCGAACAGGTGCGAACAGGTGCGGGCGGGTGCGGGCGGGTGCGAGCTGGTGCGGGCGGGTGCGAGCTGGTGCGGGCGGGTGCGGTGGGCGTGACCGGAACTTCCCACTCTACCTCTCGTGCGGTGAGGGTGGTGCACTGCTGATCAACGACCCGGCACACGTCGAGCGGACGAGAATCATCCGCGAGAAGGGCACGAACCGCGCGCGCTCGCGGCCGGCCGCCGTCCGTCGTGTTCGCGGGGAACACGCGATGTCCAGGGCGCCCTCCTGTTGCCGGTCCGTCCCGGACGGTGATCAGTTCCGCCTCGGCGGCCGTCGCGAGGCGTTCAGCAGGTCCAGGGGGCTCTTCGCGGGATTGCGGAGTTCCTTGACGACGTGCGTGTAGATCATCGTCGTCTCGACGTGCGCGTGGCCCAGGTACTCCTGGATCTGGCGGATATCCACGCCATTCAGCAGCAGGTGCGTCGAAGCAGTGGCGCAGCGTGTGCACCGACACGGGCTTGTGGATGCGCGCGCGGGCGGCGGCGTCCTTCACCCCCTTCTGGACCACCGTCTCGTGGACGTGGTGGCGCCGGACAATGCCGGTGCGGGGATCGGTGGAGAGGGTGTGGCTGGGGAAGACCCAGAACCAGCCGAACTCGCGACCGGCGTTCGGGTACTTGCGCTTATCGCAACCGTGTTTGCCAATAGCCGGGCCGACGACGATCGTGCGCCACAGCGAGGATTCTCAACTCCTCGGCGGTCTCAAGGTAGATAACGTGATAGGGGAATCGCCTCACCGCAAGTCGACGCACGGGTAGGTCGGGAGGCACGCGTGGAACCGCGGCACCGAGACGAGGAAATTCAAGAATCCGGCGAATGGTCGCATCGACCCCATCGAAGAACTCCAGACCGAGCCCTTCGCGCCGACCCTCGTACCACACACCGGCCTGCTGATACTCGGTGTCGGCTTCGGGTTCGAACTGAACGCGGAGGCTCACCGCTTGCGCAGAGCCGCCTCGGCGCGGGTGCGAAGGTCCTGCCAAGAGGCTCCCGCCGGACCTCCAGCAAGCACACGGCGGGCACGCCGCTCAATCTCGGCCGCCCAGGCGGCTTCGACTTCGGCCGGATCCTCGCTGCCGTCGTCAAGACTGGCCAGCAGTTCGGCTGCCACATCGGCGCGCTCGTCGACCGGGAGGGCCAGGGCTTCCCGAAGAAGTTCTCGAGCCCGAGACGTCATGGCGCCATTCTAGACCCCGAAACGGCAGCCCAACAAGCAGTTGCAGCCGACGGCGGCCGGTGCGATCCTGAGCCGCCGCGGCTGAACCGCAGGCGTTGATATGGCTGTCTTCTGTCAAGAGGGCACACGTCTCCCGCCTCGTCATGAGTTCTTTTCTCAGCCCGCTCTTTCCGGGTTCTTCGTTCTTCAGATCCATCTGGTCGGCGGCACCGCGTTT
>JBFWQE010000278.1:0-3997 GCA_050249615.1 Vicinamibacterales bacterium
GTGGGCGGGACGGCGTTGAGCGTCACGGCACCGCCCGGCACCTACTACGTGCGCGTGCGCCCACGCAACGCGTGCGGCTCGGGCGCCTTCAGCAACGAGGTGCAGCTGAGCGTGCCCTAGCACGCGCGTGTCCATTGGCGATTGCCAATTGACAATCCGGGCGATTCATCGGGCGATCGGAGGATTGAGGCATTGGGGCATTCGGGATTGGGGCATTGGAGCGTTGGGCATTGGGGCATTGGGTGATTCAGTGATCGGTGATTCGTCGCTGCTCACCGGTAACCTGTACCGGCACCGCCCGGCCGATCGTGTCTGCTGGAATTCGCCAATCGTTCAATCACCCAATCGCCCCATCCGAATCCGACGATGCGGCAATCGCCAATCACCCAATGAATCGCCCAATCGGTCAATCGGCAATCGCCAATGGGCGCGGGCGTCAGAAACCGATAGCGAGCCCGTCCTTCCGGAGGTCGGAGCCGCCCATCAGCACCCCGGTCCTCGGGTCGATCAGGATGCCCTGGAAGCCGCCCATCGCGCCGCGGCCGTCCGTGATGCGGTGCCCGCGCGCCTCGAGTGCGGCGCGGACCTCCGCGGCGATGCCGGCTTCTACGGCCAGCCCGCTGCCCGTGTGACGCACGCGCGCGGCCTCGCCCGCCTGCTGGATGCCCATCCCGAAGTCCACCAGGTTCGCGACGACCTGCACGTGCGCCTGCGCCTGGTTGTCGCCGCCCATCACGCCGAACGACACCCAGGGGCGGCCCTCCTTGAGGATCATCGCCGGCACGAGCGTGTGCAGCGGGCGCTTGTGAGGCGCGATCCGGTTCGGGTGGCCGGGCGCGAGGGTGAAGCCCGCGCCGCGGTTGTGCAGCGTGATGCCCGTGTCGCCGGCGACGATGCCGGCGCCGAACGAGGAGAAGAGCGACTGGATGAACGACACGACGTTGCCCTGGCCGTCGGCGGCGGTCATGTAGATGGTGTCGCCGAGATCGCGCCCCGCGAAGTCCAGCTGGGACGAGGGGCCGGCTGGCGTGCCGGCCGCGTAAGCGCCCGCCTTCTGCATGTTGATTTCGGGACGCCGCCTGGCGGCGTAGTCCTTGGACAGCAGCAAAGCGAGGATGCCTTTCGGCATCGCGTCCCGATCCGCGAGGTACGCCGCGCGATCCGCGAAGGCCAGCTTCTTCGACTCGCTCAGCAGGTGGAGGTAGTCGGCCGAGTTGTGGCCCATGGCCTTCACGTCGAAGCCTTCCATCAGGTTCAGCATCTCGAGGGCGACGAAGCCCTGCGTGCTGGGCGGCATCTCGAGGACGTCGTGGCCGCGGTAGCTCGTACGGATGGGCTCCACCCAGTCGGCCTTGTGATCGGCGAAGTCGCGCATCTCGAGCAGGCCGTCGCGCGCCTTCATGTCGGCGACGATGGCGCGGGCAATGGCGCCGGTGTAGAAGGCATCGCGCCCTTCCTTCGCAATCAGATCGAGGCTCGTCGCGAGGTCGGGGTTCGCGAAGATCTCGCCTTCGCGAGGCGCCTTGCCGCCGGGAAGGAATGTCCGGGCCGCCGCGGGATCCTCAGAGAGCCGCTCGGCGGCCTCCCCCCACTGGGCGGCCATGATCTCCTGCACCGGGAAGCCGTCGCGCGCGTACCCGATGGCGGGCTGCAGGGCCTTGGACAGGGGAATGGTGCCGAAGCGCGCGAGCAACTGGTACCACCCCTCGACGACGCCGGGGACGTCTACCGTGAGCGGGCCATCCCCGGGCATCTCCGTGAGCCCGCGCCGGGCGAACTCCTCAGGCGTCGCGCGGTAAGCGGAGCGGCCGCTCGAATCGAGGCCGTACACCTGCTTCGTCTTCGCGTCGTGGACGAGCGCGAAGAGGTCGCCGCCGATGCCATTCATGGAGGGCTCGACGACGGCCAGCACGGCAGCCGCCGTGACGGCGGCGTCGATCGCGTTGCCGCCCTCCTGCAGCACCCGCAGCCCCGCGGCCGAGGCCAGCGCCTGGCTGGTGGCAATCATCCCGTGCCGGCCCACCGCGGCCGAGCGCGTAGCGAGGATGTTGCCCGACGGGCGATCGCCGGGCTGGATGGGCTGCTGTGCCGCGGACGTGGTCATGATGAGCGCTGCTCCCGAGAGCCCGAGAAGGACTCGTCTCATGGTGGGCCTCCGTGCCGCCCGCGATTGTAGCGGACGGGGGAGCGGGGTTGGATAGAATCGGGCCATGCCCTGGTGGTGCACCTGCGCGGCGCTCCTGGTGGCGCTGACAGGGGCCGCGCCGCTTCGCGCCCAGCCAGCCCAGGAGGACGCGCTCAGGCGGGCGCTCGTCTCGGCCCTTCGACCCGCCTTGCCGTATCCCGAGGCCGGTCCCGACGGCACGCCGGCCAGCGGCGGGGCCCAGCCGGTGTGGGTGGTGCGGTGGCCCGAGGCGGGCGACGGAGAGGTCGAGGTGCTCGCCAATCCGCTCAATCCGGAGAACCGCGAGCGTGCGCTGGCTGCGGAGAAGGCCATCCAGGCGGCGGCGATGCGCTCGCAACGCCGCTCGCAGGGCGACTACGAGCAGGCGGTCAGCGACTTCGAGCGCACGGGACGGGTCTCGGGCATTCGAGAGATCTCGCTGGACGACGAGGGCGTGGCCGGGGAGCGGTACGACGCCGACAGCCATCTGGCCGTGTCGATCGAGCCGCTCGACGCGGACCTGGCCTTCAGCGTGGCCACGGGCGTCGTGCCGGCGCAGGTGAACGGCATCGACGGGCCCGCGACGGTCATTCGCGTGCCCGCCAACGTCTTCGAGGTACCGGCAGGGCCGGGCGAGCCTGCCGAGCAGCACTATTGCGCGGAACAGGCGTGGCTTGTGTTCGGAGCGTCGGGTCCCTCGGCGATTGCCCCTCGCGACAAGTCGCCGCACGTGGATGTGACGGTGCCCGTCTCGGCAGGGTCCGGGGTGCGCGGGGGGGCGGTGGTCTCGATGAGCGGAAACCCTGCCCTCGTGGAGCAGGCGCTGCGAAAGGGTGATTGGGTCGCCCTGCGCGCCGTCCTCAGGGACTAGCGGGATCCGTCCCCGGCGTTGCCCAACCGTCCCACCTACTTCGCTGCATCCCTCGTGATCTTCGTGTGCTTCGTGCGGTTCGTGTTCCCGCGGATGGAACAGCCCACCTGCGGGCCACGTCCAACCTACTGGAGGCACGAGCAATGTTCCGCATCTACGAGTTGAATTTCTCCGCCACGGCCGAAGCCGTTGTCGGGGCGCTCCTGGCCATCACGCTCATTGCGATGGCGTTTGTCTGAGCCCTAGGAGCGGTCGGCTGCAGCCAGATAGCTCCTTCGCGCGCGGACCGTCATCCCCGGACGGTTCACGCGCACCTCGAGCTTGTGCACCTTCCCATCCAGCGCCGCCGGCGCGAACCCAATCAGGTACTGGCTTCGTAGCTCCTGCGCGACACGGCTGAACGTCGGCGCGAGCTCCGCGGTCTGCTTCAGTTCGAAATACCCGCCGCCGGTCTCCTCCGAGATCTTGCGCAGGTCGCGCGTCGGCCGCGACCGCACCACGCGCACGCCGTTGAAGTACTCCGACTCGAGGCCAATCGAGTAGACCATCACCTCTTCGTCGCGCGCCCGATCGAGCACGGTGTTGAACCGCACGCGGCTGGCGGTGTCCCCGCCGTCCGTGAACACGAGGATGACACGGCGGCCGTCGATGCCCTGCAGCGCGTCGAGGCTGGCGGCGACGGCGTCGTTCAGGCGCGTCGGGTTGCCGAAGTAGAGGTCGTCCAGCGCGGCGATCAGCGCGTCGCGGTCGTTGGTGAACTCGCCGCTCAGCTGGATCTTGTCGTTGAAGGCGCCCACCTGTGCGCGGTCCACGGGCAGCAGTCGCAGCAGGAACTGCTCGGCCGCACGATTCAGCAGCTTCAGGTTCGCCGTCATGCTGGCGCTGGTATCCAGCATCACCACCGCGGTGAACGGCTGCGGCTCGCTGGAGAAGAGCGCGATTTCGGCGGGCCTCCCGTTGTC
>JBFWQE010000279.1:0-3961 GCA_050249615.1 Vicinamibacterales bacterium
TCAGGGGGTGCAGGGTGCAGAGGAGCAGGGTGCCCGAGAACCAGAGAACCCGAGAACCCGAGAACCCGAGAACCTGAGAACCCGAGACTATCTCGCCCTCACCTTTTCCCCGTCTTGAATTTCCCGCAGCACCTGGAAGGGGCCGGAGACGATGGAGTCGCCTTCGGGGACGCCTTCGACCTCGATGGTGAGGCCGCCGATGATGCCGGTCGTCACCGGGGTGAAGCGGGCGACGCCGTCGACGACGACAAAGACGCCGACCTCCGGCACGCCGGAGGCGCTGGTGCGCTGGACCACGGCCTGGAGCGGCACGGTGAGGACGTTCGTGCGCTCGGCCACGAGGATCTCGGCGTCACACGTGAGACCGGGCCGGAGCGTCTCGATCGCGCCCTCGAGCCGCACCTTCACGCGGAACTCGCGTGCGGCGGCCTGCGTGCCCAGCTGCGGCAGGGCACTGGCGCCGATCTCCACCACGCTGCCGGGGAACGTCCTTCCGGGCAGGGCCTCGAGGGTCACGCTGGCGGTGTTTCCCAGGGCCAGGCGAAGCACGTCGGCTTCGGCCACCTTGACCTCGGCGTTGATCGAGCTGAGGTCCGAGATGGTCATCAGGATGGTGCCGGGCTGGTTCTGCACGCCAATCACCACCATCTCGCCCTCCTCGACGTCCAGCCGCGTGACCACGCCGTCGATGGGAGCGGTGATGTCGGTCTTGGCCACGACATCGCGGGCGCGCGCCACTTCGGCCCGCCCCTGTGCGACGCGCCGCTCGGCCGCGGCGCGGGCCTCCTCGAGTCGCCGGATGGCGGCCTCGGCCGACCGCATCTGGGCCGCGGCGGAATCGGCCGTCGCCTGCGCCGTGTCGAAATCGGACTGCGCGATCAGGCCGGCCTGTCGCAACTCGCGCGCACGCGTGAGCGCGCGCTGGGCGTCGGTCGCGCGCGCCTCGGCGGCGGCCAGGTCTGCCTGTGCCGCACGGATCTGGCTGGCCGCCGCACCGACCTCGGCCTCGAGGGCCCGCAGCCCGGCGGCCGCGGCGTCGGCCGTGGTCGACGCCTGTACGGGATCGATGCGCGCGACCACCTGGCCGGCCTTCACCGAGTCGCCTTCCTTGACGGCCAGCGATACCAGCCGGCCCATGGACGCCGACCCGATATCGGCATAGCGCGTGGCGACAATCTCTCCCGAGGCGGTGACGTAGGACTGCAGCGTGGGAGTGCGGACAACGGTGGCGAAATCGGCGAGTGTTCCCTCGGCCCCGCCGCGGCGCGCATACCACGCGCCCGCGGCGACGGCCAGGACCACAGCTCCAACCAGGAGACGACGTCTGCTCATGTCAGTCCCACGATTAGACTCCGAATCGGGGGCGTCTGGTGCGACACTGGCGTCATAGCCGTGCGGATGATACGCGAAGCACTGCGGCAGGGGGGCGCGGCCATCCGCGGGAACCCGTTGAGGGCCGGCCTTGGCGCGCTCGCCATCGCCGTCGCCGTGGCGACGATCGTGCTCGTGGTCTCGGCGCTCGACGGCATCGCGCGCTACGCGCGGCAGACGACGGCGCGGACCTTCGGCGCCGACACCTTCCTCATCGCCCAGGTGGCCTCGCCCGGAAGCGTGTCGCGGCGCGAGCTGCAGGAGCAGCTCCAGCGCAACCCGCCGATTCGCCGCTCCGAGCTGAAGTTCCTCGAGCGCCATGCCGGCGGTCTCGTCCTGTACGCGCCCAACGCCCAGACCCGGGCCGATGTGACCTCCGGCGGGCGCAAGTTCGAGGGCGCGTCGGTGACCGGCACGACCTGGGAGATCGCCGAGCTGCGTGATCTCACCATCGGCCGGGGGCGCTTCTTCCGGGCCGACGAGGACGGGCGCGGAGAACCGGTCGCCGTGATTGGCGCCGACGTGGTCGATGCGCTCTTCCCGGGCGTGGATCCCCTCGGGCAGCCGATGCGCCTCGCCGGCCGGCGGTTCACCGTCATCGGCGTCCAGGACCGGCAGGGGCAGTCCGGCGGTGTCTCGCTCGACAAGTACGTCTGGATCCCGCTCAGGGCCTACGAGCGCGCGTTCGGCGCACCGGCCTCCCTTCAGATCTTCGCGAAGGCCACCGGCGACCGGGCGTCGGTGGTGGGTGAGGACCGCGCGCGCGTGTCGCTCCGCGCCCGCCGGGCGCTCGGCCCCGGCGTGCCCGACACGTTCGACATCCTCACGCCTGACGCGGCCCGTGACTTCGTCGCCAGCCTGTCGGAGCGTATCGGCGCCGCGGCGGGGCCGATCTCGCTGATGGCCCTGCTGGCCGCGATCGTGGTCATCACCAACACAGTGCTCGTTTCCGTCACCCAGCGCACGCGCGAGATCGGCCTGCGCCGGGCCGTCGGCGCCCCGCGCGTGCAGATCATGCGCGAGGTGCTGGCCGAGTCGGCGCTCGTGGCGCTCATCGGGGGCGCCGCGGGCACGGCCGCCGCCATGGCCCTGGTCACGGCCGCGGCGAGGGCCTTCGACTTGCCACTCGCCGTGGCGCCGGCGACCGTGGCCGTCAGCCTGGCTGCGTCGGGCCTGAGCGGGCTGGTCGCCGGCTGGTACCCCGCCCGCCGCGCGGTGCACCTCGACGTGGTCACCGCGATGAGGTCGGAGTAGCCCATGGCGACCGCGCCCATCCAGGAGTCGGTGGCGAGCGAGCTGCGGGAGGCCGCCGTGCTCGCCGTCGAGTCCATCCGTTCGCAGCCGGCCCGTTCCGCCCTCGCCATCATCGGTGTCGTCATCGGCATCGTGACGGTGGTGCTGGTGTCGTCCACGCTGGTGGGCCTGCGCAACAGCGTGGCGCTGCTCTTTCGCGAGCTGGGCACGGACAACATCTTCGCCTTTCACACCAGCGGGGAGCCGTACGCCGCCGGCACGTCGCAGGACGTCAAGCGGCCACCCTTGAAAGCGGAGTTCGCGCCACGGATCGCGGCGCTCGGCCCTTCCATTCGGGACGTCGGCATCGAGCTCATCGTCCCCGTCGTCACCGGGACGCGGGCGATCACCGCCCGGGCGGGCACCAACGAGTCCGACACGCTGCTCGTCGAGGGCATCTCGCCGAACTTCTACGACGTGGTCGGCGCCGAGTTCACGGGTGGCCGTCCGTTCACCGACTACGAGGAGCGCGCCCGCGCCCAGGTGGCCGTGCTCGGGGCGAGCATCGCGCGCGCGCTGTTCGGGCCCCGATCGTCGGTGGGCCAGTCGTTCCTGCTGGGCGGGGACCGCTACTACGTGGTGGGAGAACTGGCGCCGCGCCGGGGCACGTTCTTCGGCGAGAACCGCAACGATCGTGTGGTGGCCATCCCGGTGAACACCGCCCGCCTGAAGTACCCGGACGCGGAGAACACGGTCCTGTACATCCGCGCATACCCGGGGCTCCGGGAAGAGGCGCGGCTCGAGGCCGCCACCATCCTGCGCCTGCTGCGGAACGTGCCGCCGGGCGAGCCCGACAACTTCGCGCTGAATACCGCCGACCAGATCATCGCGCAGTTCGATCGGCTGGGATCCCAGATCTTCTGGGCCACAATCGCGCTGGCTGCCGTCAGCCTGGTCATCGGCGGCATCGGCATTGCGAACGTGATGATCATCAGCGTCACCGAGCGCACGCGCGAGATCGGCGTCCGGCTGGCGATTGGCGCGAAGCGCGGGGAGGTGCTCCGACAGTTCCTCTTCGAGGCAGCCATCCTGTCGGGCACCGGGGGCCTGGCCGGTGTCGCGCTGGCCACCGCCCTCGGGTTGCTGGCGGCCTTCCTGGCCCCCACGTTCCCGGCCGCGCCTCCGTGGTGGGCGGTGCTGTCGGGGCTGACCACGTCGGTGTTCGTTGGTATTCTGGCGGGGTATTGGCCGGCCCGGCGCGCGGCGGGGCTGGATCCGGTCGAGGCCCTGCGCTACGAATGACCGACGGTCCCCACGTCCCTCACATCGTCATCATCGGCGGCGGGTTTGCCGGGCT
>JBFWQE010000280.1:0-3660 GCA_050249615.1 Vicinamibacterales bacterium
CAACAGCAGTATCGCCGAAAGCAGGGCTCTGGCGATGCGGCGAGGGCTACGGCCCCAGACGGCCTTTCGGCGAGAAAATCCTGTGGTGGGCGCGGGGGCCGCGAGCGACATCATTGCGTGTTCGGGAGCGTGTGGTCAGCGCGTTGCCAAAGTCGCGCCAGACGTCGGGCGGGAAGGCTATCGCCTGGTGTCGTCTCGAGTCTGTTCGTGACACGAAGACGACCTCGGCCTCCGCAGACCGACTGTGTAACTCTTGCCTCCGGCACACGAACTTACACTACGTCTCGGCCCTCTCCACATCGCCGACAGGGGGCAGAACTGATGCCCGCCCCCCGTCGTCGCCATGCCTGTCCGCCGCTACCGGCGGACCACCACCTCGTTCGACGCCGCTCCGACGCCGGCGGCGTTCACGCCGCGGACGCGGACGTAGTAGACCCCCGGAGGCGCCACCGTCGAGAACCGTGTGACGTTGCCCACTCGCAGGACCGCCAGATCGGCCAGGCCGGGCGCGCTGCCGGCCTCGATGACGTACTCCGTGGGAGCCGACCCCCCAGAAGGCGCGGTCCACCGCAGATCGACCTGGGAGCCCTGGCCCGAGGCCATGAAGTAGGTGGGCGCGTTCGGCGAGCCGGGCGCACGAACCTCCAGGTCCTCCGTCGGATCCGACTCACCGAGGTCGTTCACCGCCTTCAGCCGGACGTAGTAGGTACCGGTCGCCACGTCGACGCTGTACGACGTCGTGTTGCCAACCGAAAGGGTCGTCACGTCGCTCAGGCCGGGAGCGGAGCCCGCCTCGAGCACGTAGTTGTTCGGGACATCCGCCGTGGTGTCGGCCACCGGGGCCGTCCAGGATAGCGTGGCCGTCGTGCCCCGCCAGGTCACCTGGAAGCCAGTCGGCGTCCTGAGCAGCCTGCCGACGCGGAAGGACACCTCGTTGGAGTAGCTGCTGAGGCCCGTCGTGTTGGCGGCCCGCACCCGCGCGTAGTACCGGCCGCGCGGCAGGTCTCCGGAAACCGACAGCACGTTGCCCACGTTGAGGTTGTTCGTGATGTTGGTGCCGCCCGAATACGTGCCGACATTGAGCCGGTAATCGTTCGGTGTGCCGCCCGTCGTCGGCGCGCGCCACGAGAGCGCGACCCGGTTGCCCGACACGTTCGAAGCCATGCCGCTTGGCGTGCCGGGGGCCGTGTTCGAGATGGTCACCGTCGCGCTCGCGGTCGCCGTGCCGCCCGCGCCGGTCGCCGTGAGGGTGTACGTCGTGGTCTGGCTCACGTTGACCGTGGTCGAGCCGGACACGGGTACGGTCTGGCCGTTGATCCTGGCCGAGGTCGCGTTGGTCGTCTGCCAGCTGACGAGCGCGGAGTTGGGCGACTGCAGCGTGGCGGTGATCGACGCGGTGGGCGCGGTGGGCGCCGTGATGTTCACCGTCGCGCTTGCCGTGGCCGTGCCGCCCGCACCCGTCGCGGTCAGCGTGTAGGTGGTCGTCTGGGTCACCGTCACGGTGGACGTGCCGGACAGGGGCACCGTCTGGCCGTTGATGCGCGCGGAGGTGGCGTTCGTAGTCGACCAGGTCAGCCGCGCCGTGTTGGCGGACTGCAGCGTCGCCGTGATCGACGCGGTCGGCGCGGGTGTCGGCGGAGGCGGCGTGCTGAGGTTAATCGTCGCTTCGTTCGACGGCGGACCGTACTGAAGCGACGAGTTGTACGCGCGCACGATGAAGTAGTAGACGGAGCCGGGCGCGAGCGTAATCGGCGCGCTCACCTGGTTGCCCGCGTCCTGGTTCCACTGGTAGTTGCCGGGCGACGTGCCCCAGTAGACCCGGTAGCCGGTCGTGTAGGCGTCGGTGTTCCGGTCCCACGTCGCCGTCACCGTGGTCTGGGCGAAGGCCGCTCCCGTGGTGGCAAGGACGAGGAGGACGGCGGCCACCGCCATCCGCACCGAGTTGTTCAGGTAGTCGTTCGTGCGCACACCTATCCCCTTGCCCCGAAACGGAGCGACGAAGCAGCAGATGTCAGTGAAGTGCCTTGGGGGAGGCGACCGCCGGGTGGAGGGGCACCCGCGGCAGAGCATTGCGAGATTCGGGCCAACTTCAGGGACCGTTCGATGGCAGTCTCTGTCGCATCGAGTCTGCTACCGACACGCGTTCTGACCAGGCTCGGCCGCGCGGATGCCGCGTCTGTCAACGGGCCATGTAAAGTCGTCTCGCCGGCATTTACGAAATTGCACCCCGCCTTAAGGCTGGCCGCCGGTCTGACAATTGGTGCGTGGCGGCCTGGGGTGGTGCCGTGCGGATCCATGGCGCAGGGTCGGGTTGAAAGAACTGCGCCACGCGACCCCTCATCGAAGGCGCCGGCTTTCGCGCGCGCTCATGGCCGTTCGAGTTCAACAGGTGCGCAGTCCTGCCCCGCCGCGAATCGCTCGTGAACGCGAAACCCCTGTTACGGTTTTGAACAGGAAACGGCGAAAGCAGTGACCGGCAAACCACTTCAGCTCGATGGTGATGGCGTGCGGCGAGCCCGTCCGTGTCGATGCTTTCCCGTCGGCCGTGCGGATGCGAAAGGCGTGCGGGCACTCCTGCGCCGCGGCGGCGGACGCGGTCAGGGCCACGAAGGCGGCGGCAACCGGCTCCAAGCCCGGAAACACCACGCGCCGGCGCGTTGACCTTGCACGGCGTGGCCCCCACCCCACGCGCGACCCCCACCTCCGCGTGGTTTTTCGGCATCGTTTGCGCCGGCTTTCCGCAGGGCCTGCCGTTTCCGCAGGGCCTGCCGCCGGACACCCAGGCTGCCGCACGAACCCGAGAACCCGAGAACCCGAGAACCCCAAACGACCACTACCCCCGCCCCGTCGTCAGACTCCGGTATGAAGCTGCTCGCACTCGTGCTTGCCGGGGGGATCGTGCCGGCGCCCGGCGTCCAGGCGTGGGTAGACGTCCAGCAACCGCCATCGGCGCAGCCTCCCGCGGTCCCCGCCGCGACACAGCCGGGCACGGGCGCACCCGGGCTCGAGTCGGCGTACTGGCGGCTCACGCACCTCGGCGAAGACGAGGTGACGTTCCAGAAGAACATCCGCGAGCCGCACCTCGTGTTCAACGCGGGCGGCACCGTCACCGGCGCCGACGGCTGCAACTCGCTGCGGGGCAGCTACACGGTAAAGGACAACACGTTCTCGTTAGGCCCCCTGATGGGGACCCTCATGTCCTGCCCGAACCTCCCGGACAAGCTCGATACCCGTTTCCGGGAAGCACTGGGCAACGCGAAGAAGTGGAAGACGACGGCCACCGAACTCACGCTCCTCGACGATAAGGACACGGTGCTCGCGCGCTTCGAAGCCGTGCCGCGGTAACAAGCGGCCGCGCCCGGCCCCTTGCGCGGGTTCGCTCGAGACGTCGCGGTAACGGCCGTCCGTTTGCGCGACGGCTGGCGGCTTCGCTCAGGGTGGCCCGCCCCAAAGCCCTGCGGAAAGCCCGCGCAAACCACGCGGAGGCGGGGGTCGCGCGTGGGGTTGGGGATCCCCACGCCTTGCAGAGTCAACGCGCCGCAGCGGGGTTTTTCCGGGCTTGGAGCCGGACTTGGGGCGGGCTGCCCTGAGTGAAGCCGCGAGCGCGCCGTGCTACGGTCGGACGTGATGGTTCCCTTCTCGGTCCTCGACCTCTCCCCC
>JBFWQE010000281.1:0-3594 GCA_050249615.1 Vicinamibacterales bacterium
GCTCACCAACATGGCGAATGCCCAGAACTCGCCGACCACCTCGATGCCGGTCTAGCCGGCGGTTCCGGCGTCGCCCATCGGCGGTGTACCATCCAGAGGGCGTGTCCCCCCGGGGACGCGCCCTTCTCGCGTACGGACCCCATGGCCCGCATCCTCATCAACACCTTCGGCTCATATGGGGACGTCAATCCCTACATCGGCCTTGCGCTCGAGCTCCAGCGCCGCGGGCACGAGCCCGTGCTCGCGCTGCCGGCGGTTTACCGGGAGGCCGTCGAACGGGAGGGGCTGGCGTTCCGTGCGATTCGGCCCGATCTCGACCCCGACGACACGGCCCTGATCCAGCGGATCATGGATCCGGCCCGCGGGACCGAGGCCATCTTCGGCGAGATCGTCATCCCCAACCTGCAGGCGACCTTCGAGGACCTGCGCCCGGCCTGCGCGGACGCGGACATGGTCATCACGCATCCCGCGGCGCTGGTCGGCCCCATCGTGGCGCAGGTGCTGAGGCGCCCGTGGGCGTCCTCGGTGCTGGCGCCGATGTCGTTCTTCTCGGTGAGCGATCCCGTCGTCCCGCCGCCGGCGCCCTGGGTGCACGGCTGGTTGACCCGGTCGCGGGCGCTGAGCCGGCTGTTCGTGTGGCTCTCGAATCAGGTGACGCGGCGGTGGGCGAGGCCCGTGCAGCGTTTTCGCGAGTCGCTGGGCCTCGACGCCGGTGAGAATCCCATCCTCGCGGGACAGCATTCGCCCCATCTCGTGCTGGCGCTCTTCTCGCGGGTGCTGGCGGCGCCGCAGCCGGACTGGCCGCCCAACACGTGCCTGGCCGGGCCGATTCTGTACAACGGTGCCGGCTCGGCGGACGTGTCGGCGGAGATCGAGGCATTCCTGGCGGCCGGCGATGCGCCCGTCGTGTTCACGCTGGGCAGCTCGGCCGTCGAAGCCGCGGGATCGTTCTACGACATCAGCGCCGCGGCAGTGCAGCGGCTCGGGCGGCGCGCGGTGATGCTGGTGGGCCGCCACGCGCACAACCGCCCTCGTGCGGTCGACGGTCGCATCCTCGCGGTCGACTACGCGCCGCACGCGGCGCTCTTTCCGCGTGCAGCGGCCATCGTCCACCAGGGAGGGATCGGCACGACGCACCAGGCCCTGGCCAGCGGGCGCCCGATGCTCGTGGTGCCGCATGCCCACGATCAGCCGGACAACGCGTCGCGCGTCACGCGCCTGGGCGTGGCCCGGACGCTGTATCCGAAGCGGTACACGCCCGATGCGGTCGCGCGCGAGCTCGGGGACCTGCTCGCGGATGAGCGCCACGCGTTGCGTGCGAAGGAGGTGGCCGCGACGGTCCGCGCGGAGACAGGGCCGGCCACGGCTTGCGATGCGATAGAACGGATCATGGGCAGACGCTAGGCCCCGCTTTTCACTTCCTTCTTCTCACTCCTCCCAGCCAGTGCCGCGTACGCGGCGATGGACACCGTGAGGCACGGCAGCACGCCGCCGATGCCGCCCGCCAGGTGGAAGACAATCGCGCCAAGCCCCCAGGCCGTCACCCCTGCCACCGACCATCCGCCGTGCCGCGCGTGCGGCCCGGTCTCGTCGTACAGGTCAGGCACCTGCACCGGTCGTCGCAGCACGAAGTAGTGCGCCAGCAGGATGCCGCCGATCGGCACGAGCGCGCTCCCGAGGAAGAGCGTGAATCCCGCGAACCGCTCGAGCAGCCCGGTCGAGAGCAGGCCCAGCGCCGAGCCGACGCCACCGATGGCCCAGACCGCTGCAGCATCGGCAATCGACGGGCGCAGGCTCTTGAACGCGAGCGCCGACATGTAGATGTTCACGAAGTTGGTGGTGAGCGCCGCCAGGGCCAGCAGCGTTGCGCCCCACCATCCGAGCCGCAGCGCGAAGACCATCTCGCCGGGATCGGACGACCCTGCCAACGCCGACGCCACGAGGCCCAGCGGCATGAACCACAGGGCCGTGAGCGCGAGCCCGAGGAAGACGGCGAGGCCCGCGGCCCGGGCCGATCGCGTGAACCGCGGGTAGTCGGCGAACATCAGCAGCCACGACGCCTGGTAGCCGGCCACGACATCGAGCCCGCGCACGATGTCGCCGAACGGCGCCTGTCCGGGAGGCGACGATGGCGCCGGCGCGCGCAGGATCGCCACGGTGAAGACGCCTCCGGCGACGAGCATCAGGGGCACGGCGGCGCGGTCCACCCATGCCGCCGCGCGCGGCCCCCCGAGCACGACGAACGTGGCCAGCAGGCCCAGGCCCACCGCCCAGGCCTCCGGCGGGCCCAGCCCGGTCAGGCGCGCGCAGATCGATGCGGCAATGGCGTTGTTGAGTGCAATCCAGGCGAAGTTGGTGACGAAGAGCAGCAGGGCGAGCAGGCGCGCACCGGAAAGGCCCAGCGGGGCGCGGGCGGCCACGACGGACGGCACGCGCAGCCGCGTCCCGATGGGGGCGAGTACGGCGGTGAGCGCCGCACCGCCGACGGCGCCGATCGCAATCACGCCCAGCGCCACGGGCAGCCCCAGCGTGGCCGGCAGGCTCGCGCCCACCTGCAGGGTGGTGGAGACGATGTTGGCGCCGACGAAGATCAGGAAGAGATCGAATGGGGACTCCGTCTGCTCGTCCGGGCCGATGGGGCTGAGATCGACCGACCGCAACGTGGACTCAACGCGGATGAGATGGGGCCGCAGGAGCCGCAGATGCCGCAGATGCCGCAGATGCCGCAGGAGCCGCAGATGACGCAGATGACGCAGATGGCACAGGAGCCGCAGATGACGCAGATGACGCAGATGGCACAGGAGCCGCAGATGACACAGATGCCGCAGACGCGGCGGTTGATGCAGATGGTGCAGATGTCAACTGGAGAAGGGCCTCAGGCTGTCCCGCCTGAAGCTCCACACACACCCACATCTGCATCATATGCGTCAACTGCGGCTCCTGCGTCATCTGCGTTAACCGCGTCAGTCGGCGTTCGCTTCGTATCCGGCCTCGGTGATGTCCGCGGCGATGGCCGCCGGCGTGGTCGCGCTCGGGTCGAACGACACCGTGGCGCGGCCGCCCTTCAGGTCGACGACTGCCGACGAGACGCCTGGCACCTGTTCGGCGGCCTCGCGCACGGCCTTCTCGCAGTGGCCGCACGACATGCCGGTCACGGTGAACGACCTGGTGATGGACGATGACTGGTTCTGCATGATGACCTCTCCGACTCCCGACTCCCGACTCCCGACTCCCGACTCCCGACTCCCGACACCCGACTCAAACCCTCAGCCGCAGGCTGTTCGACACCACGGTGACCGAACTGAACGCCATCGCGGCGCTGGCGAGAATCGGGCTCAGCCGCAGCCCGAAAAGGGGAAAGAGCACCCCGGCCGCGACGGGGATTCCCACGATGTTGTACGCAAACGCCCAGAACAGGTTCTGCTTCATCGTCCGCATCGTTCGGCGCGAGAGCGCGATGGCGTCGGCCACGCCGCCGAGAACGCCGCGCATGAGCGTGACGTCGCTGGCCTGCATCGCGATGTCGGTGCCGGTGCCGATGGCCATGCCCACGTCCGCCTGTGCCAGGGCCGGGGCGTCGTTGATGCCGTCCCC
>JBFWQE010000282.1:0-3542 GCA_050249615.1 Vicinamibacterales bacterium
ATTCGCGTCGGGCGGCGCGATCTTCGTGGCTGCCGAAGCCGGCGCTTGCGTCACGCGGGCATTATGACCCTGCGTCAAGGGACGAGTGAGGAGACGGTGTCAGGCCGATGGAAGGCCAGGGTCAAGGGCACCCCGGGCGACACGCTCCCGCAACCTCCGCATGCGGATCACGTTCGGGGACTGACAGGCGGGCGGGGATACGGTGGATGGACGGGCAGGTTCCGGCTTCTCCCCAGCTCGGCGCCCGGCCCCACCTCTCCAGTCCCTACGACGACACCCACCCGAACCCAAGGAGGTTGCCATGAACACCACGCAGATCCGCGAGCACATGCCCGTCGTGTGCTCGAACTCGAAGCAGTTCGGCACCGTCGACAAGGTCGAGGGCGACCACATCAAGCTGACGAAGGACCAGTCCGGCCAGCACCACTGGATCCCGGCGAGCTGGGTGAAGTCCGTCGACGACAAGGTCCATGTGGACCGCCCGGGCCAGCAGGCGATGAAGGAGTGGATGAGCACGCCTCCCGAGGGCGCGATGCACTAGGAGCGTTGGACGCCGGCTGCCGGGCGTGGCCTCCGGGCAATGTCCGTAGCTGGCGAGAGATGCGACGCTCACGAGGGGGGCGGCCGAGAGGCCGCCCCCTTTGCGTGTGCGGTCGAAGCGACGGTCTGCTCGGGCTGCCCACGCTCCTGCCGGTTACGCCTGAACGACTTTGTAAGGTGAGGCAGAGCTGCCGGCGGGTATGCTGGGGGCGATGAAGTGGCGGATGCGGACGACCGCGTCGGGAGCGGTGTTCATTGCTGGTTTGACGCTCGGGGTGGCCGGGCTTCGCGCCGCGTTCGATGACTCGGCGTTCGCGCAGGACGAGGAGCTCTCTCGCCGGGCCGTGGCCGTGAACGTCGCGCGCGACGGCTATCCGCCGACGCCCACACCGACCCCCACGCCTTCACCGACGCCCACGCCGTCGCCCGTTCCCGCCGTCGCGAGCCACTGTTACGCGGCGCCGGAGCCGTCGGAGTTCGACATCAGGCCGGCCTCCGAGCACTCGGTCCTGCGAAATTGTCAGCTCGTCGCCTACTACGGCTTCCCCGGTGTGCCGGGCCTGGGCGTGCTGGGGCAGGGCAGCCCGGCCGACATGGTCTCGCGCCTGAAGGGAGAGGCCGCCGCCTTCGATGCCGCGAACGGCGCCCGTGGCGTCATGCCCGTCCTCCACCTCATCTACGCCGTTGCGCAGCCCGATCTGACCGGCGATGCGCTGTACCGGATGCCGGCGGCGCAGCTCGAAGCCCAGCTCGCCTTCGCCGAAGAGCACGACCTGCTGGTCATCCTCGATGTGCAGATGGGCCACTCGACCGTCGACGCGGAGATCCCGCCGCTCCTGCCCTACCTCTCCAACCCCCGCGTCCACCTGGCGCTCGACCCCGAATGGTCATTGCCCACGGGCGTGAAGCCGGGCGCCGCGATTGGCGGGATGGACGCCGCGGAGAGCAACCGCGCGCAGGAGCTGATGCAGGGCTACATCGACGAGCACGGGCTGCCGAACAAGGTGCTCATCGTGCACCAGTTCACGCCAGACATGATCCGCGGCAAAGCCTCGCTCGCGGAGTACCCCGGGGTCGACCTCGTGATCGATATGGACGGCTTCGGCGGGCAGGGGATCAAGCTCGCGCACTACCAGCAGTTCATCGCGGACGACGGCGCAGAGTTCGGCGGCCTCAAGCTGTTCTATGACCCGGCGCTCGACATCAACCTGCTCACGCCGGCGCAGGTGGCTGCGATCTCGCCGCAGCCGGCCGTGGTCATCTTCCAGTAGCCCGGAAGCCATCCAGAGCCTGGAGATCGAATCCACCGGCCGGGAAGCATCTCCGGATTCCGGACGGCTTCACTCCCCCTCTGGGCTGAACTCGCAGGCAACGTGGGTTCGAGGCTCGCCGCGGCGCATCTCGCCCTCACCCCCCGGCCCCCTGCCTTGAAATTCTCACCCCACGGGGTTGAGGGAGACCTGGTAGCCGAGCTGCTCGAGGCGGCTGGTGAGGCGTTTGGCGACGCGCTCCTTCCTGGGGACGTCGTAGTAGGCGGTGCCGAGGTCCTCGTAGGTCGTCCCGTGTTTGAGGAGGTTGTAGGCAATCACGAGGATCGAGTGCGCGATCGCCAGGGCTGCCTTCTGCGGGCCGATGCGGCTCACGAGGCGACGGTGCGACGTTCCCAGGAATGTCTTGGTCCTCCTGCCCGCCTGGGCCGCTTCGACCAGCGCTGTCTTGAGCGCCGGGTTGCCGCGCGCCGGTTTGCCCGACCGGTTCACCCCGGCGCTCTCGCGCTGGCCCGGACACACACCAGCCCACGACGCCAGGTGTCCTGCTGTCGGGAAGCGGCTGACGTCGCAGCCCACTTCACTGAGCAGCACCTCCGCCGTCCGGCGCCCCACGCCCGGGATCGTCTGCAAGCGCTCCCGGGCGTCCGCGAAAGGGGCCTGCCGGTCGCTAATCTCCTCCGTCACCGCGGCGATGTGGGCATCGAGCTCGGCCAGGTGGCGCAGTTGTTGGGCGAGGAGGAAGCGCTGATGCCGCCCGACGCTGCCGAGCAGGGCTGCTTCGAGGGCTTCTTGCTTATCGCGCAGTTGCCCCCGGGCGAGTTGGGCCAGGACACGCGGATTGTCTTCGCCTTCGACCATCGCCTGCAGCATTGCCCGCCCGGACACGCCCACGACATCGCTGGCGACGGCGGCCAGCTTGATGTTGGCACCCTCGAGCACCTTCTGAATGCGGTTCACCTCGGCCGTCCGCTCTTGCACCAGGCTGGTGCGGTAGCGCGTCAATTCGCGCAGTTCACGTTCCGGCCGGGGCGGGATGAAGCTCGGTCGCAGCAGCCCATGGCGCAACAGGTCGGCGATCCAGTCTGCGTCCCTGGCGTCGCTCTTGCGCCCTGGCACCAGCTTGAGGTGATGGGTATTCACCACGATCAGTTCGAAGCGGTCTTCCAGCAGGTTGTAGACCGGCTTCCAGTAGGAACCGGTGCTTTCCATGGCGACATGCGTGCACCCGGCCTGCTGCAGCCAGTCGGCCATCCCCAGGAGCTCACCCGTGGTCGTGCCGAAGGTCTGGCGCTGGCGCCGGGGCTGGCCATCCTCGCCTGGTGTCAGCAACGATGCGACGACCGTCCGCTTGTGTACATCGAGCCCGCAGCAGCGTTCGAAGAGGACCTCCATGTCCCCCTCCTCCAACGTGATGTCGCGCCCCGCGGGAGGATGCAGAACGGCCACATCCTGCCTTCCGCGCTCCCAGCAAGCTGGGGCAGCAAGCACGTCTTCATCACGGCATCCCGGTCATTCTCTCCCACGGGCTCGCACACCCATTGGGGTTGTCGACCTCTCCTCTGCCGCGGTGCGCGCTTCGCCATTTTCATCCGCTGGTCTGGGCGCGGCCACATACCTTCTCTCCCGACTGCGCGGGAGAGGGGGAGCTCGCGATTTGCGGCATTGCGTTTTGCATCGCTCGCAAGGCCGTTGTGCGGCATGCGGTCTCGTGGCTGCGGGAGCGACGTGATT
>JBFWQE010000283.1:0-3494 GCA_050249615.1 Vicinamibacterales bacterium
GGGGGGCGGGCCTCAGTTCTGCCCCCTGTCGGCGATGTGGAGAGGGCCGAGACGTAGTGTAAGTTCGTGTGCCGGAGGCAAGAGTTACACAGTCAGATTGCGGAGGCCGAGGTCGACTTCGTGTCACGAACAGACTCGAGACGACATCAGGCGATAGCCTTCCCTCCCGACGTCTGGCGCGACTTTGGCAACGCGCTGACCACACGCTCCCGAACACGCAATGATGTCGCTCGCGGCCCCCGCGCCCACCACAGGATTGTCTCGCCGAAAGGCCGTCTGGGGCCGTAGCCCTCGCCGCATCGCCAGAGCCCTGCTTTCGGCGATACTGCTGTTGGCGACGGGGTCGTCGGCCCTGGCGCAGGTGACCGTCACCGCGGAGTGGGACCCCAACACCGATCCGTACACCGTGGGCTACCGTGTGGCCATCGGCACCTCGCCAGGCGCTTACGTCGCCGAGGTCGAGGCCGGCGGGCAGACCAACGTCTCCCTGAATCTCCCCCCCGGCGCCATCTACTACGTCGTCGTCCGCGCGTACAACTCGGCGGGGCAGTTCGGTCCGCCGTCGAACGAGGCGTCGATCGACCTCCGCGTGGCGAGCGTCCCGGGCGCTCCCACGAACGTCCGGGCGAGCGTCTCGGGATCGCGTGCGACGCTCACGTGGAATGCGGCGGCGGGCGGCGCCACGCAGTACCTGCTCTACGCCGGGAGCGCGCCCGGCGCGGTGGACATCGCCAACGGGCTCAACGTCGGCAACGTGCTGACCGTGAGCGGCGACCTTCCGCTGGGTGTCTACTACGCGCGCTTGCGGGCGGCGAACGGCTCGGGCGCGGGCCCCTTCTCGCCGGAGATCTCCTTCCAGGTCGGGGGCGGCGACCAGCCGCTCGGTCCTTCGAACCTGTCGGCATCCTGGCAGGGGACGGTGGCCACCCTGTCGTGGTTCGCGCCCACTGGCGCGCCCGTGAGTCTGCCGACCTCGTACCTGGTCGAGGCCGGATCGACCTCGGGGGCAAGCAACATCGCCAGCTTCAACGTGGGGAACGTGACCTCCGTCTCGGTGGACGTCCCACCGGGGACCTACTACGTCCGCGTGCGGGGCGCGAACGCCGGCGGCATTTCCAACCCCTCGAACGAGATCATCGTGCAGGGCCGCGGAGCACCGGCCAGTCCCCGCAGCCTGTCGGCATCGGGATCGGGTTCAGTCGTGAATCTCCAGTGGCTGGCACCCCAGGGCGATACGCACACGGGGTTCGTCATCGAAGCGGGCAGCGGACCCGGCCTGGCCGATCTGGCGTCGCTTCCAGTCGGCAACGTCACCAGCTTCACAACGACCGCGCCTCCCGGCACCTACTACGTGCGCGTGCGCGCGGTGAACGCGCGGGGCGCCAGCGGTCCCTCGAACGAGATCGTCGTCCGACGCTGATCCCTCAGCGCTTCGCCGGCGGCTGGATCAGCGTGTTTCCCACGTACTCCGTGATCGACAGGCGACACGAGGGATCCGCCCCGGTGTAGCGCGTCGCGTGCCACGTGCCGGCGGGCACGTAGACGACATCGCCCTCGCTGGCCACGAAGGGCTCCCGGCCCTCGAGCGCGTAGCGGATCTTCCCGGCGAACACGAGCCAGAACTCCGCGCTCTCGGCATGGAAGTGCCCCTTGTCCGCCGGATTCAGCGGCGGCAGGTTCTTCTCGTGGCCGTAGAGCACGAGCATCTCGGACTTGTCGTCCCGCACGAAGCGCCCGCCCGCGTAGTTCGGGTTCTTCGCTGCTTCCTCGTGGATGTTCAGGTGCGGGCGATTGAACTCGTCGTATCGGCCCGGCGTGCGGTTGATGGTCGCCGGCACCCACTGCATGCCCGGCGGTGGCACCGGCGGCTCGACGTCCTGCGGATACACGGTCTTCGCCTTCGCGACGTTGACGATGAAGCGGAGGCTGGGCGTGGTGCCGATGGTCTCGAGCGAGTAGAAGGTCTGGCGCGGGATGTTGACCAGCGAGCCGCGCGCCGCGGTGAAGGGGGGCTGCCCCTCGATCTCCACCCGCACTTCACCCTTGACGACGGCGAACCACTCGCGCGTGTCGGGATGGAACCGGCGCCCGACCCTGGTGCCGGGCGCGGCCGACACGTACTCCGCGGTGAGCCGCCCATCGTCCACGAGCAGCTCGCGCCAGTTCGGCCGGCCGCGGTGCGCGGCCTCGAGGTCCGAGAGCTTCACCCAGGGCCGCTGGGGAGGTGCGTAGCCGGCAAGCTCCACCGGCTTGGGCGCCCAGACCATGGTGGGTACCCGGTCCTGGGCCGCGGCCGGGACGTGCGCGAGGAGAACGACGAGGGCAATGCCAGCCGTCGGGATGGTGCGAACCATCGTGTGACCCCCGGGGCGCATTCTAGCGCCTCGCCCGAGCCGAGTGGCCATGCGGTGAGTGGTCAACTACAATCGGCGGGCTCGTGGAGCGCCCGTGGGGCGCTGCGGTGGCGGCTGGACACAAGGAGAGGCGCATGGTGACGGTTCGACGCGTGCGGGCGGCAGTGCAGGCAGCGATGTTCGCGTTCGTCGCGACGGTGTCATGGGCGCAGGCGGTGGCGGGCCCCGAGAAGGCGCGGCCCGTGCAGGGGGACCCGGGCATCTCGTCGATGGTGGTGCTCGATCGCCCCGAGTTCCGGATCCTCCGCGACTACGCGGAGCCGGGCGCCACGCGGCGGATGCACGCGCACAACGACGCCGCCTATCACGTGTTCGTGCTGGTCACCGGCCGGCTGCGGCTGACCATCGAGGGCGAGAGCCCGGTGGAGGTCAACTCCGGGGAAGCGCTCTACCTGAAAGGCGGCGCCCGGCACACCTTCGTCAACATCGGGACCGTGACCTCCACGATCGTCGAGGTGTTCGGCAAGGGCGCGTCGGCCGCCGGGGATGCGGAGGCGTGGGCGGCGCTGGCGCCGGCGCTTGCGGCGACGCCCGTCCCAGCCGCCGGTTCGCGACGGTAAGCGCGGGCCCCTGGCGTGTCGTTTATCATCCGAGCGTGCACTTGCTTCTGTCCGGCGGCCGCAAGCCGCGTTGAACCCTGGAGACATCGCTATGAGTCATCACCCGGCGCTTCGTTCGTTGCTGTTCCTCCTGAGCCTGTTGGTCGCCGCCGGCGCGAGCGCGCAGACCCAGGCGCCGGCCAAGCCGTTCGAGCCGACGGTTGGGCAGGCGGGCAAGGACGTGGTGTGGGTGCCCACGCCACAGGCCCTCGTGGACAAGATGCTGGACATGGCGAAGGTGACGAAGGACGACTTCGTCATGGACCTGGGCTCGGGCGACGGCCGCACGGTGATCACGGCGGCCAAGCGCGGCGCGCGGGCACTCGGCATCGAGTACAACCCGGACATGGTGGAACTGGCACGAGGCAACGCGGCCAAGGAGGGCGTGTCGGATCGCGCCACCTTCGAGCGCGGCGACCTGTTCGAGGCGGATCTCTCGAAGGCACAGGTGATCACGATGTTCCTGCTGCCGTCGATCAAC
>JBFWQE010000284.1:0-3469 GCA_050249615.1 Vicinamibacterales bacterium
CTCCGTCCCCCAAGCCCCAAGCCCCAAGCCCCAAGTCCCAAGCCCCAAGTCCCAGGCCCCAAGCCCCAAGCCCCAAGCCCCAAGCCCCTGAGACCTCACTACTCTGTCATGACCGGCTCGAACGTCCACAGGGCCAGCGTCACGAACACCACGTCGAAGAACAGCAGCAGCGCGATCCAGAATCGCGCCAGGTCCGGGTCCGGCGTGCCCTGGAAGATCGCCGCCGTTCCGCGGACCCCCGCGATCATGACCGGAACCGTGATCGGATACAACAGGATCGGCAGCATCACGTCCCGGCTGCGCGCGCGCACCAGCATGGCGGCGAAGAGCGTCCCCACCGCCGCGAAGCCCGTCGTCCCCGCCAGCAGCAACGCCGCGAGGTGCCACGGATAGGCGACGATCGGGGCCTGGAACAGCAGGCCCACCAGCGGCACCAGCACCAGTTCGACCAGCGCCATCAGCAGCAGCATGCCGGCCAGCTTGCCCGCGTAGATGGCCGGCCGGTCGGCCGGCGCGAGCATCAGCGCCCGAAGCGTGTCGGCCTGCCGCTCGCGTTCGAAGGTCCGGCCCAGCGCCAGCGTGCCCGAGAACGCCGTGGCAATCCAGAGGATGGCGGCCGACACGTCGCCCACCGGCGTGCCCTCGCGCACCAGGCCGAAAGCGAACACCAGGACCACGGTGAGCGCGAAGAAGAGCGTGGTGGATACCACCTCGAGGCTGCGCGCCTCGACCATCATGTCCTTCCTCACCACGAGCCACGCCACGCGGAAGAAGTCCTTCATGACGCCGTGATCGCCGCGTGATAGCGGTCGCGGAGCGGCCCCTGCCCTGCGCCGACGTCCATCAGCCGGCCGTTCCTGAGGAACAGCTCGCGCGTGAGCAGCCCGTCCACGACATCCAGGTCGTGCGTGGCCAGCACGATGAGCACGCCGCGCGCCTGCTCCTCGCGAAGCCGTGCCACCAGCGCCGCCGCGGACGCCTGGTCCAGCCCCGTGAACGGCTCGTCCAGCAGCAGCAGCCGCGGCCGGTGCAGCAGCGCCCGTTCGAGCGCCACGCGCTGGCGCATGCCGCGCGAGTAGCCCGACACATGATCGTGAGCGCGCTCGCCCAGGCCCGCCCGGTCCAGCGCCGCCGCGGCACGCGCGGGCGCATCCGAGAGACCATACATCCGCCCGAAGAAGACCAGGTTCTCGAGGGCCGTCAGTTCGGGGTACAGGAAGAGGTCGTGCCCGAGCATCCCGATGCGCGCCCGCAGGCCCGCCCCGCCCTTCTCCGCCGTCACCGTGCCGTACTCCACGGTGCCCTCAGAGGGCGCCAGCAGCGTGCCGAGAATGGCCAGCAGCGTGGACTTGCCGGCACCGTTCGGGCCGAGCAGCCCGACGATGTCGCCGGCGTCGCAGGTGAACGTGACGCGTGACAGCGCCTTGCGGCGGCCGTAGTGGCGGGACAGGTTGGAAACGGAGAGGCGCTCGAAGTCGTCGATCACGCGGCGGCCCCCTGGCCGCCCCCCGGGGCCTCGTCCAGCTCCGCGAGCACGCGCTCGAGCTCGGCGACGAGCGCCGGCCGGCGTTCGGCATCCTTCGGCTTCGCCTTGCCGGCGCGCCGCCGCTCTTCGATCGCCACCAGCTCGCGCATCAGGCGGGCCCGCTCGTCCTGGAGCGAGGCCCGTGCAGGCTGCTGCGCGGGGGAGAATCCCCAGGCCAGGAACGCCACGATGATCGCCAGCGCGATCCCCACCGCGATCCAGCGCGGCATCAGGTCGTGCACGGGGAGGTCGGTGAAGCTCACCGTCAGGACGTCGCCCGAGGCCAGCCGCGGGCCGCTGGCCAGCGTGAACACCTTGCCGCCGTCGGCGTTCACGGTCTCAACCGTCGGCAACTGCGGCGATGTCATCTGCAGCGCGCCGATCTTCTCGACCGCCACGAACGGCTGCTCGAAGGCGGCCGGCCACGGCTGCCGGAACGTGTAGCGCTTCCCCACGTCCGGCATCGAGAACCCGATCTGCACGCTGGTGACGCCGGGCGCGAACGGACCGGTCACGCGCACGATCTCGCCGCGCGCGGTGGCCTGCGTCGTGGATCCCTGCATGAGCGTGGGGCTCTGCGCGCCGTCGGGCAGCTGGATGTCGAGCGGCGCGCCCGGATCGATGGGCGTGCGCGCGTTGTTCACGATGTCGAGCAGGTAGAAGACCGTGAGCACGTCGTTCTGGAACTCGAAGATGACGCGCGACTGGCCGCCGAACACCACCACGCCCTGGCGCGGCGGCTCCTTGGCGGCCGCCTCCGCCGCGGCACGCTCTTTCGCGGCGGCGGCCGAAACGCCGGCCACCAGGGCCACGCGCACACCGCCGCGGGCGGGCACGGGCAGCTCCTGCGAGACCAGCATCTCGCCGTCCACCGTTGTCGCGGCCACCACCGTGGATCCGGCCGGGAAGCCCGTGAACTCGACCCGCCCCTGTTCGTCGGTGGTGCCCGTCCTGGTCTGGCCGCCGCCGGTCACCGAGACGCTCTGCCCGGTGATGTTGTTGCCCATGCGCTCGCGGACGACGCGCACGGAGATGGTGCCGTCGGGCAGCTCGCCTGCGGGGAGCGGGATGCCCGACATCTGGCCGGCGTCCGGCATGGCCACTTGCGCCAGAGCCGGGCGTGCGAGGACGAGGTTGCCAGCCACCGCCAGCAGCACCGCCAGCAGGAGGGCCGGGCCCACGAACGCCAAGCGCCGGGACACGAGTACGGAGCGCCGGGCCTTCAGTCCCGGCGAAGCGATGTGCCGCATTGTTTGCAGAAACGCGCGTCGGCGTCGTTGTGGGTGCCGCAGGAATCGCACGCCTGGGTCCTGGGGCCTGGGGCTTGGGTCTTGGGCGATGGGTCCTGGATGCCGCGGGCCGGGGTCGTGACGAGGGCCGCCAGCTCTCGCTCGATCTGCTCCCGGTACCCGGAGTTGGCGTCCAGCTGCTGGATGAGCCCGATGGCGCGCCGCCGCAGCCGCCCGCTCATGTCCTCGAAGTCCGCCTGCGACATCTTCTTCATCGCGTAGTCGAACTCCAGCTCCTTGATGGCCCGCAGCACCAGCGTCTTCTCGCGCTCGAGCGCCGCGCGTGTGCGCCCGCCCGCCACCGTCGGCGCGCCGGCGATCGACGCCGACGTGAGGGGGGACAGCATGCGGTACGCGCCCAGACCCACGAAGCTCGCCGCGACGATGGTGAGGCTGAGGATGACGATGTTGGCGAGCGACTGGCCGGTGGCCACGATGACCACGGCCGTCGCACCCAGCATGCCGCACAAGAGGAAGAACTGCCAGGCCGGGAGGCCGTGGTCGATCTGTGTCTCGGTGGTGTCGGCGGTGGGGGGCATCAGGGTCTTGGGGCTTGGGGCTTGGGGTACGGAGCGCCGGGACCTCAGTCCCGGCGTCACCTCCCGGCGTCGCGCGCTAATCCAGCTCCCGCAGCTCGTCGTCGAGGCGCGAGCCG
>JBFWQE010000285.1:0-1145 GCA_050249615.1 Vicinamibacterales bacterium
GTTGAGATGGGCCGCCAGGTCCTCCAGGTTCCGGAGCGTGCGCACCGGCAGGAAGTCGTCCACGTAGGGGAGCGACGCGACCAGGCCGCGCGTCAGCGGGCGATAGTCCGCCGTCCCCAGCAGCGGGCTCAGCCAGATGAGTCGATGGCAGCTGCGCTGCAGCCGCGCCACCTGTTGTGCCAGCTCCTGCGGATCGCCACGGTCCCAGCCATCCGAGACCATGAGCACGACGGCGCCACGGCCGAGCACGTAGCGCGCCCAGCGCACGTGGAAGGTTCGTAACGCATCCCCGATGCGCGTCCCCCCGGACCAGTCAGGCACCCGCCGTGCCGCCGCTGTGACCGCATCGTCGATGCGCCGGGTGCGGAGGTCCAGCGTGATCCGCGTCAGGCGCGTGGAGAACACGAAGGCCTCGACCTTGTGATTCGCGCGCGTGAGGACGTGCGCGAAGTGGAGCAGCATGCGCGAGTAGCGCTCCATGGATCCGCTGACGTCCGCGAAGAGGACGATGGGGCGGCGGCGGGTGGTGCGAGCGCGCGTGGGCAGCGTGACGATCTCGCCGGTGGTGAGGCTCTGGCGCCACGCACGCCTCAAATCGATGCGCGGGCCCGCGCCGGCCGCCCACCGGCGCGTGCGCTTCTCTCCCGGACTCCAGGTGAGCGACTCGAGGACCGCGCGCGCCTGGGCGAGCTCGGCGGGTGTCATGTCGGCGAGGTCCCGGTCGCGCAGCGCCTCCACGGCGCTCCAGGTTTGCACCTCGCCCTCAGGCAAGGGACGTTCGGAATCTTCCGCGTCCGTGGCGCCGGCCGTTTCGTCCAGCTCCGGCAACACGGTTTCAATCTGGATGGAGATACCGGTGCGCGGCTCGCCGATAGCCCGCAGGTCGCGGCGACCCCAGCGCTCGCCGTGGTCCTGCCAGAAGGCGTCGAAGGCGGCGTCGAAGACCGGCAGCTGGTCGCGGCGGCGGACCCACAACGCGCGCAGCGCGTACCGCACGTCGTCGCGCCGCGCGAGGCCGACGGCCAGCAGCGCCTGGATGGCATCGGACATCTGCGTCCCGGAGACGTCGAGGCCCAGGGAGCGGAGCAGCCGGCCGAAGACGAGGAGGTTGGCGGTCAGGGGCATGAAGTCAGGGATCAGGGATC
>JBFWQE010000285.1:1245-3326 GCA_050249615.1 Vicinamibacterales bacterium
CGCACATTCGCGCTCATCTGCAGTACGAGCGCGAGCTTCTCCGCGGGCCGCATGCGCCGCCATGCCTCGATCTGCCGCTGCTCGGACTCGGGCGTCGTGTCGAGAGCGAGCGGCTGGGCTCCACGTCGCGATTATACGGGCGGCGGCCGCGGTCGGTCAGAAGCGGTACGCCCATCCGACGAGCAGGTTCAAGCTGGGGACCGCGCTGCTTGCGATCGGGTGGGCGTCCCGCGTCCCGATGAGGTGCAGCATCGCATCGACCTGTATCACGCCGTGCCCGCCCGTCGGCAGCTCGATGCCGGCCGCCAGCGAGGCCCCGGGGCGCCAGACGGACTCGCCTCGGAACCCGAGTGCATGGACGCCGCCCCCGGCGGAGACGTGCGCGCACGCCGGCGGACGCCCGAGCCTGAGACCGGCCAGCGCCACGAGGTGACGCGCCGACATGTGATCGACGGATTCGTCTGCTGTCACCGTGAAGTCGTCCGGGCTGTACGTCCTCTGCCGGATGTCCCACCGCGCCCGGGCCGTCTCGATGCGCAGGCGCAGCGGCCCGCTCAACGACAGGTCGGCACGTCCCGCGAGCTGGGCGCCGCCCCGTACCGCCACCGTGCCATGCCCGTGGAGTTCGACGGCCCCACGTGCCAGTTCGAGGTGCGGTGACGAGCGCCCGAAGGCGATACCGATGCTCGGCGGCTGCGGCGACGCGCAGCCCGCGCGCCCTTGCGCCTCGGCCAGACCCGCGAAGGCGAACACGATCAGCAGCCAGGCGACGAGGAATGTGCGAAGTTCGGATCGAGGGAGTGCCGTATACATTCAGAGTCGGGAATCGGGAGTCGGGAGTCGGATCAGTTCACCCGCTCTTCCGCACGCCGTGCAGCATCGCGCGCGAGAGCAGGCCCGTCAGGCGCTCGCCCTTCATCGCCTCGATGTCCTCGCGCGCCTTCAGCACGACCCCGAGCGTCTCTTCGATGGTGGCCGGGTCCAGCTCGTGGCGGTCCAGCGCGACCAGGGCGGAGACCCAGTCCAGCGTCTCGGAGACGCCTGGCGTCTTGTACAGCTCCGCGCTCCTCAGCTCCTGCACCACCGCCGTCACCTGGCGCGACAGCGCCTCGTCTGCCTGCGGCACGCGCCGCTCGACGATGGCCAGCTCCTTCTCGAAGGTCGGATACTCGATCCACTGGTAGAGACAGCGCCGCTTCAGCGCGTCGTGGACCTCGCGCGTGCGGTTCGACGTGAGGATGACGATGGGCGGCTCGGCGGCGGCAATGGTGCCGAGCTCGGGGATGGTAACGCGGAACTCGGAGAGCAGCTCCAGCAGGTAGCCCTCGAACTCCTCGTCCGCGCGATCGATTTCGTCGATGAGCAGCACGGGCGGCTGGCCGGGCTTTCCTTCGAGCGCGCGGAGCAGCGGCCGCTTGATCAGGTAGGTCTCGCTGAACAGCTCCTGCCGCGCGGCAGCGCGGTCCACCGCGTGCGCGGCTTCCAGGATGCGAAGCTCGAGGAGCTGCCGCGCGTAGTCCCACTCGTAGACCGCGTGCGAGACGTCGAGGCCCTCGTAGCACTGCAGGCGGATGAGCTCCGTGCCGAGGACCGAGGCAAGCGCCCGCGCCACGGCCGTCTTGCCCACGCCGGCCTCGCCTTCGAGGAAGAGCGGGCGGCGCAGCGACACCGCGAGGTAGATGGACGTCGCCAGCGCGCGGTCGGCGACGTACCCTTCCGCCGCCAGCCGCGCCTGGACGTCGTCGATCGAGCGGACGAGCGGCTCGGTGCTCAACTCGCCCGCTTGGCCGCCGCGGCCACCGCCCGCGCGACGTAGGCGCCCGCCACGGCGCGGCGATACTCGGCCGACGCGAAGATGTCGCCCATCAGGTCGCCGGAGAGATCCCCCGCCGCCTTGTTGCAGGCCGCGGCAATCGCCTCGTCCGTGAGCGCCTGGCCGGTGAGCGCCGCTTCCACGGACGGCAGGCGCGTGGGCATCCCCGTGATCCCGCCGACGATGATGATGGCGCGGGTGCAGGCGCCGCCGGAGACGTCCACGGCGGCTGCCGCCCCGATGACGGCGTACCGTGAAGCCGGGTGCG
>JBFWQE010000286.1:0-3175 GCA_050249615.1 Vicinamibacterales bacterium
GATCTGTTCTGGGTCCTCGAGAACATCAGCACGCTGCGGCAGCTCACGCCGGAGATCACGACGACAGCGCTGAAGGTGTTCGAGCCGCGCCCGGCCATCCGCTCGTACAACCGCGCGGACGTGGACTACTACCTCGGCGCGGCCGTGGACCGGATCACCGTGGACATCCTCGACGCCCAGGGGCGTGTCGTCCGGTCGTTCACGCGCACGGCCGAGGAGGAGAAGGCGGACGAGAAGAAGCCGGCACCGGCCGGTGGCGGTGGCTTTGGCGGCCCGCCACAGCTGCCGCCGTCGACGAAGGCCGGCATGAACCGCTTCTCGTGGAACCTGCGGTATCCGGGCTCGTCGGTGTTTCCGGGCATGATCATCTGGAGCGGCAACCCGGCCAACGGGCCCGTGGCCGTGCCCGGACAGTATCGGGTCCGGGTGACGGCGGGCTCACAGACCGGGACCGTGCCCCTGCAGGTGCAGAAGCACCCGTTGTTCGAGAACGTCTCGGTCGCCGACCTGCAGCAGCAGTTCGACCTGGCCATCCAGATTCGCGACCGGACGAGCGATGCCAACGAGGCGGTGATCCAGATCCGCGACGTCAAGGCCCAGATCACGGAGCGGGTCGAGCAGTCGAAGAATCCGCGGCTGAAGGAGATCGGGGACCTCGTCGCGCGGAAGCTGAGCGTGGTGGAGGAGGCGATCTACCAGGTGCGCAACCGCAGCGGGCAGGACCCGCTGAATTTCCCGATCAAGATCAACAACCGCCTCGCGTCGCTGAGGCGGAGCGTCGAGACTGGCGACGCGGCACCCACCGACGCGTCGCGCGAGGTCTTCAAGACGCTGAGCGCCGAGCTGCAGAAGCAGCTCGACGAGCTGTCCGCCATCACGAAAGGTGATCTGGCGAATTTCAACCAGGCCGCGAAGGAACAGAAGCTCGCGCCGGTGGCGGCGAAGGCGGTGGAACGGCCGAAGTAGGCGCCCCCGCGGGGGTGGGCGGCCCTTCGGGCCGCGGGCGCGGCGGCGCCGCGTGGGAGGACGATGGACCTGCTCCGCGGGCGGCTCGTCAACCAGAAGCTGGCCGGATCGACTTTCCGGCATCCGGCTGAGGTGGTGTCGTGGCTGGGGGCCGTCCAGGCACAGGACTTCCCCTCGGCGAAGTGGGCGATTGGCCTTCGGGCGACCGGGCTCACCGAGGCGGCGGTCGAGCGCGCGTACGATCAGGGGTCGATTCTCCGCACCCACGTGCTGAGGCCGACGTGGCATCTCGTCGCGGCAGATGACATCCGGTGGCTCGTCGCGCTCACGGGCCCACGTGTCACCGCGCGGCTGGGACCGCGGCATCGGTACCTCGAGCTCGACGACAGGACCGTCGCCCGCAGCCGGGCGGCACTGACGCGCGCCCTCCAGAAGGGTGCGCTGACCCGGCGCGAAGCGGGCGAGATGCTCCAGCGGGCGCGCATTCATGTGACGCCGGAGCGCCTGACTCACCTGCTGGTGCTGGCCGAGCTCGAGGGCCTCGTGTGCAGCGGGCCGCTGCGCGATCGACAGACGACCTATGCCTTGATGGATCAACGTGTGCCGGCCGCGCCGCGGGTCGGGCGTGACGAGGCCCTCGCAAGGCTCGCCGCGCGCTACTTCCTGAGCCACGGGCCGGCGACGGTGGCCGACTTCGCCTGGTGGTCCTTCCTGCCCCTCGGCGATGCCAGGGCAGCCATCGACAGAGCGGGGCCCGCGGTCCCCCGCGACGCCGTCGTCGCGAAGGCCGGGCCGGGGCGCACCATCGCCCGAAGGCGCCCATCGGGCGCGACCGCGTGGCTGCTCCCCGACTTCGACGAGTTCCTGGTGGCCTACAAGGATCGGAGCGCCGTCCTGGGGCGTGTTCCGATCGACCCGCGAGACACGCTCACGCACACGGTCCTGATCGAGGGCCGCGCGGTCGGCTCGTGGAAGGCGGGACGGCCGGCGAGGCTGTCCCGGGCCGCGGCTGCCGCGCGCCCGACGGTGTCAGTCGCCGTTGCGCCGCGCGTCCGGCTGACCCGGTCCGATTGGGCCAGCATCCGGCAGGCGGCGGACCGGTATGCGCGGTTCCTGGGAGCCGAAGTGACGGTTGGAGAAGGGCTCTGAACCCCGCGCGGTCAGCCCCCGCGGGTGTGCATTTCGAGGTGCGGGTCCCGTTTGAGGCTGCTCACCGGGATGAGAGGCGAGCGGCCGCGGGCGTGCAGGCGGTGCTCGGCGCCGCGGTCCGTGCGGGCGTGCCAGACGCCGGTGATGATCTCCTTCAGCGACTCCGGGCTGGCGCCGCCTCGGAGCGGTCCGCGCAGGTCGATGCCGCGCGGGGCGTAGAGGCAGAGGTACCAGAGGCCGTCGGCGGTCAGCCGGCTGCGGTCGCAGCTGGCGCAGAACGGTGCAGTGGTGGAGGCGATGATGCCGAACACCAGGCCATCGGGCAGCTGGAAGCGATCGGCCGGCGCCGAGCCCGGCTCCTCGATGGCGGCAATCGGCCCGTAGTGGGCCGTGAGCCGGTCCAGCATCTCGGCTTGCGACACCACCTGCGAGGGGCTCCAGTGCGTGGCGCCGCCCACGTCCATGTACTCGATGAACCGCAGCTCCGCGCCGCGCGCCCGCGCAAACTCCAGCAGCGGGACCATCTCGTCGTCGTTGGTCCCGCGGATGAGCACGGTGTCCATCTTGAAGCCCGGGAACACGTCCGCGGCGACGTCGAGCCCCTCGAGCACGCGGTCCAGCTCGTCGAAGCGCGCCAGCGCCTTGAAGCGCTCGCGGTCCAGCGTGTCGAGGCTCACCGTCACCCGGTGCATGCCGGCCCGCTTCAGGTCGGCCGCGGCATCGGCCAGCAGGACCCCGTTGGTGGTGATGGCCAGGTCGCGGATGGACTCCCGCCGGGCGAGCCGTTCCACCAGGTCGGGCAGGTCGCGGCGGAGCAGGGGTTCGCCTCCGGTGAGCCGCACCTTGTCCACGCCCAGCTCGAGGAAGAGGCCCACGAGCTGCTCGATCTCCTCGAATTGCAGGATGTCCTCGCGCGGCAGCCACACGTAGTCCGGCTCGGGCATGCAGTACTGGCAGCGCAGGTTGCACCGATCGGTCACCGAGAGGCGGAGGTTCTTGAGCGGCCGGGCGTGGGCGTCGACGAGCGCCATTACGCCATGATAGCGGAGTGGGGGTGGGG
>JBFWQE010000287.1:0-3153 GCA_050249615.1 Vicinamibacterales bacterium
TTTCGGCGAATTCCCGGGTCTGGACCGCCTCTTTTGGAATCAGTCAAGACATCTGGGGCGGAGACAAAAGTCTCAATCGACTTCGCCTAGCAGACTAGTTCCTGACGCGACTGGCACCGACGACTCCTTCGATGGAACCTTCAGCGTCCAGTCGGCCATTGTCCCGCCGAACGGCGGCCAGGGCGGGAACCCGCCGCTGGTCGACCCCTCGCTGCTCGAGGTGCTCGAAACCGGCGGTGGCGACAACGGCGAGAATGGCATGGCCCGGCAGGCCGTTAGGGCCCTGTTCAACGCCGCCAGCCCGGACGTCAACTACCCGCTGACAGTGGGACAGGTCATCGCCGCCGTGCAGGCCGCCTACGCAAACCCGTCGAGCCCGACCGAGGGCTTCGCGGCCGCGCACACGCTGTTCGAGGGCTACAACACCCTGGTCACCATCCTCCCGGACGGGACCCGGTACCACTGCCCGTTGAACTAGTCCCGAAGCGCAGCGGCCGGCGGCCATCAGGCCGTCGGCCGCCCCATCTCACGCGCCGCCCCAGCACCGCTGGGATCACGGTTCTGACATCGCTCAGCCACGGCAGTTGGTAGAACCTACGCGACCCGACGCACCCCAGGGGGCCGAGGTCTGTCAGCTTCGCCGGCACCATGATTCCCTAAACTCCTGGAACAACAACACTTATAGCAGGCGATGGCCTGACCGCTCGGGCCGGCGCCCTCGTGGCATGTGCCATGCTAGCGCTTCGGGAGATGCCAGTCGCACGGATGCCGTCCATCACAACCAGGCCAGTCCGTCGCGCGATGATGGCGGCGGTCGCGACCATCGGCATCATCGTCTCGACCGCGCCCGCAGCCAGGGGTTCGGCCGAGCGCGAGCAGCAGGGAGGCCTGCAGATCGGCGCGGTGACGGCACCCGACTCGGTGCCGAAGTACGGCAAGTTCGAGATCTCCTTTGGCGTCACGGGCTCGGTCGCCGCGAACCCCCAGATGCCATACGACCCGGCGCCCCCGCCAGGGATCGGCGCCAACTGGGGCATCACGGTCAACGCGGAGTTCAGCCGCGACCGCTTCCAGACCGTCCACACGATTCCCGCGTTCCTGTACCAGGAGTACGACTACCAGGTGAAGGGCAACCGGGACTGGTTCAACCCGCTGGACCAGTACTCCTGGAAGGTTCGTTTCGCGCCGCCGCAGGAAGGCGCCTGGCAGTACCGCCTCACGGCCACCGACGCTTCCGGCACGACGACCAACGGGCCCTACGGCTTCACGGTGACCCCGTCCACGGAGCGCGGGTTCGTACGTGTCTCCACGCGCGACCCTCGCTACTTCGAGTTCGAGGACGGCTCGCTCTTCCTGGGCCTGGGCTACAACGGCGGCATCGACTGGTTCAACCCGGTGCGCTCCAGTGAAGCGCGCCTGGCCACCATGGGCGAGAACGGCGCGTCGCTCTCACGCATCTGGCTGTCGCAGTCCGGCATCTTCGGTTCGGCCTGGAACCCGTGGTACGGCCTGCGGGGTGACTACGGCGGCTACATCCCGCGCACGGGCGTGACGCCGACGGGCTCACCCGCGACGGTCAAACTGCGGCTCTCGTACGCCGAGTCGGGCGGCAACCGCAACACGGGGTACTTCGAGGCCTGTCGCTTCATCGGCGGCTTCCAGTCGGCCACCGCCGTCAAGCGCCAGACGACGTATCGCTTCCGTGTGCGCTATTCGGCTCTCGACATGACAGGGCCGCGGAATGCGGCTTTCCCGAACTACGGGTTCGTCCTCAAGGTGCAGAACCCGGCCGACGGCAACTGGCACACGAACTGTTTCGACGCGGGCTCGGGCAACAGCACCGGCATGGTGATCTCACCCTACGGGGGGAACACGACGGGCGACGCCTGGATCGAGGGAACCTGGAGCTCGGGAAACAGCGACTTCCTCCCGCCGTTCTATCTGGCCCTCGAGAACGTCAACGCCGTGAACCCAGCCAGCGGCCGCGTGCCTGCAGCGTACGTCTCCTTCGTGGAGATCCGCGAGGTCCTCGGCGACGGCACCCTCACGGGCCCGAACATCGTCGCGAAGCCGTCGATGGAGCACCAGACGTACTTCGAGCAGCGCTTCTCCTGGGCGTTCGATCGGGTGCTCGAAGTGGCGCGCCAGCAGGGCGTCTACCTCAAGGTCGTGGTGCTCGAGAAGGACGAGGACATCCTCAGCCAGCTGCAGGCCTCCGGCGAGTTCGGCGCGGCCAGCCCCGCGAACTTCTACGGCAACTACCGCTCGATGACCGCCACGCGCTGGCTGCAGCGCGCGTGGTGGCGCTACCTGCAGGCGCGGTGGGGATACTCGCCGAACATCCACTCGTGGGAGCTCGTGAACGAGGGCGACCCTGCCAGCGAGCGCCACTACACGCTGGCCGACGAGTTCGGCGCCTACATGCGGCAGTTCGCGCCCAACCATCACCTCGTGACGACCTCCTTCTGGCACTCGCTGCCCGCCACGGCCTTCTGGAAGAACGCCAGCTACCCGAACCTGGACTACGTGGACCTCCACGCCTACGTGAGCACGAGCCAGGCGACGGAGTTCAACGCGGCCTCGGCGAAGGACCCGGTCGTGCGCACGCGATGCGGCACCAACAACGGGTGCTTCAAGACCAGCATGAAGAACGACGCGGCGCTCTATCACGCCGAGCACAGCCTGCAGGCGGCGGACCGCGCGCTGGGCAAGCCGCTCGTGCGCGGCGAGTCGGGATTGGACGCGCCGAACGCGCAGGTCGAGGATACCAACCTGGCGCGGGACACGAACGGCGTCTGGCTTCACAACCTGGTGTGGGGCACCCTCGACGCCGGCGGGATGTACGACTTGTACTGGTGGCTGCAGAACCTGAGGCAGCGCCCGGGTCCGGACGGATCGACGGCCAACGGCCTGCACGAGGTCTTCAGGCCTGTTCGGGATTTCATGGCGGACGTGCCGCTGAACAACGGTCAGTACTCGGACCTCGCCGCGGTGGTGTCGCGTCCGGACGATGTGCGCGTGCTCGGGCAGAAGGACACGGCGGGCGCGCGCGCGCACGCGTGGGTCCAGAACCGGCGGCACACGTGGTGCGCCGTCGTGGGCGGTGTCGCGGAGTGCCCGTACGTGTGGGACAACTCGCGGCTGTCCGGAACC
>JBFWQE010000288.1:0-3135 GCA_050249615.1 Vicinamibacterales bacterium
TCACGAGATTCCGGAATGTGCTCTTCACCGTGCCCTCCCACTCGGGGATTAGCCGTGTCGGAGCGTGGGCTGGCCGCTCGTGGCCCTACACTTCAGACCGGGGCTTTCGATGTATCGGGCTAACGGCTTGGCATTGAGCCGCGCCGCGCGAGGCAGGATACCACCGAGCGCGGGGACCCGGCGGACGCGCACGCGGCCGACGGGCGTCGGCTCCAATGCCGGGTTAGGCCTCGTCGTTCTTGAGGAGTATCATTCCGGAATGGATTTGCAGTTCACCGCGGTGTTCCGGAAAGTGCCGGAGGGATACATCGGGTTCGTCGAGGAACTGCCCGGGGCGAACACCCAGGGGGCCACCCTCGACGAAGCTCGCGCAAACCTGCATGAGGCCGTTGAAATGGTCCTCCAGGCCAATCGTGAGCTCATCGAGGAGGCATCGACCGGCGCCGAGGTCATTCGAGAACCCTTCAAGGTCAGCGCGTGAAGCGCCGCGCGCTGGTTCGGCACCTGGAAGAGCATGGGTGCGAACTCCTGCGCGAAGGCGCCAATCATTCGATCTACATCAATCGCACCGCCCGCAAGACGTCGGCGGTGCCCCGCCATACCGAGATCAACGACGATCTCGCCAAGAAGATCTGTAAGGATCTCGGCGTTCCGCCTCCATAGCAGGCCTTGCGACCTCCGTGTCGGCCACGACCAGCAGCTCGGTGGCTGTCTTCGTTCCGGATTAGAGGCCTAACTAATAGTAGGTCGCGTGGTCCACGCCTCCACCTGGCAACAGACCCCGCGAACGCACGCGGCCTTCCGAGACTGTCCGCATCCCCGAACCGCCATCAACTTACACCATCACGCGCCTTTGGCCGGTTGCACCTTCACGCCATGCAGCGGAAATAGACTGCGCAGCGTCGCTGCGTAACGCGCCATCCCCGGCCGCGGCGCGGCGCCCAGGGTGGCTGGCAGATCTTCATAGGCCGTCGGGCCGCGCAGTACGAAGAGGCTGCACTGCCTGTCCCTCCGGGCGTCCTCAATCCCCCGCGACGCGCGAAGGCACGATTCTCGCACCGCCGGCCGCCATGGCCAGCCCCACACCTACCACCCCACCCAGGCTCATGGACCGCGTCCGACAGGTCTGCCGCCTCCGGCACTTCAGCCGCCGCACCGAAGAGGCCTACTGCCACTGGATCCGCCGGTTCATCGTCTTCCACGGCAAACGCCACCCTGGCGACCTCGGCGAGGACGCCATCGTGGCGTTCCTCTCGTCCCTGGCCACCGTCCAGGAGGTGTCGGCTTCCACCCAGAACCAGGCCCGGAGCGCCATCCTCTTCCTGTACGAGAGCGTCCTCCAGCAAACGGTCCAGAGCCTCCCCGGCCTCGTCCGGCCCGCCGAGCCCGCCCGCCTGCCCGTCGTCCTGTCCCGGGACGAGGTGCGCCGGCTCCTCGCCGCCATGAACGGCACTCCGAAGCTGGTCGCGATGCTCCTCTATGGCGCCGGCCTCCGGCTCACCGAGGCGCTGGAACTGCGCGTCAAGGACATCGACCTCGACCGATCCCAGATTGTCGTGCGCCAGGGGAAGGGGCGCAAGGACCGGCAGACGATGCTGCCCGCGTCCGTGGCACCAGTACTCCAGCAGCACCTCGCCCGCGTCAGAGCCGTGCACGAGTCGGACGCGAGGAACGGCTTCGGGCACGTCGTCCTTCCCGACGCGCTGGCCGGCAAGTTCAAGGGCGCCAGCACGTCGTGGGCATGGCAGTTCGTGTTTCCGGCCGCACGGCTGTGCACCGACCCGCGAACCGGCAACCAGACGCGATTCCACCTGCACGAAACCGCCATCCAGCGCGCCGTCACCGCGGCCGTCCGCGCAGCCGAAATCACGAAGCGAGCCAGCTGCCACACGCTCCGCCACTCGTTCGCCACCCACCTGCTCGAAGACGGCTACGACATCCGCACGGTGCAGGAACTGCTCGGCCACGCCGACGTCAGCACGACGATGATCTACACGCACGTCCTGAACCGCGGAGGGATGGGCGTGCGGAGTCCGGCGGACCGGCTGTAGGCGTGCGGGCGGGTGCCGGCAGGTGCGGGCCAGGTGCGGGCAGGTGCGAGCGGGCGCTGACAGGTGCGGGCGGGTGGGGGCGGATGCGGACGGGTGCCGGCGAGCTCAACTGAGGCGGCGTCGCCAGCGCCGCCCACCAGCCGCCGCTGGGCACCACATCCGCTGGGCGCACCAGTTGACAGGTCGTCGACGACGATGCGATCGTCGTCGGCTCATGGCCCCGAGCCGCCATCGATCGCTGACGGCGGAAGCCACGACGCGAGTTCGCCGAGTCGAGGTCCGCAGCGCACGAAGGACCGCGTCATGACCGAAGGAGGTGCGTAATGACCGAGCTACCGTAGGAGGACCTCGACATGCGCGTCAAGATTGTGAAACGAACCACCACCGACGGCGGCACGCCACTCTGCCACTCGTGCCGCTGGGCCACCATCGTGCGCGGGCCGCAGCTGAAGAACGAAATCATCTCCTGCAGCCAGCTCTCTGGCTCCGCCAGCCGCATCACCTTCCACGTCGTGAGCTGCACCGGATACTCGGACCGCCGTCTCACGTCGCTGCGCGACATGGAGGACATCGCCTGGGTGCTGCGCTCGGACGAGCGGCGAAAGCAGATCGGGTTCGTCCGCGCCCGCGACCTGAAGCCGCGCGAGCGCTACGTGCTCGACGAAGACGACTGGAGTTGATCGCGAGGACCGCCCGGCGCGTCGCCTGGTTCGGCCTGTGCGAGGCGCACACCGAGCACCGCGAGGCCCACGCGAAGCGCCCACGCCGTGCACCCATCGCGCGAAGCGCGGCCCCCGGTAGCCGCCCCTTCGGGACGTAGGCGGCCTGCGGCCGAGGGCAGTCCCTCCGGGACTGTGGGCCTGCAGCAGGATCCCACCGAGCGCAGCGAGGCCTTTACCGAACGCAGTGAGGCCAACCGAGCGGCGCAAGCCGCGAGGCCCACCGAAGGCCCCCCCCGCGAAGCGCGGCCCACGCGAAGCGCCCACGCTGCGCGCCCACCGAGCGCAGCGAGGCCTCTACCGAACGCAGTGAGGCCAACCGAGCGGCGCAAGCCGCGAGACCCACGCGACGCGCGCTCTAGAGT
>JBFWQE010000289.1:0-3129 GCA_050249615.1 Vicinamibacterales bacterium
AACGTCAAGCGCGAGTTGAGGCGCCAGCTGTCCTGGAAGTAGAGGCCCATGGTCAGCAGGCCCTGCTCCGATTTCGAAGGACTCGCGAAGAGGTAGACCTCGGCCGGGACGCCGTTGTTCAGGATGTGGAGGACGTCTCCTGGCAGCACCCCGTCGACTCCGACCCCACGCTCGTCGGTGAAGGTCTCGTGGAAGAACTCGCCGCCGAGCTTGAAGTTGTGATCCCCCGCCCACCCGTCCTTGAAATAGGTCATCGATCCGGCCACCTGGTTCCGCTCCGGCGTGCGGAACCATCCGTCACGATTCCCGCCCGAGACCAGCTGGTTGCCGATATCGGCGTAGGCGGGTGACTCGCTGTAGCGATAGTTGGGCCACACGTACTTGAACTGTCCGCCCCGCACCTCCAGGAACGACCGGTCGCTCAGCACCGACTCGTAGCCGGCCTTGTACGTATGCGCCCAGTACAGCTGCTGCCAGGTGGAGTCGGCCGACTCATGCCGCGCGGCGGTGGCTCCGATGGCGAACGTGTCGAGGCGGTTCGGCTGCGACTTCCGGCCCCACTGCGCGTAGCCGGTCACCTTGTTGTTCTGCGACATGGCGTAGGTGCCCTTGACCGTCATGTTGCGCAGGCCGGTCTCGAACGCCTTGACCGGGAAGTTCGGCAGCAGCACCTTCACGTTCTGCTCGCGCAGCGACCCGTACCACCAGAGCTTGTCCTTCTGGATGTAGCCGCCGATGTCGCCGTTGATGTCGTAGTAGTTCTCGAGGCGGTTCAGGTCGGAGGGCTGCAAGTCGCCGCAACGGCCGCCCGGGCACAGGAACGTGTCGGCATCGTCGATGTTCCGATTCTGGATGCCGCTGTTCTGGTAGTCGGCGTAAATCTTCCCGTGATACTCGTTGCCGCCGGACTTGGCGATGAAGTTCGACCAGACACCCGGCCACGGCATCTCGGCCGTGTGCCCCTTGGTCTGCACCGCGACCTCGTCGATGGCGCCGTAGTCGTAGTAGAAGCCGGCCGCACCGGTGCCCTCGGTGTTGACGATACCTTCCACCATCGGCCGGTGCTGGTCCTGCTTCGTGTCGTATGCCGCGTAGCCGGTCTGAGTGCCGGCGGCGCTGCCGCCCACGTCGATCCGCGTCAGCACGATGGCGGGCGCGGCGGCCAGCACGGTCCAGAAGTCGCGCGCGTTGGGCAGCGACGCCAGCTTCGCCTCGCCGAAGCTCGTCGCCGTGGTCGTCGTCGACACGTCCACGACCGGCGACTCGCCGCTCACCGTGACGGTCTCTTCGAGGGTCGCCACCCTCAACTCGGTGTTCACCGTGGCGGTGAAGCCGAGCCCCACCCGGACGCCCTCGCGGACGACCGTGCCGAACCCGCTCAGTTCGTAGGTAATGCGGTACTCGCCGGGCGGAATGGCCGGGAACCGGTAGTCGCCCTGGGTGTTCGTGACGTCGTTGCGGGTCCCCTGCATCGAAGGGCTGGCGATGGTGACGCTCACGCCGGGAAGCACGCCCCCGGTCGCGTCTGTGACTTTGCCGTTGATGGACCCCGTGGTCGCGCTCACCTGCGCGTAGGCGGGAACCGCCGCGCAGGCCAGGAACACACTCAGGACGACACCGCCGAATCGCGCCATACGAGCCTCCGCAGGAGAGCCGTGAGTAGCCGAGTCGAACAAAACGTCCGAAAAAGCGCGCGGCTGGCCGGGATCTGAGGTGGACCCGGCCGAGCTTGTTGAACTGGTGCCGGGGATTCTACGGCCGGTTCGTGAACAGATGCAACAGATTATCTTCAGGCGTCACCGGCCGGGGCCACCTGGTCGATTCGCGGATCGACGTGCCCGAAAGGCGCCACCTGTCTTGACAATCGGTGACAGCGCGCCCCCCCATAATGGCGCCATGAAACGCCTCCTCGTCTTCTTCGTGGCCGTGCTGGGCGTCACCCTGGCGCCGCAGCTGCCGGCGCAGCAAGTCGCCCTGCAGTCCCGCGACCTCTCGGGCCTGCGCCTCCGGAACATCGGCCCCGCCACCATGTCCGGCCGCATGGTCGACATGGACGTGGTCGAGTCCGACCCATTCATCATGTACGTGGCCTCGTCCACGGGCGGCATCTTCCGCACGCGCGACAACGGCATCACCTGGGAGCCCGTCTTCGAGAAGGAGCCCGTGCACTCCGTCGGCGACATCGCCATCTTCCAGCCCAATCCGAACATCATCTGGGTGGGGACCGGCGAGCGCGCCAACCGCCAGAGCGTGAGCTGGGGCGACGGCGTCTACAAGACGACGGACGCGGGCAAGACCTGGGCGAACGTGGGCCTCAAGGCCAGCAAGCACATCGGCCGCATCGTCCTGCACCCGACCAATCCGGACATCGCCTACGTGGCGGCGCAGGGCTCGGTGTGGGGGCCTGGCGGGGATCGTGGGCTCTATCGCACGACGGACGGCGGCCGCACGTGGACGCGGACGCTCTACGTGGACGAGGACACCGGCGCCACGGACGTGGCGATGGACTGGCGCGATCCGAGCATCCTCTACGCCGCCACCTACCAGCGCCGCCGCAGCGCGTTTGGCTTCAACGGCGGCGGCCCGGGCAGCGCGCTGTGGAAGAGCACGGACGCGGGCGCCACGTGGACGAAGCTCACGGGCAACGGCCTGCCCGAAGGCGAGTACGGCCGCATCGGCATCGCCGTCTACCGCAAGGATCCGAGCATCGTCTACGTGAGCATCGAGCAGGGCACGCGCTACAACGCGTCCACCGCCTACATCAACCGCAAGGGCGGCATCTACCGGAGCAACGACCGCGGCCGCACGTGGCGGTTCATGTCCGACTGGAACCCGCGCCCGATGTACGCCAGCCAGCCCACCGTCGACCCGAACGACGACAAGCGCATCTACATGATGAACAGCTACTCGTACTCGGACGACGGGGGCGAGACGTTCACCACGCCGCGGCAGACGCTCCACGGTGACGACCGCTTCGTGTGGGTGAACCCGCGGGATTCGCGCCACGTGGTGAAGCTCGACGACGGCGGCATCGGCATCTCGTACGACCGCGGGAACAGGTTCCTGTACGTCACGTCGCTGCCGGTGTCGCAGTACTACCGCGTGGCCGTGGACAACGCGCATCCCTAC
>JBFWQE010000290.1:0-3120 GCA_050249615.1 Vicinamibacterales bacterium
GGAGTCGTCGGTGCCAGTCGCGTCAGGAACTAGTCTGCTAGGCGAAGTCGATTGAGACTTTTGTCTCCGCCCCAGATGTCTTGACTGATTCCAAAAGAGGCGGTCCAGACCCGGGAATTCGCCGAAAGGCGCAGGAAATAACGAATGTTCGGGCACCTCAGCCGTGTGGTCCGCAACTTGCTCCGGCCGGCACGATGCAGTGCTGTCCGGCAGCACTTCTGGAGGTGCGCGTCATGGAACGGTTGAAGAAGAGCGTGGTTTTCTGGGTGCTGCTCGTGGCGTCGGTGGTCGTGCCGAGCATGGCGCACGCCCAGAGAACGGTGACGAAGAAGACCAGGTGGGAGGCCGAAATCAAGGTTGACGGCCAGAAGAAGGGCACGGCTGCGATCAACCGCCGCGTGCAATGCACAGTGACCGGCACGTCCTGTGTCGTCACCCTCATCGAATGGAAGTACGAGGTGGGGACGATCGCCTATACGTGCGGCGACCAACCATGCGCCGACGGACAGATCCAGGTCACGAAGGCCAGTGTGGTCGGTCCGGCGTGGACGCGTGTGCTGTGCGAGAGTGACACCTGCTCGTACGCGGACGTTCCGTTCGACGGCAATCTACGTATCACCGGGGAAGACTTCCCCTCCCCACCGCTCAGCCTGGGCGACGAGCTCGACCGCGGGATGGTGAATGTCGAGCTCAACGATGGTTCGCTTGGCGTAGGGACGTTCGTCAAGGTCATCAACCAGGTGCAGTAGCAGTCGCAGCCCGGCCCCGCGGGTGCCGGGTCAACCGTTCCAGGGCAAGCACCCCAGGGGAGCCTCTCACGGGGCTCCCCACACTCGTTCCCTGCCAGATCAGAGGGCCGCGAGAAGGTGAGCGCCCATCTCCACGCTGCCAAGTGCCGCATCGGTGATTCGCCGGTGGAGCCCCTTCTGATCCAGGCCTGGATGCTCCATCACCAGCAGGTCGGCCGCGCCCACCGCGTCCCGCACATCATCCGCCTCGCACGTCCGCCGTCCCGCCGCCGCCGCCCGAGTCCTCGCAAGCACCTCGACCATCGCGTACGCCGCCAGCAACTGGTTCAATCCCTTCACCAGGGAGACATCCCCCGCTACATACCGGCGCGAGTCGATCTTCGACAGGAAATACCGGCCCAGCAGCTCGATCACCTCCGGGGACGAAGCGAACTCAACCCGGCGTAACGCCCGCCAGCCCGCGCGAGCGTTGATGGTTCGTGAGTACAGCGGCCGTACGCCAAGGTTGAACATGACGATGGCTGCCAGCCGCGGTACGACACTCCATCGGCTGTTCTCCCGATCGTACAAGAGATAGAGTGTCAGCACGCGGCGCCCGGCAGACGCGTGGCCGGGGGCGCTCTGTGCGGCGAGGGCCGCCACCCCTTCCTGCTCGGCGGCCCTGACGATGGACTCGATGTCGCTGGTGCCTGCCTCCAGCCGGGCGATGAGGGTCGCAGAAGCGGCTAACCGGACACGCATGGGAGATCCGGGCTGTGCCACGAACCCCCGCAGGGCCCGATGGACGAGCTCGAACTGGCGGACGGTGAGCTCCCGCGTCCCATCGATGGTCAGCGGCGCTGTGCGCCGATCGGCCATTGCCGTCGTGTCCTTGAGCCACCGCGCTTGCTGGTCGAGCGGGCGTCCGGCGTTGGCGACGACGCTCGGGCACCAGTAACTGAGCCGCGCATACTGCCGCCCCTCGAGCTCGAGCACCGACAGCGGGAACGCGCGACAGACAGGCGGCTTGGCCTCGTACGACACCTCGTTGTGGATGCGACAGCGGTTCTGCGCGTCGAGGAAGAAGCACCGGCCGTCGATCAGCTTGATCCGGAACGGATGGGCGTCTCCCTTCAGCGGCTCGAAGGGCTCCCCACCCCAGTCGTGCCTCCTCAGGCGATCGACCGTGGCCTGGTCCACCGGGACCGTCCAGCCCTGGCAGCACCGCGCACACCCCTGGCACGTGAACCGTGTGCCCTCCGGGACGATGATCGGGAGCTTCATCGCTCCACTCGCACCTCGACGGACGCCCGCGACCAGCGTCCCTGCGCGTCGGTTACCGTGAGCCGGACCTCATAGGTTCCTTCGCGATAGAACGTCTTCCGCGGCTTCGCCACCAGCGAGGAGGTGCCGTCCCCGAAGGACCAGTAGTGCCGGCCGGCCGAGTCGGCATTCGCGCCGAAGTCAACCGCCAGCGGCGCGCGCCCGGCCACACTCGATGCCTCGATCCGGGGCGCCTCGGCCCCCTTACGCTGGCCCTCCTCGAGGAACCACGGCGCCGCCGTGGGCTCGGTCATGAAGAACGCCATCAACTGCTGCGCCACCTTCAGCGACCCCGAGTCGGACGGATGCAGCAGATCCGCCTGCAGGTCCCCGCATTCCCACACAAGGCCATCGGAGCGCGGCGTCGCGTTGGCCCAGAGATAGGGTCCCCACGTCACCCAGGGTGCGCGACTTCCGCCCGCAGCCCCCGCCTGCCGCTCGATCAGCCGCCTGACCGCAAAGGCCGTCTCGTATGCCTGGGGCTCGCCGGGGCCGCGCCTGGTTTCCGCCCCCGACCGCGTGCGGCTCGAGACGTAGATGATGCGCAGGTTCGGGAACGTCTCGCGCGAGATGCGGACAACAGCCTCGAGGTCCGTCGCGAACTGCTCCACTTCCTCGGGAAAGGGGACCGTCCTGAGGCGCGCGTGCTTCATCCAGATGGCCTGCACCTGGGCAGGCGAGTAGCGGCCGCGAAGCGCCGTCCTTGCCTGCTGCCAGGCGGGGCTGGCCGGGTCTGCCCACATGGTGGAATCTGCGCCGCTCAGCGCGCCATTCACGATGGCCAGCCTCCGGTTGATGGCCGGCGTCGCTAGCGCCTCCTGGACGAAGCGCCCGAATTCGGCGGAGGTGTTCGACATGCCGATGGAGAGCAACACGATCTGCCCTGTAGCCGACGGCCGGCCATTCACGTCGAGAGGCTGGATGCGCGTGGCCTGCGCGAGCCCTGCCTTGACGTGCGCCTCGTCGGGCGTCCCGCGCCCATCTGGATAGAGCCCGGGTGAGAGGCCGCGATAGGACCGGACCAGATCCGGCAGGGGCACGTTCGGTGATGGCACGCAGCGCGGGGCCT
>JBFWQE010000291.1:0-3074 GCA_050249615.1 Vicinamibacterales bacterium
CGCCGCACCGGACCTCGTCGGTGAGGCGGTTGGCGGGAATGCGGTTCCGGCGTCCGCAAGACGGGCACGGTCGGATCATCGGGTCTCTCCTGCTCGATCGGATCCAGGGATGCGAAAGCCGACCGCCCGGTGACGGCGTTCAGGGAGTGGCCAGCCCCGGAGACCCGGCCGGCGCCGGGATCTCGAACGCGTTCAACGTGAACGCGACCATCGTGTAGTAGCCGACCAGCGCCACGAGTTCGACGACGGCCTTCTGTCCGACCGCCAGTACGGCGGCGCGGTATACATCCTCGGGCACCCGGCCCGATTCCACCAGCGTCGACGCGAACTGGTACACCGCTCTATCCGTCTCGTTTTCGAGCGTCGGCTCGCGACGCCCGGCGATGGCCTCGACCACCTCGGCCGGCACGCCAGCCCGGGCAGCCTCTGTCAGGTGCACGGCCCACTCGTAGTGCGATGTCCAGTGTCGCGCCACGACGAGGATGGCCAGCTCCGACCAGCGCGGCCCGAGCGTGGTCTCGTAGCGCACCAGCTCGCCGAGCCTCTGTGCCCGCGCGGCCAGCTCGGGGCTGTGCAGCCAGACGAGGACATTGGCCGGCACCGAGCCGCGGCGGCCGGCGACCGTCTTGGCGTAGACGGCGCGCTGGTCGGGTTTCATGGTCTCGAGGGTGGGCAGGACGAGTCTGGGCATGGTGGTCGCGCGTCAACGAAGGCGAAGCCGGTGCACGACGATGTCGGCCGGCTCGCGTGCCGGCGTCGCGCCGGCGGGCGTGGGGGAGGAAGGGTGCGCGCCGGTGGTGACGAACGACAGGTCGTCACCGGACACGGCGAGAAACACGGGACCGGCTGCAGCCTCGATCGGCCGGTCGAACGTCGTCGCCGCCCGTACGGAACGGCGGCGGCTGGTCAACTCCAGCCGGACGATGCGGCGGACGGCATCGGCGCCAGCCTGGATGCCGACGAGCCCGTCACGATGGGCCCGAATTCGCTCGAACCCCGCGAGGCTGATGTCCTTCGGCGAGCCCACGGCGACAACGCGCCGCGTGGCCAGCTCCACGCGCGACAAGCCGGCTTCGTGGGCCACGAACCACGCGCCCTCCTCCGCCGGCGCCATGCTCGTCGCGCCCACCACTTTCATCTTCACGACTGTTTCGATGGACGACGCCCCGGGGCGCAGGCGATGGAGGTGGCCGTTGGCCTCGAGCACGATGACGGTGCCGTCCGCCGTCACGGCCAGGTCCACGGGAACGACTGGCTCATCATCCGCCTCGAACGAAATCGACTGGAGCGGGCGGCCGGAGATGAGCTGCAGCTTGTGGAGCGTGGCGCTGGTCCCTTCGGCGTCGGCGCTGGCCACCCACAGGTCCCCGCGACGGGTATCGATGGCCAGCGCGCGGACGTCGAGGAATCCCGCCGACTCGGCACGCACCAGATCCACCGCGTGGTCCAGGCCCTCGCCCACCACGCGCAGCTTGCGCCCGTCGCGATCGCCGAAGAGGTAGCGGCGCGACACCGCGTCGTAGGCCAGACCGGCCGCGACGAAGCGGTCGGTCGTGAAGCGAGCGGCTTCGTCGACGTGAGCCGCCAGCTCGGCCGGCGCGACGGACGCCGGCGCCCCGCCGGGGCTGAAGCCCCGCCGCTCCGTATGTGGCAGCGCGACGGACGCCGGCGCGTCGGGGGGCCGGGGCTCTTCGGAGCGCCGGAGCGGCTCTTCGGAGCGCCGGGGCTTCAGCCCCCGCGTCGGCGTCTCCGGCCTCGCCGTCTCCGGCGTCATCTTCTCCACTGGCGTGGCGGCCGCGGTCGTCTCGTTCGCGCCCGCGCGGGCCACGAGGGTTTCCACGTCGGGCCAGCCAGGTAGTGCGCGCATGCGCGCCAGGTCGGGATGGATGAGGGCCTCGGTGGGGACGCCGCGCTCGGCAATGCGACGGATCATCACGAGCGCGTCCTGCGGCCGCCCGGCCAGGCTCTGCGCGCGGGCCAGCAGGAACATCAGCGCAGGATCATCTTTCGGACCACGCTGCACGGCGCGCCAGGCGAGATCGTGCGCCTGCTCGAACGCGCCGCTCCCGATGGCCTGTTCCACCTGATCGCGGCAATCCTGCCAGGTCGAACAGTCGGGCGGATTGGCGGATTGAGCCTGGGCGTGGCCGGTGAGGACCAGCCACGCTCCCAGCAGGAGATACAGTGCGCCGCGCGGCATGCCCTCCCATCGTCGGCGAAATGGGAGCGATGTGCAAACCAGCACGAGCGTGCTGGCGCCGGCGCGCGCGAGCTACCGCGTGATCACGACATCTGCGTAGGGTCCCATCTCGTCCTCGGACACGTCGTTGACCGAGATGGTGAGAGTGTTCGCACCGTCGCTGAAGGACTGAAACCTGACGAGCGAGTGGTAAATCGACAGGCCGGCGATGCCCGGCGTGGCGCCGTGGTCCATGTCGAGCAGGAGGACCGGGCCCACGGCGTCTTCGCGTACGCGCATCACGCGCCGCACCTCGATCCCGTTCGACATCGAGGCATTCCAGGGGAACTGGCGGCGCATCCCGAGCCAGTATGTCGAGCCGTCGCCCGCTTCGACGACGACGGCGCGGAGACCGCGGGCATCTCCCGCGTCGTGCCGCCGAAGCCGGAACGCGCCTCCCGCGGTGCCGTTCGCGATGGCGGAGGCGGGCAACCAGCCAGCGAGGGTCTTGAAGAACGCGTTGAAGTGCCGGCGCCGCCAGTCGGCCTCCGTGTCGACGTTCGGCGACCCCATCAGGTCCCAGGCGTCACCGTATTCGCGGGCCTCGCCGCCCGGGCTGACGGGGTCGGCGCCGGACGGCACCGACCAGAAGTTCGAGTGCGGGAACCCGTAGGTGTGGCCCAGCTCATGGGCGAAGGTCTGCCAGGGCTGCGGCTTCCTGCCACTGACGGCAACGACTCGGGCGCCAATCGCCGCTCGGGCGATGGGCCGATCGAACAGCTGCCGTGCAAGAACGATCACGCGGTCGTAGGCATCGGGATCGTGGCCGTACGCCCGGGCCGACCGCTGCGCGGAGTCGGCGATGATGCCGTGGGCGACGTCCTCGCCCGCGGCC
>JBFWQE010000292.1:0-2955 GCA_050249615.1 Vicinamibacterales bacterium
CACGAGTCCATCGAGGACGTGGTCCGCGTCATCGCCGCCATCGCCCGATTCGAGGAGGTGCACCTCAACGTCCCCAACTCGAACTACCGCCGCATCGTCCGCGACGTGCTGGACGTGCGCGGCGTGCGGCGGCGACGCGTGACGTTTCACGAGATCCCGACCAACGAGTGCTGGACGCGGGATCACGGCCCGGCGTTCGTGCTGCGGGAACATCGCGGCCGCACCGAGGCCGCCGTCGTGGACTGGGGCTACAACGCCTGGGGCGGCAAGTACCCGCCCTGGGACGCCGACGATGTGGTGCCGACGAGGGTAGCAAAGGAGCTGGGCCTGCCGGTGTTCTACCCGGGCATCGTGATGGAAGGCGGCGCCGTGGACTTCAACGGCGCGGGGACGGTACTCACCACGACGTCCTGCCTGCTCAACAAGAACCGGAACCCGCACCTCTCGAGGTCGCAGATCGAGCAGTACCTCAAGGACTACTACGGGCAGGCGCACGTCGTCTGGCTCGGCGACGGCATCGAGGGCGACGACACCGACGGCCACATCGACGACCTCGCGCGCTTCGTGGACGAGCGCACCGTCGTCGTCGGCATCGAGGATGATCCGCGGGACGCGAACTTCAAGGTCTTGCAGGAGGCAAAACGCCGCCTGGCGCGCGCGCGCGACCAGCAGGGCCGGCCGTTCGAGATCGTCGAGCTGTCGATGCCGCGCGCCGTGGTCTACCAGGGCCAGCGCCTGCCCGCCACCTACATGAACTTCCTGTTCGTGAACGGCGCGTTGCTGGTGCCCACCTTCGCGCAGCCCTCCCGAGACCGCCGTGCGCTCGCAGTCCTCCAGCGCCTGCTGCCCAAACGCCGCGTGGTGGGCGTGGACTGCCGCGCCCTCATCTGGGGCCTGGGCGCCATTCACTGCCTGACGCAGCAGCAGCCGCACTGGTAGGGCCCGCCTTCGCGGGCTTCGCCCGCCCGCTTCGGCGGGTCGGCCGCGCGTTCGCGCGGTGGGCGCCTTCGGCGTGGGCCGGCCTTCGGCCGGCGGGGATCGTACCGTCGCGACAACGTCGTCCCGTGTGCCGTCCGGCTGATGTTGTGCTTATAATCCGGCGATCACGTCATGCCGCTGGCTCCTGGCGCGCGGCTCGGCGTTTTCGAGGTGCGCTCCACCCTTGGCGTGGGGGGCATGGGAGAGGTGTACCGCGCCCACGACACGTCGCTCGGCCGCGACGTCGCCCTGAAGATCCTGCCAGAGGCGTTTGCCACCCATCCCGGTCGCCTGGCCCGCTTCGAGCGCGAGGCCCACATCCTAGCCTCGCTCGATCACGCTAACATCGCCACCGTCTACGGGCTGGCAGACGCCGGCGAATTGCGCGCGCTCGTCATGGAGCTGGTCGAGGGGCCCAACCTCGCGGAGCGAATCGCCGCGGGGCCTCTGCCTGTCGGGACCGCCCTGCCCATCGCACGACAGATTGCCGAGGCCCTGCAGTGTGCCCACGAGAAGCGGATCGATCACCGCGACTTGAAGCCCGCCAACCTCAAGCTCCGTGCGGACGGGGCGGTGAAGGTGCTGGACTTCGGGCTGGCGAAGGCCCTCGAAGCTGGCGGCGGGGACAGCGACCCGGACGCCCCTCACGCACCGGCGACGCTGACGGCGCCCGGCGCCACACAGGCGGGCGACGTGCTGGGCACGGCCGCGTACATGAGCCCGGAACAGGCCCGGGGCGAGCCCGTGGATCCTCGTGCGGATCTGTGGGCCTTCGGCGTCGTCCTCTACGAGATGCCGACCGGGACGCGCCCGTTCGCAGGGCGAACGATGGCGGATGCTCTGGCGCGGATCATCTTCCGGGACGGCCGTGAGGCCGCGGCATGCCGGACCGGCGGCGCCGGCGCGCCGGCCCGGGTGCCTCGCTGGTTGTAGGATGAGCCGAGGACGAGGTGAGAACCCGATTCCTCGACTGCGTCCTCGACACCGAGGCCCGCTCGCTGACGCGCCGCGATGTCGACGTGCACCTCACGGCCAAGGCGTTCGAGGTGCTGACGCTGCTCGTGTCCGAGCGTCCGCGGGCCATCGCGAAGGCCGAGCTGCTGGAAGCGGTGTGGCCGGGCACCTTCGTGACCGATGCCAGCCTCGCGAGAACGATCCACGAGATTCGCAGCGCGATCGGGGACGAGAAGAGCGTCGGCGCGATCCGAACGCTCCATGGACACGGTTACGCCTTCGTCGCCGACGCACGAGACGAGGCGCCCTCGAGTCGCGTCGAGGCGCGGACGGCAACGCACCTGCCGGCCATCGCGTGGCTCCTCTCGGGCGCGCACGCGATCCCCCTGGTCGAGGGCTCGCACCTGGCGGGTCGTGACCCGAACGCGGCCATTCACATCGACTCGGCACAGGCATCGTGGCACCACGCACGGCTGGTGGTCACCTCCGACTCGGTGACGATCGAGGACCTGCAGTCGAAGAACGGCACGATGGTGAACAGCACGTGGATCGTGGCGCCCACCCGGCTGTCCGCAGGAGACGAGCTGCAGATGGGCACCGTGCGGTTCGTGCTCAGGACAGGTGAAAAACCGGTCGAAACGGCAACTCGCGACGCTGGCTAGGCACGGCCCGCCCGCATCCGCCTTCGCTCGCCAGCCGCCTTGCACGAGCTTCGGCGGACAAGCCCGCCCTTACCCGTTCGCACCTGTTCGCACCCGCCCGCACCTGTTCGCACCCGTTCGCACCCGTTCAGAGCGGCTCCACGTGCGCCGCCAGCTCGGCGAGCGGGATGGCGTGAATGCCCGGGGCCATCTCGAACGCCGCGGTCCCGGCGTGGATGACGTCGAGCCGCGGCCGCTTGAGGTCCGCCATCGCGGCGTGCATCGAGCGCGTGAGCTTCTGGACGATGATCGCGCACTGTCACGGACAGATTTGGAACGGGGCGGAGCTGGCTCGCGCGTTCGGCATCGCGGGCACGACGGT
>JBFWQE010000293.1:0-2952 GCA_050249615.1 Vicinamibacterales bacterium
CAGGCTCGTACACCGTCAGCAGGTTCGTGATCGCCTGCTGGATGGTCGGGAGAAGGTTCAGTGAGGGCTGCACGACACACCACCTCTCTCAAGGCTGGCGCCACGTCCTGAGGGCGTCGGCTGACCCACGGACGAATGCTTCGTTGGCGGCCGTCCCGTCGCGCCACGCCGTGAGCTGCATGTTCATGACGATGGCGTCCGTGTCTCTGGCGCGTTTCGAGTCGGTGAGGAGCTGTTCGACGATGGCGGCGAGCAGCTGCGTCCGGGCCTGCCGCTGTCGGGCCGCGATGAGCGCCGCGCCGCTGATCTTGTCGAGCACGGCGGTGGCGCTCTGTTCGAGCGTAGGGTCGACCACGTGCGCGTCGAGCACCTCGATGGCAGCCAGTTCACGACGTCCGTTCAGCCGGAGTCGGCCGCTTTCGTGAATCGCCGCGATGGCGGTGGCATCAGCAGCCTCCAGCGTCGCCAGCCGCGAGAGCGCCAGCCGCCGTGCGGCCGGCCCGAGTCTGGCCAGGAGAGGCGCCGCGGTCTGGACCGGATGACTCACCGCCAGGTAGGCGGCGCCAGCCGCGTCGCCGTAGTTGAGTGCTGCATGCAGCGCCCGGGAGACTGCCAGAAGGTCGGGACTCTCGAAGTCGTGGATCCGCCATCTGGGCGCATCCAGAATCGAATACTTCGCCAGGTCCGTGAACATGCTCAGCCGCTGGGCCATCCGTCGAAGCTGGCTGTGTTGCTCCTGCTGCGTCCGAAGCAGGGATTCCTTGACGATCGCCGTCACGGTGTTCCGGGTCGTCACGGCGGGGTCATAGACCGCGATCTGCGCCGACGCAGCAAGCGGACTCCCGACCAGGCACCCCGCAACGGCGGCTGTGAGCGCCAGCCAGGCACCCGAGAAACGAGGACACGTCATGGCTGCCTCCACGTTCTCAACGCGTCGCCGGTGCCGGAGACGAACGCCTCGTTCGCAGCACGGCCATCACGCCAGCTCGTGAGCTGCATGTTCATCGTGGACGCCTCGGTATCGCGCTGCCGCTTGCTGCGGGCCAGAAGCTGCTCCAGCGCGTGAGACAGGAGCTGGTTGGCCGCCATGTCCTGCCGGCGCCCGAGCAGCTCTCCGGCCGCAATCTTGTCGAGAATCGCGGTCATCTCGTGGTATCTGAGGAGCCCGTTCAGGACGTCCCCTTCGAGGGCCTGCACGGCGCCCTGCAAGCGGGCCGAGTACCCGCGCGTCTGGGCGACCTGGTGGCCGGCCAGTGAGGCCACCGAGTCGGCAATCTCGACGGTGGCGTACTGGCGTTCGAGGAGGCGGCGAGCCGCCGCTGACAAGCGGGCCGGCGTGGTCGTCGGGCGCATGAGCGGAACCGCCGTGGCCAGATAGCCGGCGCCGGTGGGATCGCCGCTGTTCAGCGCCTGAATCCATGCCCGGCCGTACTCCCATCGGGTCGGGTCGTGGCTGGCAATCGGGATGGTGGGGATCCGGTACCCCTCCATGTTTCCCAGATTGCGCGACATCCGCAGGATGGTGGAGTACTGCCGCTGCAGCTCCTGGTAGTGCTGCCACGTGCGCTCGGCAATCATCACGGTCTGCGTCAGATTCGCCGGGTCGATCACGACGAGCTGCGCGTTCGCCACGGTGGTGGACGCGATAAGCGCGCACCCGACCACCGTCAGTGTTCGAAGCATGGTGAACCCCCTTTCAGAACCGGCTCGAGAGGACCGGCGCGACGTACGCCGGCAACTCGAGATCGCTGGTCAGGTAGACCTTCACTCGGTGGCCTTCGCGAATGGTTACGGTGGGCAAGCGGTTCAGGAACCGGCTCATCACCTGCAGGCTGGCCTGCGCCGTCGCATCGCCGACGCCACCGGCGATGATCACGGTCCGATCGCCGTCTCCGCGACCCAGCCCCGCGCTGCCGAGGAACTGGGCGAGTCCGCTGATCAACCCAACGGCCGCCGCCGCGCCGAAGGTCGAGAGGTAGTGCTGGTTGACGCGGTCCCTGAGTCCGGCGTCGCCGATCTGGTTGAGCCCCATGAACTGGTCCAGCCGATAGGTACGCCCGTCGGGCATCAACAGCCGATGGAACGCGACGGCGAGCCGCGTCTCCCCGAGGGCCTGCACCGGCCGCGTCTGGCCCAATACCCGCGAGCCGCCCGGAATGAGCACGTGCTGCCCGCTGTGCGAGTAGACCGGGTTGGTGACGAGGCAATTGACGGGGGACGCGGCGGAGCCGTCGAGGCGATTCGAGAGCACCGCGTCGATGACCGTCCCTTCCAGGACGCGGTGGAGCGGACCCGCGGCCGTGATGGGGTCGGTCCGCTCCGGAGTCACGCGTTCGCCCGGTCGCCTCTGGTCCTGGATCGTGGCGGGTGGTGTCGGTTGAACAGCGGGCGACTGCGCGGCCCCCACTGCGGCACCTGCCCGCGCCGTTGCACGCACCGCCGCATCCGCGATCTCGTCCATGGAGGGAACCGCGGACGGGTCCGACGGGCTGCTCGTCGTCGAGGCCGGTCGTCCGGCGTCCGGCCTGTCAGGTTCGGCTCGACGACTGAGCACGACGTTGCTGGCGAACAGGCTCTCGTACTCGCGGCGACGCCGGTCAGCCGCGATCGGGTCTTCGGGTGGCGGCGTCTGGGAAGGCGCGTAGTAGCCAGCCGGCGGGGACGCGGGCGCCTGCTCGGCCGCCTGCAGCTCGGCGAGGGCACGTGCCTCGGCGGCACGCAGACGATCCTGATAGTCCCGCACCCGATCGGCGCTCTGTGCCGGAGCTGACGGCGAGGCCTGGGTCACCGCCGGACGAGCCGGCGCATCGGGCCGGCCGACCACAAGCATGATCACCATCATGAACAGCGCGAGCCCCGCCAGCATCCAGGTCTGCACACCACGAGGGATGACCCCACGTGGGATGGGCCGGCGATCAGTGACTGTCGATACCGGGGTCGAGGGAGGCTCGA
>JBFWQE010000294.1:0-2941 GCA_050249615.1 Vicinamibacterales bacterium
CGATGGACGGCAGCATGCCGCTGCTGGAGCGCGCGATGACGGCGTGGCGCGTGCTCGGGTGGCCGACGATCATCGGGTGCGTGCCGTGGGCGGTGACAGGCGCGATGGTCAGCTACCGCTGGTCGCTTGCGCTCCTGCGGCGCAGGGAGGCGAAGCGGCTGGCACGCCGGGCGGCCATCGCCCCTTGACCGTGCCGCCCGCCTTCAGGGCGTGGCCTCCGCGTAGGCGATGCGCACTGCCGCGGCGATTCGCCCCGGCTGGCGGCCCTCGTAGGCCGGCTGCAGCTCCTTCGCGATCCGGTCCTCGGCTTCCCTGGCGTTGAGGCCCTGGGCTTTCAGCTCTTGCGCGCGCCGCTGCACGGTCTCCAGGAACCGGCGGTAATCGGTGATCATCTGCGCGTCGCCCATGTCTCCGTGGCTCGGCACCACGCGAGACGGGCCGAGCGCGGAGAGGGTGGCGAGCGCCTCCAGCCACGTGCGCACGCTCGACGAGGGGCTGATCAAGGCCGGCAACGCCGGCATCGCCACGTCGTCCGAGAAGAGCACGCGATCCTCCTCCACGAAGAAGATCGTGTCGCCGCGCGTGTGGGTCGGGCCGACCGCGATGAGGCGCACATGGACGTCGCCGAGATCGAGCCGATGCTCGCGCTCGAAGACGATGTCGGCGGCCCGAAACGCGGCGCCAGCCAGCAGGTCGGCGACCGGCGAACCGGTGCGCAAACGACGTGGCCGACCACAGCGGCTTATCGACCAGGTGCCGACCGTCGGGCAAGATCGACGATTTGGCTTGCGGTTGGGTCGGTCTGCCTTAGCTCGCCGAGTGCGGCCTCCCACGGCACACGCTGCTGCGCCGGTCCAGCCGCGGACTCGTAGTAACGGATTGTCGCGCGGAGGCGGTCGATCTGGCGCTGCATTGCCGCTCTGACTTGGCCCGGCGTTGCCTTTAGCGGCAAGAGGTCAACCGGATCGGCCGAGACACGCGCGGCGGCCACGGGCCCGAGGGCAGGGTCGATCTGCGGGTTCACCGGTTCGACCCGTGGGAAGTACCCGGGCCGGCAGTACACCGCTGCGAAGGTCGTCACGGATGGCGGCACCGGCAGGAGAAACTGGCCGCCGAGTAACGCTGTCGTCGCGCCCTCGCGCACGCCGAACTCAGGACAGGCGGCGCTGTCGGTGCGCCGACCGGCATCCCTATAAGCCGTGACGAGCGATGCCTCCACGCCTCCGCCAGTCACACTGTCAATGACAGTCCCGCTGTAGAATCGGGCCTCCTGCCCAACTAGCGTCGCGCCAACGACCAGCGCCAGCCCAAGCGAGCCCAGCCACCTACGCATACCAGACCTCCAAGGGCGAAAGCGATGACGAGGTGCCTTCGGATGTCGCCGTCGTACAGCACGCCGACGTGTTGCGATGCCGTGTATCCCTGCACAGTGAGGGCGGTGTGAGGCGGATCCAACTGGTACAACAGCACGATGTCTCGCGGCGCGGCGAAGTCATCAATGAAGAACGTAGCCGACGAGGCGGTTCGCGGACCGACCGTGAGACGTGCCTGCGCAGATGGCGGGCGTGCGGGCAACGGTGACATTACCAGGAGCGCCGAGGCGGAAACCCACCCGTCCACCTGCACGCTCACCCCGGAGACGGGCGCCGCAACGCGCACCTCACCAGAGCCGGCCGCCCGTGAGTCGGCCATCTTCACGATGCGCACCGAGTGATAGCGGTCCACGAAGACGAGCGCCGCGGTCACGGCGGCGGCGGCGACGGCGATGCCGGCCGCCCGCGCCATCAGAGCCGCCACCCCCGGGCGCAGGATGGTCGTTCCACCGGCCTGGCGTCTGGAAAATGTCGTCAACTGCCGGATCGAGCGGAGCGTGGCCACCAGTGCTGCCACTCCCACCACCCAGAGGCGCAAAGAATAGGGCACGAGCGACAGCTGGCCAAAGACTCCGGCCAGCGTCGTTGCCGCGGTGAATGGCACGAGGATTCGGTCCACGACTATCGCCGAGAGTATACCCGCCGTCTCTGAATCAGCTCCGGGAATCCGCAGCGCCGATAGCGTGTGAGTTCCCGCGGTCGTTTGGCATGGTCAGGGCCTGAGGATATGCCAGCTTGGGGCGGCTCGGCTGTCCAGAGCTTCGGAGCGGGCGGCGTGGTCTGCAATCAGGAGACCCACGCGCCGGAACTGCCCGAAACCCACAGAAAATCGGCCATGCGGGGAGCGTCAGGTCAGCCCGGGTCACCTGCAGGGCACCGAAGCCCTGCCGGTCCGGGCATCTGGAAGCCCGCGCCCGACTGGCAGGCCCGCTGCGGCCCCCTCGGACGATCCGTGGCCAAAGGGCTGCAGGCCGACCATCCGGGGGGGCTGGGGCCCTCTGCGGGGGATTGCGGGACCCTTCACGCCCCCGACGCGGATGCCAAGCGGAGGAGAAGGCCCGACCCGGCTCCTGCAGCCCCGCTGCAAGGCCCGGGCTGGCCGGGGGCTGTCTTGGTCGCGGTCCTGCCCGGTTCGCGGCTCTGCGGCCCATCTAGGCGCCCTGCCGGGCCCGCCGTGGCCCGCCGGCTGGCCTTCAAGCGCTCGGGAGCGGTAAGGTTTCACCCGCCCGGCCCCTGAAGGTTGGCGGCCTCTGCAACCGATACAGGAGAGTGGGAACGGATGGCAGACAGCACCGGCATCGAGTGGACCGACGCCACCTGGACCCCGGCCACCGGGTGCTCAGGGAACGGCCGCAGCATCTGGGACTTGAGGATGCAGAGGGCAGTCGCCTGTAAGCCAAGGGACAGAGCCACATCGGCTACACTCCACGCAAGGTGAGGACGATTCGATGGCTTTCGCGTCTGATGAACCCAGGGCCGCAAATCGTCTCACTCTGACGATTGACTGGCCCGAGATCACGCTCGAAAAGCTCTCTCGCGTGTCGCACCTGTGGGCCGACCTCGTCCAG
>JBFWQE010000295.1:0-2855 GCA_050249615.1 Vicinamibacterales bacterium
CCTTCCCCTCCTCTCGCGAATACGCCGCCTGGTACGACGCGAAGTGGCGCGCCTTCATCTCCACCGGGTCCATGCGCCGTGCGAAGGCCACCTCCTCGTCCAGCAGCAGCCGCGCCACGGCCTGCACGGCGCTGTCGTCGCCCAACTGATCGATCTGCGACGCGGCGTCGTGCAGCGCCGCGCCGGCGTCCTTGAACATTCCCCGCCGGTTCGCCGCCAGCGCCTGCGCCCGCGCGCCCTCGGCGAGCATGCGCGCCACGGCCAGCACGACGTCGCGATTCACCGGCTGGGCGCGGTCCTGCTCCGCCGGGACCGCGGTCCACTCCACGTGCATCGGCTCGTGGTGCAGCACGGCCTCGCGATCCACCACGCGGCAGTCCACCCACGCGCGCTCGCCCTCCGCGCGCGCCCCGCACGTGACCGCGAGCAGCAGCGTCACCTCCTGCTCCGCGACGAGGTCGCCCAGCCGCACGCGCGTGACCTCCCCGATCGGCGACACCGGTAGAGGGTTGAGCACAGCCACGGAGACGCCGGCGCCACCGCGCACCTCGAAGACGACGTCGCGGGCGGCCACCTCCAGCACCTCGCCCAGCTCGCTGGCCAGCAGGTCGGGAATCTGCTGCGGCTGTTCGATGAAGTAGAAGTGCCCGCCGCCCTCAGAGGCGATGGACGAGAGCAGCTCCTCGTCGAAGTCCGCGCCAAGGCCGAAGGTGGAGGTCTGGACGCCCTCGGCGCGCAGCCGTGCCGCGGCCTGGTTCAGCTCGTCGTGATCCGTCATACCCTGGTTCGCGAGGCCGTCGGTGAGGAGCAGCACACGCGCCAGGCGGTCCCCGGCAACTGGACCGGCTCCCGCGCTGGTCGCGGGCGGGCCGCCAAGCGAGCGGGCACCAGCGAGCCAGCCCTCGGCCAGGTTCGTCTGCCCCCGCGCGTCGATGGCCTCCAGGGCCCGAAGCGCCTGGGCTTTTGCCGCCTTCGTCGCCGGCACGCACTCCAGCAGCGTGTCCACCACGTGGTCGTAGACGACGAGGTTGAGGCGGTCGTACTCCCTCAGCAGGCGAATGGCGTAGGCCACGGCCTCCCGCGCCAGCGCGATCTTGCGGCCGCCCATCGAGCCGGAGCGGTCGAGCACGAGCGACACGCTGACGCCCGGCCGCGCCTCGCGTGCGGGCCCGGACGGATCAGTCGCCGGCGCGGACGGCGCCGAGATGGTGACGGAGAGGAACCGGGTGGACGACGAACCGGAGGGGATGAGGGCGCGATCGGACTGGATGTGCATAGGGGGCTGACCTCCTCACCCATCGTCGTCGCGGGGTGTGTCAGGAAAGGTCGCAGTCGATCGCGCCGGGAGCTGGGAAGGCGATCGCGGCGGGGGTCGGGAACGGGGGGTCGGGAGTCGGAAGAGCGCTTGCCGCGAGGAGATGGGAACGGAATGCGGTCCGGCGGCGCGGTTCCCGGTTCCCTGTTCCCGGTTCCCGATCTACTCTTCTCCCCGATGCCCCGCAACGCCGAAGTCATCCGCCAGTGGCACATCCTCCTCTCCCTCGACAAGAGCCGACTCGGCCGCACGGTGGACGATCTCGCGCTCGACACCGGTGTCGGCAAGCGCACCATCTGGCGCGACATGGCGGCGCTCCAGGAGGCGGGCTTCCCGCTCCGTAGCGAGAAGCGCGCCGACGGCCGCACCGCGTGGTTCCTCACGGCCATGCCGCTGAAGGCGCTCCAGGATCCGGGCCTGTCGGCGACGGAGGTCTGCTCGCTCTACATGAGCCGCGCGCTGCTCGCGTCGATGCCGGGGGCGGCGTTCGCCGACGGCCTGGCGGGCCTGATGAAGAAGATCGAGAAGGCGCTCGCGCCGCGCGTGCGCGAGTTCCTCGACCAGCTCCCGGGTGTCGTCAAGGTGAAGCCGGGGGCGGTGAAGAAGCACGCGAAGAACTACGGCGAGATCGTCGCGCGGCTCATCGAGGCCTCCTCCGGCCGCCGCATCGCGGAGATGCGCTACTTCTCCGCCTCGAGCAATCGCGAGAAGGACTACGTGGTCCATCCCTACCACGTCGCCTACTTCGACGGCGGCCTCTACCTGACCGCGTGGGTGCCGGAGTATCGCCAGGTCCGGCACTTCGCCGCCGAGCGCATCCGCACGTTCAAGCCGACGGCGAAGACGTTCGAGCCGCCGGTGACCATCGATGGCAGCCCGTTTGCCGCGTCGCTGGGCGTGAACGATGGCCGGCCCGAGCGCGTGGAGATCGAGTTCGCGCCGCGCGTAGCGCGCTACATCCGCGAGCGCGAGTGGCACGCGTCGCAGCAGCTGCACGATGAGCCAGACGGCAGCCTGCGCCTCACGCTGAAGGTGTGCCGCGACTGGGCGCTGCGGAGCTGGATCCTCGGCTTCGGGCCGCACGCCCGCGTCATCGCGCCGTCGGCGCTGGCGGAGGAGATTCTCGAGCACCTGGAGGAAGCGCGGGACGCCTACGCGCCGCGCCTGGCGTTCGAGATGCCGATGGCCTACGTCCCGCAGCCGCGCCTGCCGCTTCGGTAGACGCCCGATCGTTTCGGTGATGCCGCGAGGGTGAACGGGCCGGCTCTCCCGCTCCCACCGACCGCACCCGTTCGCACCTGCCCGCACCCGTTCGCACCTGCCCGCACCCGTTCGCACCTGCCCGCACCCGTTCGCACCTGCCCGCACCCGTTCGCACCTGCCGCACCTGTCTGCACCTGCCCGCACCCGTCCCGCGCTATTCCCCCTTCTTCTTGCGCTTCGGCTTCTCTGTCACGCCTGCCACCCGGCAATCGTGCGTGCTCTCGAGCTTCCAGCCGTCGAGCACGGGGTTGGACTTGGCCGCCGCGGGCATCAGCAT
>JBFWQE010000296.1:0-2824 GCA_050249615.1 Vicinamibacterales bacterium
ATCCGGACGATGACGTCCTTCGGCCAGAAGGCGGCGGCGATCATGGCCACGCCCTCGGCCAGCCGATCCACGAAGTACTGACCCTTGTCCGCGTAGCCCGCCGTCAGCCGCTCGATCTCGCGCCGCTCCTTGAAGTCCGTCACCCGGTCCGGGCGGAGCAGTGCCATCGGGTGCACGCGCACGTGCGTGGAGATGATGAACTCGAGGCGCGCGAGGCCCACGCCGTCATTCGGCAGGAACGACAGGGAGAAAGCCTCGGCCGGATTGGCCACGTTCATCATGATCCTCGTCCGGGGGTTCGGCAGGTCCGCGAGGTTCGTCCGCTCGACGCGCACCGGCAGCCGGCCCTCGTAGACGATCCCTTCCTCGCCCTCCGCGCACGACACGGTCACGACCTGTCCCGTCGCGACGGCCGTCGTGCCCGTGCCGGTGCCGACGATGGCCGGGATGCCGAGCTCGCGGCTGACGATGGCGGCGTGGCAGGTGCGGCCGCCGCGATCCGTCACCACGGCCGCGGCGCGCTTCATCACCGGCTCCCAGTCGGGATCGGTCATCTCGGTGACCAGCACCTCGCCCTGCTGGAGCGCTTCCAGGTCGGCCGTGGATCGGATGATGCGGGCCGGGCCCTGCCCGATCTTCTCGCCGACGCTGCGCCCGCGCGCGAGCGCCGTGCCGCGCGCATCGAGGCGGTAGCGCTCGAGGACCAGCGCGTCGCGCCGCGCGTGCACCGTTTCGGGGCGAGCCTGCACGAGGAACAGCTCGCCGCTCCGGCCGTCCTTCGCCCACTCGATATCCATGGGCGTCGGCGTCCCCCGCAACTGCGAGTAGTGGGCTTCCACGAGCACCGCCCACCGAGCCAGCGTGAGGATGTCGTCGTCCTGCAGGACGAAGCGTGCCCGTGCCTCCGACGGCACGGGTACGCTGCGCGTCTGGCGCGTACCACCCTCCTCGTAGATCAGCTTGAACTCCTTGGTGCCGAGCTTCTTCTGCAGGATGGGGCGGAAGCCCTTCGCGAGCGTGGGCTTGAACACGTAGTACTCGTCCGGGTTCACCGTGCCCTGCACGACGCTCTCACCAAGCCCGTACGCGGCGTTGATGAGGACGGCGTTCGCAAAGCCGGTCTCGGTGTCGATGGAGAACATCACGCCCGCGCTGGCGAGGTCCGATCGGACCATCTTCTGGATGCCGACCGAGAGCGCCACCTGGCCGTGGTCGTAGCCGCGGTGAACGCGGTAGACGATGGCGCGATCGGTGAAGAGGGACGCGAAGCAGCGCCTGACCGCGTCGAGCAGCATCGCCGTGCCGTGGATGTTCAGGTAGGTTTCCTGCTGGCCCGCGAAGCTGGCGTCGGGCAGGTCCTCGGCGGTGGCGCTGCTGCGCACCGCCACGTCGCAGTTCGGACCGTGTTCCGCCTCGAGTCGTGCGTACGCCTCGGCCACGCCCTGCGCCAGCTCGTCGGGCAGAGGGGCGGCCAGGATGGCCGAGCGCACGCGGCTGCCCGCAGCCTGCAGCCGATCGATGTCGTCCACGTCGAGGCCGCTGAGCGTGTCCTCGATGACACGCTCGAGATCCGCGGCGCGCAGGAACGCGCGGTACGCCTCGGCCGTGGTGGCGAAGCCGCCGGGTGTGCGGATGCCCAGCGGCGTCAGGGCACGGCGCATCTCGCCAAGCGACGCGTTCTTGCCGCCCACGATCGGCACGTCGTCCATGCCGACGTCGTCGAACCAGCAAATCCAGTTGGAGGCCATGAGACGCGTTCAAGCAACTCGTGTACCTCGTCTGCGGGCTGCCTCGTGCGCGCAGGCACGGGCGCGGACCATCGGGCGCTGCCGGTCCCGGCCAGGCCGCCGCCGGATTCCCGGCGCAGGCCATGGGCTGCAGTACACCCGCACCGCTTCTCGCTTGCGTGCGTCTCTGATTGGAGATAGTGTCTCTGTTCGGAGATGCGCAGTCCCGAGACGCCCCTCACCACGACATCGGACGTCGAGCAACGCATTGCGCGGCGCCTGGCGCGGCTGCGTGCGGAGCGAGGGTGGACGCTCGACGAACTGGCCGAGCTCTCCGGCGTCAGCCGGGCGACGCTGTCACGCCTGGAACGCTCGGAACTGAGCCCGACGGCCGCCATGCTCGGACGGCTCTGCGCCGTCCATGGCTGGACGCTGGCGCGCCTGGTGGCCGACGCCGAGTCCACGCCTCCGCGCGTCGTCCGCGCCCTGGACCAGTCGCAGTGGACGGACCCGGAATCCGGATCCCGCCGGCGGGCCGTGTCGCCACCCGCGCCCGGGCTGCGCGGCGAACTCGTCGAGGTGCGGATCCCGGCCGGCGCGACGATGTCGTACGAGGAGCCACCGCTCGCGGGCCTCGAGCATCACCTGTGGCTGCTCGAGGGCGCGCTGACGCTCGAGATTGCCGGCGCGGCGTTCCCGCTGCAGGCGGGCGACTGCATCTGCTACGGCCTCACCGGGCCCACGCGCGTCCGGTCGACCGGCGTGCACGAGGCGCGATACGTGACCGCCGTGGTGCGCCCGTAAGGCCTCGCGTCCTCTCGATGGGCGAATCGCGAGCGGTCTGGACCGGGAGGCGGCTGCCGGGGGGCTCCGCCCGCACCGCTCACACCCGCTGCAGCGCCTGCACGAGATCCTCGAGACGGTCGTAGCTGATGGCGGCGCCGCGCTCCATCCCGGCTCCGAGCACGGTGTCGCGCACGTCCTTCGTCGGGTAGAGCGAGGTGATGGTGAGGCGCGTCTTGCCGCGCTCGTCGGTGAGGATGGTCGTCACCACCGACTCCGCGTCGGGAAACGGCTCGTAGATCTCGGTGTAGACC
>JBFWQE010000297.1:0-2703 GCA_050249615.1 Vicinamibacterales bacterium
CTCGCGGCGCTGCTCGTCGGCGTCACGTCCAGCGACTGGCCGACGTCTGGCGCGGTGGTCTCGGCCGTGCTGGCGGTCACCTTCCTCGCCAGCTGGGTGCCTGCGCGCCGGGCGGCGGCGTCGAGCCCGCTCGCGCTGTTGCGCCGGGAGTAGAATCCCCACGCGCGGGCGGGTGACACGCATCGCGGCGCTGAGGTTCGTGTCGGCGATGGCCGTGTCCGCCACCGCGCACGCCCAGAGCGCGCGCCTGGTGCTGATGAGGCCCGAGGTGCTCACGGCGAGTTGCCCGTGGCAGGGATGCGATCCAGGGCCCGCGCGCCTCACGCGCTACGACGCGGCAACCGGCAGCGTCCTTCCGGAGCGGGAGTATCCCATTGATCCCTGGGACTTCGAGTTCGTGCGCCGCCTCGACCTGGACCCTCACACGGGCCGCGTGTACGTGGAGGCTGGGGAAGGTTGAGCGAGGCGTCGCCTGAAACCGTCGTGACGGTGCCATAGGCTCGCCGCGTGGGTCGGGTTTCACGGCCGACTCATCCCCGCGTCATCCTCGGCCGCGCCGCCACGGGTCGCTCCGACCGCCCTTCCGACGCCGGCGTCGGCCGGCCGACACCAGGGGCGCACGTCCGCGGGGTCCTCGGCGCCAACATCGAACGATTCGGGGCGGAAAACCGCGGCCGCCCGCCGCCCGCCGTACCAGGCCTCGACTGGCACCGCCGTTGCTGTGGAGCGGGCGTCACCCGAATCCGGTGGCGGAGGAGACACAGAAGATGGCCGTGACATCGACAACCGGACTCGGAGCGGTCCAGCAGCTGGCGGACTCGCTCGTCGGCCGGTTCGACGCGAACAACGACGGGCAGCTCAGCAAGGAGGAATTCTCGGGGCTGCTCGGCGAGCTGATGGGATCGATGCGCGAGGTGCGCATCCACCAGGGCGAGGGCGACGGCGGAACAGTGAAGTTCGAGGGCTTCGACTTCGGGCGCCCGCAGGACCCGCAGAAGTCGGCCAAGGACGCCTTCGCCAAGATCGCACGCGAGATCGGCTCGATGCCGCTCACGAAGGCCGAGGCCGAGACATGGTTCAACACGCACGTGAAGAGCGCGTTCGAGGCGCTCGGTCACAAGGTGAACTGGGTGGAGGGCGACAAGTTCTCGTTCACCAACTGGCAGGGAACCTACACCGTGGACTTCGTCCGGGGCGCCGACGGCCCGGATCCCGCGCTGTGGTGGGGGGCCGACCCGGCCTAGCCGCTTGCTGAAAGAGCCGGCACCTGAAGGCGCAAGGCAGAAGACAGGAGTCGGACTGTCCGGTCGCCGGTGTCCGGATCCCGCCCGGTGCGACGAGCGCACGAAAACCGCCCGACCCGTGGTACCGTGTGAACCCCGTGGGTGAACCGTCCCGGCCGCCGGCCGCCGACGCCGCGTCAATCGCGTGGCTCGAGCGGGTGAACCGCCTCGCGCTGGTCTCACGCCTCGTCTCGAGCACCATGCACGACATGAACAACGCGCTGCAGGTGATCGGCGGCGGCGTGGAGCTCCTCCAGATGGAGCAGGCCGACGTGGGGGCCGTGAGCCGCGCGATTGGCGGCAAGACCGAGCGGGTGATGGTGCTGGTTCACGACCTGTCGCGATTCGTGCGCGACCAGGGCGGGGCGCCGGAGCCCGTCGAGCTGCGCGCGCTGGCGGAGCAGGCGCTGACGCTTCGCCAGTTCCCCTTCGCCCGGCTCCGCGCCACGCGCACGCTGCTGGGGGATCCCATCACCGTGCATGCGGTCCGGCGCGAGCTGCTGCAGGTGCTCCTGAATCTGCTGGTGAACGCGGAGCTCGCGCTGGCCGGCGTCCCGTCTCCCGAAGTGCGCGTGGTCGTCGCCGCGTCTGGAGACGGGGCCGCGCTCTCGGTGGAGGACAACGGCCCCGGGGTGCCGCCCGCGTGCCGCGATGGCCTGTTCGAACGGCGGCCCCCCACGCAGGCGGGCCCCGCCGACCGGCTCGGCATCGGCCTCATGGTGTCGCGCGCCCTGGCCGAACGCCAGGGCGGCGCGCTCACCTACACGCCGCGCGAGCCCACGGGCTCGGCTTTCACGCTGACCCTGCCGGGCTCAGGCCGCTGACATGCTGCCGCTGATGCGGTGGAGCTTGTCGATGAGCGTCGTCCGGCTCAGGTTCAGCAGCCGCGCGGCCTGACGCTTGTTGCCGCCCGTCTTCCGGAGACCGCCCAGGATCAGGTCCCGTTCGATCTGGGACATGACGCTCTGGAAGTCCACGCCTTCCTCGGGAATGGTCACCGGACCGATGGCCGACACCTGCTCGGGGTTGCGGATGTCCTCGGGCAGCATCGACGGAACGATCTCCCGCTCCGCGCCGCTCACCGCCACGGCGTACTCGATGGCGTTCTCGAGCTGCCGGATGTTGCCCGGCCAGCTGTAGTCCATCAGCACCCGCAGGGCGGCCTGGCTGACCGTGCGCAGGGGCAGGCCGTTGTTCCGGCACGACTTCTCGACGAAGTGCTGCACCAGCAGAGCGATGTCCTCGCGGCGGTGACGAAGGGGCGGCAGCGGGATGGGCACCACGTTGAGGCGGTAGAAGAGATCCTCGCGGAACGTGCCCTCCTTCACCATCGCCCGCAGGTCGACGTTGGTGGCGGCGATGAGCCGGATGTCGAACTTGAAGGGCTTCGACTCGCCCACCCGCTCGATCTCGCGCTCCT
>JBFWQE010000298.1:0-2700 GCA_050249615.1 Vicinamibacterales bacterium
CGAGCGGAGCTTCGGCGCGGCCGAGGGCCGGCGCCTCTTCAAGCGCTACGTCCGCCAGGAGAGCCGCAGCGGCCTGTACCGCGAGCTCACGCGACCATCCGAGGTGCCCGACGACCTGCGGGTCTTTGAGGCGCTCGAGGGCCGGCTCGAGCTCACCGTCCAGCCCGACACGGCCGAGCGCGTCCTGCTGAAGCTGTTCTCGCCCGGCCCGATGTCGCTCACCGATCTGCTGCGCACGCTGCAGAACTTCGGGCTCCGGGTGGAGGAAGAGGTCAGCATCCCGCTGCAGCTGCCGGAAGGCCAGCGCGCCTGGCTCGAGCGGCTGCGCGTGGAGGCCGAGGCGACGGCCATTGCGGCCATCGAAGGCGAGCCGGAGCGCCTGCGCGACGGCCTGCGTGCCATCCACGAGGAGCGCGGCACGGACGACCCGCTCAACGCCCTCGTCCTCCTGGCGGATCTCGCCTGGCGCGAGGTGGAGGTGCTCCGCACGCTGCGCAACCACCTGCTCCAGATCCGGCCCGCCTACAACGCCGAGACCGTGACGTCCGTGCTGCTGCGCAACCATGCCGCCGCGGGCGCGCTGTTCCGGGCCTTCGACGCGAAGTTCTCACCCGCGCTCGAGGCCGATCGCGCCGCGGCCATGGCCCGGGCCGACGACGCCCTGCACGCGGCGCTGCGCGAGGTCACCAGCCTGTTCGACGACGAGATCCTGCGCGGGCTCGAGAGCCTGGTGGCGGCCACGGTCCGGACCAACTTCTACCAGCGCCCGCAGCGGCCGGTGGTGTCCATCAAGGTGGAGTCGGCGAAGGTCGTCGGCATGGTTTCGCCGCGGCCGCTCTTCGAGATCTACGTCCACTCCCCGCTGCTCGAGGGCATCCACCTGCGCGGCGGCATGGTGGCGCGCGGCGGCATCCGCTGGAGCGATCGCCACGACGACTTCCGCACCGAGGTCCTGGGGCTCATGAAGACCCAGATGGTGAAGAACTCGGTCATCGTGCCCGTCGGGTCCAAGGGCGGCTTCGTCCTCAAGGGCAACGTGCCCCCGCGGCCGGCGCTGGACGCCTATCTCATCGATCGCTACCGCGAGTTCGTGTCAGGGCTGCTGGACGTGACCGACAACCTGGTGGACGGGCAGGTGCTGCACCCGCCGGACGTCGTGCGCCACGACGCCGACGATGCGTACCTGGTGGTGGCGGCAGACAAGGGCACGGCGCACCTCTCCGACACGGCCAACCGGGTGTCGGCGCAGTACGGCTTCTGGCTCGGCGATGCCTTCGCGTCGGGCGGCAGCAACGGCTACGACCACAAGAAAGAGGGCATCACGGCCCGCGGCGCCTGGGAGTGCGTGCGGCATCACTTCCGCAACCTGGGCATCGACGTCCAGACCGAGCCGTTCACGATGGCGGGCATCGGCGATCTCTCGGGTGACGTGTTCGGCAATGGCGTGCTGCTGAGCCGCGCCACGCGCCTGGTGGCGGCGTTCAACCACCAGCACATCTTCCTCGACCCGAGTCCGGACCTCGAGGTGTCCTTCGCCGAGCGCCAGCGGATGTTCGCGCTGCCGCGCTCGACGTGGCGCGACTACGACCAGTCGCGTATCAGCGCCGGCGGCGGCATCTTCGACCGATCGGCGAAGTCCATCGCGCTCACCCCGGAGGTCCGGCGGCTGCTGGATCTCGACCAGGCCGAGGCCAGCGGGGAAGAGGTCGTGCGCGCCATCCTGCGCGCTCGCGTGGACCTGCTCTACAACGGCGGCATCGGCACCTACGTGAAGGCGTCGAGCGAGGATCATGCCGACGTGGGGGACCGCGCCAACGACCGCGTGCGCGTGGACGCCACCGAGCTGCGCGCCAGGGTTCTGGCCGAGGGCGGCAATTTGGGGCTGACCCAGCGCGGCCGCATCGAGTACTGGTACGGCGGCGGCCTCATCAACACCGATGCCGTGGACAACTCGGGCGGCGTGGACATGTCGGATCACGAGGTGAACATCAAGATCCTGCTGAACCTCCTGATGCGCACCCGCGTGCTGTCCGGCGTGACCGAGCGCAACCGCCTGCTGGCCTCCATGACCGACGAGGTCTCGGACCTGGTGCTGGCCGACAACGCGAACCAGGCCCTGGCGCTCAGCCTGGACGGCATCCGCAGCGCGCGCCGCTTCGACGCCTGGGTGGACCTGGCGCAGGAGCTGGTCGCCGCGGGCGTGTTGGACCGCAACGACGACAAGGTGCCCACGCGCGACGAGCTGATGGCGGGGAAGGGGCACGAGCGGGGCCTGCCGCGGCCGCTGCTGTGCGCCATGCTCGGCAATGTCAAGAACTGGGCGTACGCGAGGACGCTGGCGTCAACGCTTCCCGACGCCGAGATCGCGCAGCCGCTGCTGGCCTCGTACTTCCCGTCGAAGATGCGCGAGGCGTACCGCGAGCACTTCGCGCAGCACCCGCTGCGCCGCGAGATCATCGCGACGGGCGCCGTCAACTACCTGGTGAACAACGCCGGCGTCGGCTTCATTCACCGGCACGCCACCGCCACCGGGCGTGACGTCGGCGACATCGTCGAGGCCTACCTGGCGGCCGACCACGAGAGCGGCGCCGACAAGGCGCGGCAGCAGATTCGCGCGGCGAAGGGCAAGGCGGCCGAGGAGCAGGCGCAACTCGTCGCCCTGGAGGACGCGCTCGATGCCGCCGCCGGGCGCCTCCTGCG
>JBFWQE010000299.1:0-2604 GCA_050249615.1 Vicinamibacterales bacterium
GTTCGAACCACGCGGCGCCGATGCCCAGCCAGGCGCGGCCGCCCGAGAGCACGTCCAGCCCGGTGACCTGCTTCGCGAGGAACCCCGGCTGGCGATACGTCACGCCCGTGGCCAGCACCCCAAGCTTCAGGCGCGATGTCTTGGCCGCGATGAACCCGAGCAGCCCGTAGGCTTCGAACATCTCCTGCTCGGCCGGCCCGATCGGTGGAATCTGGAAATAGTGGTCCATGACCGACAGCCGGTCGAACCCGGCCTCCTCGGCGCCCACGGCGATCGCCCCGATCCTGGCCCCCAGTTCGGCCGGAGGGAGTCCGTACGTGAAATTCGAAAGGTGCAAGCCGAGCTTCAAATCCGCTATCTCCTCGGGACATCGCCCGCATCGCGCCAATGTAGCAGACGCTACGCCGGGCGAGGCTGACGCACCCACGAACGCCAGGAGAGCCCCGGCCATGGCCGGGGCTCCCTCTGCTCGCGGCGGACGCAGCGGGCTTCAGCAGGTGCCGACGCCCGCTACCACCGAGCCCTGGGCGGTTGTCGCCGATGCCGTCGCCACGGCGCTCGGCGTGCTTGTCGCCGTCCCGCTCACTGCCGTCCCCGTGACCGCCGCGCCCACCGTTCCCGTCGCGGTCGGCGACGGAGTCGCCGTCACGCTGACCGATGGACTCGGGCACACCGTGCCCGTGGACACCGCGCTCGCGCTGGCGGTCGTGGTGGGGCTTACGGAGGGTGTGAGGAAAGGCGGCGCAGCCGCCGTTCCGGTCCCCGTCGTGTCATCGTCTCCGCATCCGCTCGCAAACGCGGCCATCGCGCCGACCGCCATCGCCGCCACGGCCCCTCGTCGCAGCGCACACGCTCGCGCTCGCATCGTCACTCTTCGCATCATCACCTTGCCCCTCGCTGGAATGTCCGCATCTTCCCGCGACGGCCGCCCCGAACCCGCCAACGTGCGCCGTCTCAGGCTTGCGTTCGCATGCAGACTCGCCGGGAGGTCGTGTCCGGGTTCGACTGCACACCAACGGGGATCTGGCCCAGGCCGCCACTCTCGGCCCTGCGCGACACCCGCGCGGCGCTCGGAGCCCGGAAGGCTACGCGTTGGCAGTGGCGAGATGCGCGGGGACAGAGCAAACACCAGTCTCCCCTCTCCCATTTCCGAATGGGACAGGGGGCTGCGGGGTGAGGGCCCGCGGCCGCCCCAAGCCTAACCCCGCGCAGAACTGGGCCTCTGGCGATTCGACTCCATCTGCCATCGCACCCAGCCTTGACAGGCGGTCACGCACTGGGCGCTTGGAACTCGGAACTTCCGAAGTACTCAGAGCCCATGAATCAATCTGCGACGCAGTCGGTCGACGCGCGGCCAAAGGCCAATGGCCAAGAGCCAAGGGCCTTCTCAGTACAGCTCCACGGAGGAGGGTGTCGAAATGGGCGACAATTGCTGAATGGGTGATCAGTAGGCATCATGTAGGGGGTGGCGGCGAGAAGGAGCGCCGGATGGGTCGACGGTTGAGCTACAAGACGGAGCGGAGCGCGGCGGAGCGTGCGGAGCTCGAAGGACTGCAACGCAAGACGACGTTGTCGGTTGGGATGCACAAGCGCGTAAGCGCGATTCTGCTGCTGGCAGACGGATGCACAGCGCGGGAGGTGGCGTCGCAGGTTGGCCTCGGGGAGCGCATCGTGCGCAAATGGGCGCGCCGCTACGAAGAGCAAGGCAGCAAGGGGCTGAAGGACAAGAAGGGACGTGGGCGCAAGCCCTTTTTCCCCCTCAGTCGTTGCCGTCGAAACGGTGAAGATCGCCTGCGAGCTTCCGTCCGAACGGGGGGTGCCCATCGGCAAGTGGGACTGCGCAGAAATCGTTCGGCTTCTGAAGGAGAAGGGGATCGTCGAAGCGATCTCGCGTGAGACGGTCCGGCGCATCCTTGCCAAGCACCGCCTGAAACCCTGGCGAGTCCATTCCTGGCTGTCGCCACGCGTCCCGCGGGATGCCGCCTTTGCCGCCGCGGTGCGCGAGGTCCTGGAGCTGTATCTCCGCCAACTCGAACCCCACGAAGCGGTGCTTTGCCTCGACGAGAAGACCAGTCTGCAGCCACGCGAGCGACGTGCACCCACGCTGCCGCCTGCGGAAGGAATGCCCATGCGCGTCGAGCAGGAATACCGCCGGAGCGGAGCGCTGAATCTCTTCGCGGCGTTCGACACACGCTCCGGCAAGGTCATCGGGCAAACGGCGCCGCGCAAACGCGCGCAAGAGTACGTTGCCTTCCTGGAGCACCTCGACGCGCAGCTACCAGCGGAGATCACGACCGTCCATCTGCTCCAGGACAACCTTCGGGTGCACAAGGGCAAGGTCGCAAGCGCATGGTTTGCCGAGCACCCGCGCTTCGTCGTGCACTATCCGCCCGTGCACTGCTCCTGGCTGAACCAGGTCGAACAGTGGTTCGGCCTGCTCCAGCGCAAAGCGCTCTCGGTCGAGAACTTCCCCTCACTCGAGGCGCTCGCCGCGCATCTGCTCGCCTGGATTGCGCACTGGAACGAGTGTGCTCACCCCTTCAACTGGACGACCAAATCCGTCGCCCGGGTGATGGCCCGCTGCGCCGCCGTCGAAGCTGCCGC